>CP051152.1:3471806-3829075 GCA_003970805.2 Undibacterium piscinae
CTGCGCAAGAGCACGCCGCCGCGCTGCGCCAGTACGAAATTCCGTCATACGTCGATTATTACGTGCTCAGGACGCGGATACGCTCGGCCTCCAATACCGAGGTGAAAGATTTCCTGAATCGTTACGAAGGCAGCGCCATTGCGGATAGATTGCGCAATGACTGGCTGCTGGTGCTCGGGCATCGCGCTGAATGGGATACCTTCGATCAGCAATATCCGCAATTTGTGGTGGCGGATGACACGCAGCTCAAGTGTTATGCGTTGATCTCGAAAGCGAGTAAGTTACAAAAAGTGGCGGCTGAGGCGCGTGCCTTGCTGACTGCGCCGCGCGACTATGGCGTTGGTTGTTATTCGCTGGTGACGTATCTGTATGAACAGGGACAATTTAGCGAAGCCGATTTGTGGGTACAGATGCGCATGGCGGCCGAAAATTCCGCGATGCCGTTGGCGCAGCGCATGGCGAAACTACTCAATGTTCCTGAAAAAAGTGTGACGCAGGCGATAGAGAAACCAGCGACCTTACTGGGAAAAGCACCGGCATCGGGCAAAGCGGCGCATGAACTCTATCTGATCGCATTGGGGCGTCTGGCCAAAACTGATCCTGATGAGGCGGCCGACACCTTGTCGCAATATAGTGCGAAATTTTCTGAGACTGAACGGGCTCAGGGCTGGGCGCATATTGCCTTGCAAGCGTCGCTCAAGCTGAAACCGGAAGCCTTGGCGTACTGGCATAGGGCCGATGCCGCCAGTCTGTCGCAAGAAGCGTATCAGTGGCGCGTGCGTAGTGCGCTGCGCGAGGGCGATTGGGCGATGGTGAAGTTCGGTATTTCCGCCATGCCAGCGAGTTTGAAAAACGATCCTGCCTGGATTTACTGGCAGGGTCGTGCCCTGAAGGAAGAGGGCAAGAAAGAAGAGGCGCAAGCGCTGTTTGCCAGCATCGCCGAGCAATTTCATTTCTATGGGCAGCTGGCGCTGGAAGAGCGTGGCCAAAAAATCGGCGTGCCGCTGACTGCAAAACCGGTTACTGCCGATGAGATGGCGCTGATTGCAAAAAACGATAATTTACAAAGGGCACTAAAGTTTTATGCCATGAACCTGCGCTTTGAAGGCACCCGTGAATGGAATTGGGAACTGCGTAAAATGAATGAGCGCCAGCATCTGGTGGCGGCTGAACTGGCGCGCCAGAATAATATGCTTGATCGCATGGTCAGTACTTCCGATCGCACCAAAGGCGAGAACGATTTTGGCCAGCGTTTCCCTACGCCTTTCAATGAAAGCATGTACAAAACTACGCAGGCGCTGGGTGTCGATATGGCATGGGTATATGGTTTGATACGGCAAGAGTCGCGTTTCATCTTGAACGCCAAGTCGCATGTGGGGGCTTCGGGCCTGATGCAATTGATGCCGGCGACGGCCCGCTATGTCGCCAAGAAAATCGGCCTGGGCGGTTTTGTGCCCGAGCAAGTCAACGACATTGAAACCAATATCGTGCTTGGCACCAATTATCTGAATATGGTGCTGACCGATCTGGGGGGCTCGCAGGCACTCGCGTCAGCGGCCTACAATGCCGGGCCGGGCCGGCCGCGGGCCTGGCGTTCGACTTTGACACGTCCGGTTGAGGGGGCGATTTTTGCAGAGACTATCCCGTTTTCAGAAACCCGCGGTTACGTGAAAAACGTGCTGTCGAATGCGACTTACTATGCCGCTATTTTTGAGAAAAAACCGCAGTCCCTGAAGGCGCGTCTGGGCGTAGTGGTGCCAAAAGGCATGTCGCCCAATGATGCTGAGCTGCCTTAAGCTAATTAGCAATCGTCAATTGTCAGGCAATTGAATACAGACTTTGAAGTGAGGAAAAATCATGCAAGATACTGAACTGGATACTTCGCTGGAAACCATGCTCAATGGCGCAAAAAAACCTAGCATGCAGCTGGTGATAGGGAATAAAAATTACTCTTCATGGTCGATGCGTCCATGGGTAGTGATGAAGGCGTTTACCATTCCGTTTGAAGAGATACAGATCGTTTTGGATCAGCCGACTACCTCGGCGCATATCGCTGAATATTCGCTGGCCGGACGGGTGCCGGTGTTGCTGGCTGACCCGATAGTGGTCTGGGATTCCTTGGCTATCTGCGAATTTTTGGCGGAACAATTTCCCCTGCAAAACCTGTGGCCGGAAGATGTTGCCGCACGTGCGATAGCGCGCAGCATTTGCGCCGAAATGCATTCTGGTTTTAGTGATTTACGCGCCTCCATGCCTATGAATATCAAGGCCGATTTTTCCGGTAAGGGTCGCAACGCCGGTTCGCAGGCCGACATCGGCCGCATCAGCGAAATCTGGGAAGACTGCCTGTCACGTTACGGCGCGCACCATTATTTGTTCGGTGATTTTAGTATTGCCGATGCCTACTTCGCACCGGTGGTGATGCGTTTTAAAACCTATAACGTCTCGTTGGCACCGGCCCTGCAAGCCTACGTGGAAAGGGTGCAAGCGCACCCTGCCGTGGCGGAGTGGATCAGGGATGCCTTGAATGAGGCAGAAGAAATGCCCAAGTACGATTTTCCTACTAGAAAATAGTCACTCCTTATGAAAACTTACGTCGTCGGCGGTGCCGTGCGTGACCGCCTGCTGGGTCTGAAAGTGCAAGACCACGATCACGTGGTGATAGGCGCTACGCCACGTCAGATGGTGGCGCTGGGCTATACGCCGGTGGGTAAGGATTTTCCGGTGTTCCTGCACCCGAAAACTCATGAAGAATATGCATTGGCGCGTACTGAGCGCAAGACTGCGGCTGGCTATAAGGGCTTTGTGTTTCATGCCGATGAAAACGTCACCCTGGAGCAAGACCTGATACGGCGCGACCTTACGGTTAACGCGATTGCCGAGGATGAAGACGGCCAGTTGATCGACCCGTTTCACGGTCAGCGGGATTTGCAGGATAGGATTTTTCGTCATGTGTCTGAAGCGTTTGCCGAAGATCCGGTCAGGATTTTAAGGGTAGCGCGGTTTGCCGCCAGGTTTTCGGTAGAGCCCGTCAAATTTAGCGTCGCTCCTGAAACTATGGAGTTGATGCGGCAGATGGTGGCGGCCGGCGAAGTCGACGCGCTGGTACCTGAGCGGGTCTGGCAAGAACTGGCGCGTGGCCTGATGGAGGCGCGGCCTTCCCGCATGTTTGAGGTGTTGCGCGAATGCGGTGCACTTAAGCGACTGTTGCCTGAACTCGATGCCTTATGGGGCGTGCCGCAGCCACCCAGGTACCATCCTGAAATAGATACCGGCATACATGTCATGCTGGTGGTCGATTATGCTGCGCAACACGGCTATTCCCTGCCCATACGTTTTGCCGCCTTGATGCATGACCTCGGCAAGGGCACCAGTGATCCCGAAAAATGGCCTAGCCATCATGGTCACGAGCAGCGTGGCGTGGCATTGGTGGAAGCGCTGTGCCAGCGCCTGAGAGTGCCGGGTGAATGCCGTGATCTGGCGATCATGACGGCGCGCGATCACGGCAATGTCGGCCGGGCCATGGAGATGCGCCCTGCGACACTGCTGGAATTGTTTGAGCGCAATGATGCTTTTCGCAAGCCTCAGCGTTTTTTTGATATGCTTAAGGCCGCAGAATGTGATTGTTTTGGCCGTGCAGACTTGGTTGACGTACAGTTTCCGCAACCTGCCTACCTGATTGAGGCATTCGCGGCGGCACAAGCGGTCAACGCCGGTGCTGTGGCGGCAGCGCACCTGGGACAGCCGCAAAAAATTGCCGAAGCGATACGTCAGGAAAGAATCGCTGCAGTGCAAAAGTTTTGTCGAAAATCAATGTTAGTCGATTAAGTTTAGCAGAGCACTGGGATATCGCCTACAATGCGTTGTGCAGTGCACAAATTCTCAGTATTTGTAGGAAGACCTCAATATGCATACCTCTGATATTTTCCCCGAAGGCAAAGTGCCAGGCGATGTGCCTGCCCACTCTCAACATACGGTGTTCGTGAAAGAATTATCCGAACGCGACCGGCACCGCATCCTGAAACATTTTCTGGGGCTTAAGGAAAGTGACCGCTTGCTGCGTTTTGGTACCTATTTGCCCGATGAAATGGTGGAGAAGTATGTAGAAGGTCTGGATTTTTCGCGCGACGCCTTGTTTGGCGTGGTCAGCAGAAACTTCCGCCTGGTCGGGGTCGGTCATCTGGCGTTCGCACCGCGTCAGGCAGATGATGATGTCAGTGATAAGGATAGAATCGCCGAATTTGGCGTCTCGGTCTCTGAATCGGCACGCGGTAAGGGGGTAGGCTCAAAATTATTCGAGCGCGGTGCGATTCATTGCCGTAATGGTGATGTCGATACCTTGTACATGCACTTCTTGTCATCGAATCACACCATGGTGCATATCGCCAAAAAAGCCGGTATGGAAATTTTCCGTGAATATGGCGAATCGGATGCCTATCTGAAGGTCTTGCCATATGCCGCAGATCCCCCTCATGGAAATTAAGGTCAACTTTCTCGATAAGCTTCGTCTTGAAGCCAAGTTCGATGATTTCACGGTCATAGCCGACCAGCCTATCCGCTATAAGGGCGATGGCTCAGCGCCGGTCCATTCGATTACTTTCTGGCATCATCTGCCTTGTGTGCGGCATATTTTGTGAAGCTGTACTGCGACACGCGCAATATCCCTACTGAAAAATATCCGTCTATCGCAAAATAATATTGTTGATCCGGAAAACCGTTACCAGCAAATCTTCAAGATTCAGGTCGAATTACCCAAGGATATCTCTGCCAAAGACCGCGAAGGTATTTTGCGCTCTATCGAACGCTGCACGGTAAAAAAAGTGGTGCAGACCGGGCCCGAGTTTGTGATTGAAGAGGTAGAGAGTTTAGATGCGGATGCGCAGGCCTTGCTGAGCTTAAGCCCGGATACGAATGCCGCAACCTATATTGCGGGCAAAGATCTGCCTTTGGAGCAAACCATCGCGAATATGTCGGGCTTGCTGGCGGGCTTGGGTATCAAGATAGAAATTGCTTCGTGGCGCAATATCATTCCGAATGTCTGGTCGCTACATATCCGCGACGCCCATTCACCGATGTGTTTTACCAATGGCAAAGGCGCGACCAAAGAAAGCGCCCTGGCATCGGCATTGGGCGAGTATATAGAACGGCTCAGTTGCAATCATTTTTATGCAGGCTCGTTCTGGGGCGCAGATCTCGCCAATACCGGGTTCGTGCATTACCCGAACGAGCGCTGGTTTAAGCCTGGCAAAAAGGATGCACTGCCTAAAGAAATTCTGGACGAATACTGCCTGGAGATTTACAACCCCGATGGCGAGTTACGCGGCTCGCATCTGATCGATACCAACTCCGGCGGTGGTGAGCATGGTGATCGCGGTATCTGTTCACTGCCGTATGTGCGGCAGTCGGACGGCGAAATCGTGTATTTCCCGTCCAACCTGATAGAAAACCTGTTCGCCAGCAATGGCATGAGTGCCGGCAATACACTGGTCGAAGCGCAGGTGCAATGTCTGTCCGAAATTTTCGAACGAGCGGTCAAACGCGAAATTCTGGAAGGCGAAATCTGCTTGCCGGATGTACCGCAAGAAGTGCTGGCGAAATATCCGGGCATCCTGGCCGGCATTCAAGGCTTGGAAGAACAAGGCTTTCCGGTGCTGGTAAAAGATGCCTCGCTCGGCGGGCAATACCCAGTGATGTGCGTCACCTTAATGAATCCGCGCACCGGCGGCGTGTTCGCCTCGTTCGGCGCGCATCCTAGTTTTGAAGTGGCGCTGGAACGTAGCTTGACTGAACTGCTGCAAGGCCGCAGTTTTGAAGGTCTCAACGATTTACCTCAGCCCACCTTTGTCAGCAACGCTGTGACCGAGCCGAATAACTTTGTGGAACATTTCATTGATTCCAGCGGTGTGGTGTCATGGCGCTTTTTCAGCGCCAAAGCCGATTACGATTTTATTGAGTGGGATTTCTCCGGTCAGGGTGAAAACTCCAACGCCGAAGAAGCCGCCACCTTGTTCGGCATACTCGAGGAAATGGGCAAACAGGTCTATATGGCGGAGTATGACCAATTAGGCGCAAGCGCATGCCGGATTTTGGTACCTGGCTATTCAGAAGTGTATCCAGTCGAAGACTTAATCTGGGATAACACCAACAAAGCCTTGTTATTCCGCAGCGACATTTTGAATTTGCATCGCTCGACGATGCCGGCCTGGAAGCCTTGCTGGATCGCTTGGATAACAACGAACTAGACGATTACAGTGACATCGCCACCCTGATCGGCATCGAGTTTGACGAGAATACGGTATGGGGACAACTGACCGTGCTGGAGTTGAAACTGCTGATTAATTTAGCCTTGAAGAAATGACGGAAATGAACGGTTTCCTTGTCAACCAGTTTTTCAGCCAGTTCATTGAAGGTGCTAAGGTCAGCTAAGGGCCGGTGGACTATGCGCCACCAGCCAGCGCGGTATCAATTACAGCGAGTGCGTAGGAAAACAATTCCGGGAACAGCACGCGTCTAGCATCTTGCGCAGATAGCTGAGGCGGTGCCGCCGGTGCCGGTCTTGAAGCCTATGATGCGCTCTACCGTGGTGACATGGCGGAAGCGCCATTGACGGAAAGCGGTTTCCATGTCGACCAGTTTTTCAGCCAGTTCATAGAAGGCCCAATGCTGCTCCGGTGACTGATACACCTTGAGCCAGGCGGCTTTTACCGATTCGTTGGCGCGCATGTCCAGCGTCCAGTCTTGCGCTAGGCGGTCGGCGTCGATGGCAAAACCGTCGCGTGCCAATAGCATGATGGTGTACGACGTCAGCATCGTGTACCGTCGCATTTTTTATTTCCCAGCAAAAATTCCAGCTCGCGATACTGGTGTGACTGAAAGCCCGAAGAAGCGCCCAGATACGGGCGGATCGCGGTGTATTCGCTAGGCGTCATGGTCGCCAGCACGTCCCAGGCATGCACCAGTTGATCCATGATCCGCGCTACGCGTGACAGCATCTTGAAGGCCGGCGGCAGATTGCCCAGTTGCATTTGCTGGCGCACTGCATGCAGTTCATGCAGCATCAGCTTGATCCACAACTCGCTAGTCTGGTGCTGGATGATGAATAGCATTTCATTGTGATTCGGCGAGAGCGGATGCTGGGCCGAGAGTATCTGGTTGAGGCCCAGATAATCGCCATAGCTCATGTCATCTTTGAAATCCATTTTGGCGCCATGCCAGGAAACCGGACATTTGCCGGTGTTGTTATCTTTATTGTCGGTAGTCATGATGTTGAGTTTATTTAACGTAGGTGGAATGTAGACAAAATCAAATACTCGCCGCACAGGGCCGGGTAGGCAGAGGAAATCCTGTCTCTGCGTACTCTGCGCCTCTGCGGCAAAATTTTTTCATCAGGTCACGGCATTGCGCGCGGCATCTGGCTGGTAATCCTGTTGGTCGAGAATGTCGCGCAAGCCTTCTACCGCATCCCAGACATCGACAAACTGCGTGTACAGCGGGGTAAAAACCAAAACGCATGATGCCCGGTTCGCGGTAATCACCGATGATGCCGCGCCCTATCAATGCCTGGATTACCGCGTAAGCATGGGGGTGGATGAAGCTGACATGGCTACCGCGTTGCGCATGGCTGCGTGGCGTTGCCAGTTCCAATGGGTGACTGGCGCAACGGCTCTCGACTAAGGCGATGAACAGATCGGTCAGCGCCAGGGATTTTGCGCGTATTGCGCTCATGCTGGTCTGGGCAAATACCTGCAAACCAGACTCCACCATCGCCAATGACACCATAGGCTGGGTGCCGCATAGGGCGCGCCGTATTCCCGGAGTCGCTTCAAACGAGGCTTGCATGGCGAACGGTGCCGCATGACCCCACCAACCGCTCAAGGGATGATGGAAGGCTGGCTGATGATGTTTCGGCACCCAGATAAAAGCCTGCGAGCCTGGGCCGCCATTCAAATATTTATAGGTGCAGCCAACCGCAAAGTCGGCTTTCGCTCGATTTAACTCTACCGGCACGGCACCGGCCGAATGCGCCAGATCCCATAAGATCAAAGCGCCCTGACTATGCGCGTGTGCCGTGATGGCCGCCATGTCATGCAAGGCGCCGCTGCGATAGTTGACGTGGGTCAGCATGACCAGGGCGGTGTCGCTATTGATCGCGCTGTCGAGTTCTTCGGCGCTGTCGACCAGATGCAGGCGGTAGCCTCTATCCAGCCAACGCGTCAGCCCTTCTGCCATATAGATATCGGTAGGGAAATTGCTGCGTTCGGTGACGATGACTTTACGCGCAGCCGTTGCTGGCGTGGCCGCTTGCATCTGTAGTGCGGCGGCCAGTGCCTTGAACAGGTTGATCGAAGTCGAATCGGTGACCACCACTTCGCCCTGATCGGCACCGATCAAAGGAGCCAGTAAATTGCCGAGACGCGATGGCAGCTCAAACCAGCCGGCTGTGTTCCAGCTCTTGATCAGGTCGTTGCCCCACTCAGCCTGTATCACTTGCTGGGCGCGGCTTAAGGCGGCTTTCGGCATGGCACCGAGCGAGTTGCCATCGAGGTAAATCACGCCTTGCGGTAGGGAAAATTGCTGGCGTAACGGCGCCAGGCTATCAGTTTGATCGAGCTCTAAGCAATGCTGGCGGGTGAGTGTCGTCATGGTCTGGCCTTAGTTTAATTTGATTAAATTCTTCAATGAATTAAGTGAGCGAGCGCAGGATCGCGCGTACCGGGCTGGCGTCTAGCCCGGTCAGTTTCAGGGGCAGCGCGATCAGTTCATAGTCGCCCGCCTCTACCTCATCTAAAACGATGCCTTCGAGTATCGCCATCTGATGTTTTTTGACGGTCAGGTGACTGTCCAGAGTTTTTGAGTCTTGCGGATCTAGCGAAGGGCTGTCTATACCGATCAGGCGCACGCCGTGCTGCGCCAGTAAATCTATTGTGCTTGGATGGATGCTGGGGAAGTCGGCATCCCAGCGCATCTGTGGCGCAAGCTGATAAGTGCGTAGTAAAACCCGCGCCGGCACATCGTCTAAAAAGGCGGCAATATGTTGCGGCTCTACCTGTTGCACGCCTATGCAGTGGATCACGCGGCAAGTGCCGATATAGGTCTGCAAGTCGACTTCATCAATTGCCTTGCCGCCGGCATCGTAATGCGAGGGCGCATCGCAATGCGCCCCGGTGTGAGTCGACATGGTGATCTTGCTGACCTTGACCGGACAACCGTCGGCGATCTGCCAGGTGGTCTCGGCGCTGTATTCGCTGTCGCCGGGCCAGACCGGTATGCCAATGGCGATGGGCGGCGTGAATCCCAGAGGCGCTGCTTAGTGAGGCTTACTTCGCGCTGATGGCTCCGCAGGCTGAAATTGAGGGGAAGATTGCAATGACGTTTCATTGCAAAATCAGGTGGTAAATTCACGCTCTTTAGAATATATTGCGGATTATTGTGCAATTGGATGCGGATGGCCGTATCATTTGGCCTGTCAGGTCAGCCTATCAATCGTCCGGCGCGTACGCGTAAGCCTTTTTTCGCCAGTTCCGGTGCGAATGCGGCCAGCGTTGCCAGCGTGTCACCGCTGTGAGCATGGCATATCGCTACCCCTAGTGCATCGGCGGCATCAGAACTAGGCGTGCCCGATAGCATCAGTAAGCGCTTTACCATATCTTGCACTTGTTCTTTTTTTGCCTTGCCGTGCCCGACCACGCCTTGCTTGACTTGCAGGGCGGTGTACTCAGCCACTGCCAGGTCAGCACTGACCAGGGCGCATATCGCCGCACCGCGGGCCTGGCCCAGCAATAGGGTAGATTGCGGATTGACGTTAACAAAAACTTTTTCGACCGCTGCGCAATCGGGCTGGTAAGTGCGGATAATTTCCGAGACACCGCAGAGTATGGTTTTGAGGCGCTCCGGCAAAGTGCCGTCGGCCGTCTTGATAGTGCCAGAGGCGATATAGCTGAGCTTAGTGCCCTGCTTATGGATGACGCCAAAGCCGGTAGTGCGCAGGCCCGGGTCGATTCCTAGTATTTTCATTTGATCGTCTCTAAAATCTACTGCGCGACGCAATCTCGAACCTGCGATGCTCACCGTACCGAAGTACGGTTGCGCTTCTTAGTCCGACCTTGAGTCGCTCGCTACGATTGTTAGAGACGCTCATGATGTGCTGCTATTGATGGTAACTACCTCAAAGCAAATGCTATTAATGCCTGAAATGACGTGTACCGGTGTAGATCATGACGACGCCGCGTTCATCTGCTGCATCGATCACTTCCTGGTCACGCATGGAACCACCCGGATGAATCACGCAGCTTGCACCGGCATCGACCACTACATCGAGGCCATCACGGAACGGGAAGAAGGCATCTGACGCGACCGCTGAGCCAGTCAAGGTCAAGCCGGCGTTTTGAGCCTTGATGGAGGCGATGCGCGCGGAATCGATGCGGCTCATCTGGCCGGCGCCTACGCCTAATGTCATGCCGTTCGCGCAGAACACGATGGCATTTGATTTGACGTATTTAGCGACGCGCCAGGCGAACATCATGTCGGCCATTTGCTGTGGTGTAGGCTGTAGTTTTGAAACGACGCGCAATTCAGATTGCATCACGTTTTTGGAATCCGGAGCTTGAACCAGCAAGCCACCGCCTACGCGTTTGAAGTCGTAGTTGTTGACCGCATTGCCCAGCGAGATTTGCAATACACGCACGTTTTGCTTGGCCGCGAAAATTTGCAGCGCTTCAGCGGTGAATGACGGTGCGATCAAGACTTCAACGAATTGCTTGGCGACGGCTTCAGCGGCCTTGCCGTCGAGTTCGCGGTTGAACGCGATGATGCCGCCGAAGGCGGAAGTCGGATCAGTTTGCAGTGCCTTGCTATACGCTTCAAATGGCGTTTCACCGAGAGCGACGCCGCAAGGGTTGGCATGCTTGACGATCACGCAAGCGGAAACGTCGAAAGACTTAACGCATTCCCATGCCGCATCGGCATCGGCAATATTGTTGTACGACAGCTCTTTACCTTGCAGCTGAGTGTAATTGGCCAGCGCGCCATCGATGGCATTGAGGTCGCGGTAGAACGAAGCGGACTGATGCGGGTTTTCGCCGTAACGCATTTCCTGCACTTTTTCAAAATGCATATTCAATGTCTGCGGGTAATTGCTGCGCGTCGTGTGCGCTTTGTCTTCGCCCAGGCTAGTGAGGTAATTGGTGATGGCGCCATCGTATTGTGCGGTGTGCGCGAATACTTTTTTCGCCAGGGTAAATTTGGTGTCGTAGCTGACTTCGTTCTGATTTGCCGTCATCTCATCGAGCACAATCTGATAGTCGCTAGGATCAACGATCACCACCACGTCTTTATGATTTTTGGCGGACGAGCGCAACATGGTCGGGCCGCCGATGTCGATGTTTTCGATCGCGTCTTCCAGCGAGCATTCTGCTTTGGCAACAGTTTGCTGGAACGGATACAGATTCACTACCACCATGTCTATGGTAGGGATTCCGTGCTGTTCGAGGGCGGCGATGTGCTCAGGAAAATCGCGACGGGCCAAAATGCCGCCATGGACTTTAGGATGCAAAGTCTTGACGCGCCCATCTAACATTTCAGGAAAACCGGTGTAATCGGCAACTTCGGTCACTGGCAGGCCATTGTCGGCGAGTAGCTTGGCGGTGCCGCCGGTAGACAGCAGTTTAACGCCGCGGGCAGACAGTTCGCGGGCGAACTCAAGAATGCCGGTTTTGTCGGAAACAGAGATGAGAGCTTGTTTGATCATGGTGGGCTATGGTGAAAAAGGAAAATTTAAAGTAAACCGTGCTGCTGCAATTTCTTGCGCAAGGTATTGCGATTTATGCCAAGCATGTCGGCAGCCTGAGACTGGTTGCTGTCAGCTCTGGTCATGACCATTTCTAACATCGGCTTTTCGACCGCTAACACGACCATGTCGTAAATATTCGAAGCAGGTTGCTCACCCAGATCGCGGAAATATTTATCCAGATTTTTGTGAACGGCTTCTTGAATGCTATCTTTGCTCATGCTGTCTTTTTTCTATTAGTGCTTGTGGCACATCTATAAATTTATGTATCGTGCGCATCGCTGGCTTGGCTATCCCCGTAATACCAATACTTAAAACCTAATGCTTATGTATTACGCCGGTTTGTGCCTTGCTCTGCATTACCATCAATGATTTTTAGAAGCGCCAATTTTGGTTTTACTGACAGGAATTATTTTCTCGCTTTCGCTAAAAGCTAGAATTAATTTACGCTGCCAGCTTTTCTTCCGAGGGGCGGTATTGTAACCGCTCCCCGTTACGACTATCAAAAAACATTTTTACCGCGTTTAACTGATCTTCACAGGAAGTGAGTAAATTCATCTCCTGTCTGAACTCTTCGCCGCCTATCAGGTCTTGCACATACCAGCCTATATGCTTGCGTGCGGTGCGTACGCCCATGAATTCACCATAGAACGCGTAGTGTTCACGCAAATGGGCATCCATCAGGGCACTGACTTCGGCAACCATGGGGGGGGCAGATGCTTACCGGTTTCGAGGAAATACTCTATTTCCCTGAAGATCCACGGGCGACCCTGCGCGGCGCGACCTACCATAATGGCGTCCGCCCCTGTCACTTGTAATACATACCTGGCTTTTTCAGGTGTCGTAATATCGCCATTTGCGACCACTGGAATACTCACCCGGGATTTGACTGCTGCAATGGTTTCGTATTCTGCATCGCCTTTGTAGCCGTCGGCCCGGGTGCGGCCGTGCAAAGTCAGCATGGCGATACCAGCGGACTCGGCGATGCGGGCAATCGCCAGCGCATTTTTATTCGCGCGGTCCCAACCGGTGCGAAACTTCAGGGTTACGGGAACATCGACGGCCTTGACTACGGCATCAAGTATCTGGCCTACCAGTTTTTCATCTTGCAATAGCGCCGAGCCGCACCAGGCATTACAAACTTTTTTGACCGGACAGCCCATATTGATATCGATGATCTGGGCACCTCTGTCCACATTATGCCTGGCGCATTCGGCCAGCATTTGCGGATCAGCTCCGGCGATCTGCACGGCTTTCGGTTCCATCTCCCCTTCGTGATTGGTACGGCGCGAAGACTTCTCGGTGTCCCATAGCTTGGGATTGGACGCCGCCATTTCCGATACCGCATAACCGGCACCTAATTGTTTACATAATTGACGGAAAGGCCGGTCGGTCACGCCAGCCATGGGCGCGACAAAAATATTATTCCGCAGCTGATAAGGGCCGATGTGCACGATGTATTGGGAGGTAATCTTGGGGAAGCGCTATTCTACCTGAAATGCTGCCTAATAAATTAGCAAAATACGATGGATGACAAAGAATATTTTTTTCTATTTGTCCATGGTTTTTGATAGGGAATTGCCTTGTTTGGCAAATAAAATTTCGATTAGAGAGAAAATTCCAAACGGAACTTCTGTGCCGGATCGAAACCAATCACTCTGCATTCCTGTATATACTTGATCCGCCTCAAATATCTGTTGCGATACCTGATGTCAAGAGCGCATCTCATCCATATCAAGTTACCTCCTCTTGTCGTTGATGAAATACGTTTTTAAATTTTGGAGTCAAGATATGGGGCAGTTTTCTGAGGCGGCAGTCCATCGCATAACGATAGTCGGTGGTGGTGCCGGAGGCCTGGAGTTGGCAGTCAGGCTGGGAAAAAAAATTAGGCAGAAAGAAGAAGGCGCTAATCACTTTGGTCGATGCCAGTCGCACTCATTTATGGAAGCCTCTCTTGCATCAGGTGGCTGCGGGAACCTTAGATAGCCATGCTGATGAACGAGAGTATTTTGCACTGGCGCGTTCCAATTGTTTTGAGTTTCGCCTGGGGCGCATGGATGGTTTGAACCGTGTAAAGAAGGAAATCTATCTCGAGCCCACGATTGATGAAAATGGTGAAGAGTTGTTGCCGCGACAGGCGCTGGCTTACGATACCCTGGTCATTGCACTAGGTAGTCAGACCAATGATTTCGGCACCAAGGGCGCGCGTGAAAATTGCATCATGCTCGATTCTTTGCCTGCCGCTGAACGCTTCCATAAGAAGCTGATTAATTGCTGTTTGCGTGCGCAGTCGCAGGCGCAAGCTTTTGGCGAGGGGCGGTTTACCGTCACCATTATCGGCGGTGGCGCTACCGGTGTTGAGCTGGCGGCGGAGTTGCACATGACTACAAAGATTTTGTCTAGCTATGGCTTGGTCAATTTTCATCCTGAAAAAGATTTGAAGATCGTGATCGTCGATGCCGCGCCACGCTTGTTGCAAATGCTGCCGGAACGGCTTTCTTATGCCGTCGCCAAGGAATTGCGTAGTATTGCCGTTGAGGTGCATACCAACGAAAAAGTCATGGAGGTGACGAAAGAGGGCGTCATGATGGCGAGCGGGAAATTTATTCCTAGCGGCATCGTGGTGTGGGCGGCCGGTATCAAGGCACCCGAGTTTCTGCATGAACTCGACGGACTCGAAAGTAATCGCATCAATCAGTTAATTGTTAACCGGCAGTTGCAGTGCAGTCGCGACCCGGCGATTTTTGCTCTCGGCGATTGCTGCGCCTGCCCGCAAGGGGAGGGCTTGCCACCGGTACCGCCACGTGCACAGTCGGCACATCAGCAAGCCGGTATGCTGGCTAAATCACTGGTGCGTATGTTGCAGGGGAAGTCCTTGCTGGAGTTTACGTATAAGGATCACGGTTCGCTGGTATCCCTGGGAAATTACAGTACGGTCGGTAGCCTGATGGGTGCAATCGCCAGTGGTTCGGTATTTATTGAAGGAACGCTGGCCAAGTGGATGTACTGGTCTTTGCATAAGCATCATCAGGTCGCGGTCAATGGTCTGTTTCATACCTGGTTATCCACTTGGGCGGAAACCATAGACCGGGTGCGCAATCCTCGCATTAAGTTACATTAATGTCGTGACTTAGGCGTAATCGACCGAATCTTGTTACATGCGTTTTTCCGATATTAAAGTGCTGTTTTCGGCAGTAACGCTGGCAGGGATAGCTTTGCGTAAATCTTAAATATAGTCTCGTGTTTAAGGTTTAAGCGGGGGTTTTGAGCTCGCTGTATGAGTTAGGTTTGTAGGGAATCTGATTGCGGGAGTTAAGGGCATTGGCTTTTGTCTCTTTTAAATGACGTTCCGCTGCAGCTGAGCTTTGTTCTTTTTGGCGCTTGCCGTATATTACTTTTCAGTTGGGCAACTTTGAAGAAGTTTGGGATTTTCGTGATCACCATGTTACAATGTTATCGTTTAGGCAATTTGGCAATGCGTCTGTTTATATAGGTTTTATAAGATGAGTCAATCAATTCCAGTACCGCAGGCTGAAAAAGCCAGCCGGCGTTTCACTCTTGAGATGATAGGTTTTTCTGATGCAGAGAAACGCATGCTGGCATCCACCTTTCGCCTGACAGGTCGCCGTGATTTTTGTTATATAGAACCGGTAGAGCTAGATCAGCGCGCAGATATTTACCTGATTAATGCCGATAATGCCGAGGCATTGCAGTCGCTGCGTGAGCACGCGCCGAATGTTCATTCGCCCGCCGTGATCATAGGTCGTGAGCCGGTATCGGTAGGCTGGCCTTTCGTGCAAAAACCGATACAGTGGATGCGCCTGTTCGAACATCTCGATGAAGTAATGAGTACGGCCTTGCTGGAGCGTAGCAAGCGCGAAAAAAATAGCGACACGCATTGGGATGGTCAGACTTACCGTCGTTCTATCGACAAGAAATTACCTGCGGAACCGGTGTTCATGCCACCCCGGCTCAATGAATCAGTCCTGGTGGTCGATGATAGTGCAACCGTGCGCGCCTTCATGCGGATTAAATTGGCGCCGTTTCACTTTGACGTTGATTTTGCCGAGAACGGCGAGCAGGCGATAGAAATGGCACAGGCCAAATCCTATACCTGTATTTTTCTCGACATCATGATGCCTGGAATTGATGGCTATGAAGTCTGCAAGCGTATCAAGAGTAATGGCGATACCAAAAAAACCGCAGTGGTGATGCTGACCAGCAAAAATTCCATGTTCGATAAATTTCGCGGCAATTGGGCTGGCTGCGATGCCTATCTCGGTAAGCCGGTTCCTGAGAATGATTTGCTGGCGACGATTGCGCGCTTTCTGCCTAGCGCCCGAAGCTAGTACGCTTAGCGTGAGCTGAGTTGAATTTTGTAAAAAACGGCAATATCATCTGATATTGCCGTTTTTTTATGCCGCTTTATCTTGATTGAACTCATCCAGTGTTTCAGCTGTTTCCAGATGGCGGATGTCTCCCCATTGCAGCAATTGCAGTTGCTCGCCATCCCACTGAAAGCGATTGATGCTGGCATTGTAGATGGTGATTTCGCGCGGTGCATGTAGTGGCAGATTTTTTGCCGCACGGTAGGCGCATTCGAGTACACCGCCATGCGCCACGATGGCGATTTTTTTTCCCGCAAACTGTTGCGCATGATGCGTGATCGCGCTGATGGTGCGTAGCTGGAACTGACGTATGCTCTCGCCTATATTGTTGTCTGCTGATGGCGGGAAATTGCTGTCGGGATCGTGCGAACGCCAGGTTGCATAGGCGTCCGGGTAGCGTTGCGGCAATTCGCTATACAGCATGCCTTCAAAACCGCCAAAGCAACGTTCGCGCAGTTGGTCATCAATCCGCGTGCTTAGTCTCTGCAGGCGGGCGATTTCGCCGGCGGTTTGTACTGCTCTTTGCAGATCGCTGGAAAAAATCGCATCAAGCGGCTCGCCTTGTAAGGCGGCGGCTAAAGCCTTGGCTTGCCGCGTGCCTATGGCATTGAGCGGAATATCGAGGTGGCCTTGCAGTTTTTTGATGGCGTTCCAGGCGGTTTCGCCGTGGCGTATTAAGAGAATTTCTGTCATGCGGTAGGTTTGATCTGTAGCCAAAAGGTGACGGGTCCGTCGTTAGTGAGTGAGACCTGCATGTCGGCGCCAAATTGTCCGGTCTCCACTTGAGTAAGTTTTGCGTCTTGCGACTGCTTGCTGCGCGCCTGCGCTACAAAATAATCGAATAATTGTCGTCCGATTTCAGGTGTTGCCGCCGGTGTAAATGAAGGGCGGGTGCCCGAATTGGTGTCGGCCGCCAGCGTAAATTGCGGTACCAGTAACAAGCTGCCGGCGACATCGCTGACGCTCAGATTCATCTTGCCGGCGCTATCGCTAAAGACGCGATACGCCAGGAGTTTCTTCAATAAGGCATCGGCTTGCTGTTCGGTATCGCCGCGTTCGGCGCACAGCAACACCATCAGGCCAGCCTTGATGGCGCCTATGGTGTTGCCATCAACAGCTACGCTGGCGTGACTGACTCTTTGTATCAGGGCAATCATGCAGTCAGTGTCACCTTGGCAAATTTGCGCTTGCCTACCTGCACTACGATCGTGCCTGGCTGTACCTGCAGGTGCTTGTCGCTGATCACTGCGCCATCGATACGTACGCCGCCCTGATCGACCATGCGCATGGCTTCCGAGGTGGAGGCGCATAGATTGGCTTGCTTGAGCAATTGCGCTATTCCCAGCGGAGCGCCGGACAGGCTAAGTTCAGCGATATCGTCAGGAATCCCGCCCTTGGAGCGATTCACGAAATCGCTCAGTGCATCGTCAGCTGCCTGTTTGCTATGGAAGCGCGTGACGATTTCCTGGGCGATCGCCACTTTAATGTCACGCGGGTTCTGGCCTTCGCTGACGACTTTCTTGTAATGCGCAATTTGCTCCAGCGAGCAGAACGACAGCAGTTCATAGTAGCGCCACATCATCTGGTCCGAGATACTCATGATCTTGGCGAACATGGTGTTGGCCGGTTCGGTGATGGCGATATAGTTATTCTTGGACTTGGACATTTTTTCCACTCCATCCAGACCTTCCAGCAGCGGCATGGTCAAGATGCATTGTTGCTCTTGTCCGTAATCCTTTTGCAATTCACGTCCAACCAACAGGTTGAATTTCTGGTCGGTACCGCCTAGTTCCAGATCGGAGTGCAGTGCCACCGAATCGTAACCCTGCATCAGAGGGTAGAGGAATTCATGGACGGAAATCGGGGTGCCGGCTTTAAAGCGTTTGGTGAAATCGTCACGCTCCATCATGCGTGCCACCGTGTATTTGGACGAGAGCTGAATCATGCCGCGCGCGCCGAGCGGATCACACCATTCCGAGTTGTAACGGATCTCGGTTTTTTCCGCATCCAGCACCAGGGCCGCTTGCTTGAAATAGGTCTGTGCGTTCTCTTCTATCTGTTCACGCGTCAAGGGAGGGCGGGTGACGTTACGACCGGACGGATCACCGATCATGGAGGTGAAATCGCCGATCAGGAAAATCACGTTATGACCGAGATCTTGCAATTGACGCATTTTATTCAGGACCACGGTGTGGCCCAGATGCAAGTCAGGGGCGGTAGGGTCCAGGCCCAGCTTGATGCGCAAAGGCTTGCCGGTCTGTTCGCTACGCGCCAGCTTTTGGGCAAATTCTGATTCTATGAGTAATTCATCAACGCCGCGCTTGGTGACAGCCAGTGCGTGTTGCACGGCGTCTGACAATGGCAGGTTTTTCGAAGCGGGAGTGGTTTTGGCGGAATTTTTGTGTAGAGAGTGTCATTATTAACTTAACCAGGATCAACTTATTTTGTAACACCGCTGGTCGAATTCATGTTCTGAATTCATAATCAACGATCGTTTTTTAATTCGTTTGCTATTTGTTTGTTACAATCAGGCGAATTTTTTTGCATCACCTTTTTGATTTTGCCGTAGCTTAGTGCATATTTAAGTCGTATTTATTAGTTTTTAATTAATTAAATCCGGCAAGCATTCATATCGGCAATCAAGCGTTTTCAATCAACATCGTCAATTTTAACTTATTGCATGCGTCCAACAGATAAATTACCTCATTTAGCTTCTGGCAGCAGGTTGTTGTTAGGAACCACGCGCACTTCGCGCATCGTCTCATTTTCCGCTTTATTTTTTGCCGTATGCGCTTTTGGTGCGGTTGGTGTTGCTCCTATGGCACCAGATGCAGCGGATTTGCCTGTCAAAAAAATCACTCAGGAACTGAACTTACCGAAACTCGACGAACAGATTGCGGCACTGGAAGCCAGTGAGCAGCATTTCGTCCGGGAAGAAAAAGTTTTGCGTGGTGATACCTTGGGCGCCTTAATGTTGCGCCTTGGTATTGATGACAATGACGCCAATCACTTCATCAAGACTGATGCGACCGCCAAAGGCGTGTTGCAGGTGAAAGCCGGTAAATCGGTACGCGCCCAGACTAATGATGAAGGCGAATTGGAGTGGTTACAAGCTAGCCTGCAAGACGGAACAGATAAACCCAGCCGTACCCTGACGGTGAGCCGGGATGCTTCGGGCAAGCTCAGCGCGACTGAAGTGTTCAGCAAATTAGAGCGCCGCGTGGAAATGCGTGCCGGCAATATCCGCTCATCTTTGTTTGCGGCTACCGATGAAGCGCAAATTCCCGATAGCGTGGCAAATCAAATTGTCAGCATGTTTGAGACTAACGTCGATTTCCGCTATTTGCAGCGCGGCGATCATTTCAACGTGGTCTATGAAAGTTTTTGGCAAAACGGTGAATTCGTCAAAACTGGTAGGGTCTTGGCCGGTGAGTTTAGTAATGTCGGCAAACTGTTTCAGTCGGTCTGGTTTGACGAGGCAGGCGGCAATGGCGGCTACTATAGCTTTGACGGCAAGTCCCTGAAAAAAGCTTTCCTGAAATCGCCTTTGGAATTTACCCGCGTCTCTTCCGGTTTTTCCATGCGCGTCCATCCTATCTCCGGCCAATGGAAGCGCCATACCGGCGTTGATTTCGCGGCGGTTACCGGTACACCTATCCGTGCCACCAGCGATGGCGTCATTGAATCGGTTGGTCCTAGCGGTGGTTACGGTAATCTGGTGGTGGTCAAGCACTGGTCCAATTACAGTACCGCTTATGCACACATGAGTCGCTTTGCCAGCGGTATTCGTAAAGGCAGTAAAGTGAGCCAGGGTGAAGTGATCGGTTACGTTGGTAGCACTGGCTGGTCTACCGGCCCGCACCTGCATTACGAGTTCCGTGTCGGCAATGAGCCGCGTGATCCTTTGTCGGTCAGCATTCCGAGTGCTGCACCTCTGGCCTCGAATGACATGCCACGCTTTAGGGAAGTTGCCTCCGACATGACGCACAGGTTCGCCTTGTTGCGGCCTGAACGCCAGTCAGAAGCGATTAAGCTCGCTTCTAAGTAAGCGCTGCCCTGCCGCTGATGTCAGTGAAAAAGGCCGAACCTAGCGTTCGGCCTTTTTATTTTCTTTCCCTATTTAAAAATCTATGAATAGTCCGCTCAGCAAACTGGATAGCAATCTATATATCGGCCTGATGTCAGGTACCAGCCTTGACGGTGTCGATGGCGTGTTAGTCGAGTTGCCGCAAGATGGTGGTGCGATGCGTATGCTGGCTAGTGCCTATCAAGCATTCTCCGCAGCGCTGCGGCTTGATGCGATGGCTTTGCAGCAGACGGGTGACAATGAAATTTTCCGGGAGGCGATGCTGGCCAATACCCTGGCCGAACACTATGCCGCTTGTGTCGCCGAATTGCTGCGACAGGTACCCGGGCTTACGCCGCAACAGGTAAGGGCAGTCGCCGCTCACGGCCAGACCATACGGCACCGGCCTGAACTGGGTTTTACGCGCCAGACCAATAACCCCGCTTTGCTCGCCGAGTTGTGCGGTATCGATGTGGTTGCCGATCTGCGTAGCCGCGATGTGGCTGCCGGTGGCCAAGGCGCACCGTTGGTGCCAGCTTTTCATCGTGCGCTGTTTGGCGTCGCCGGCCAATGCCGTGTCGTGGTCAATATCGGCGGCATCAGCAACATCAGTATCTTGCATGCTGACGGCCATACTACTGGTTTTGATACCGGCCCCGGCAATGTATTGATGGATGCCTGGATTGCCCGGCATCAGGCCAAGGCCTATGATGCCAACGGTGAGTGGGCAGCGCAGGGGCAGGTCGATGCTGGTTTGTTGGCCAGTTTATGTGATGAGGAGTTTTTGCGTCAGTTGCCCCCCAAAAGTACCGGCCGCGATTTGTTTCGCCCTGATTGGCTGCAGCAAAAACTTGCCGCTTTTTCCTCTGTTTCTGCCGTCGATATACAGGCGACCTTGTGCGCCTTTACCGCTGTGACGCTGGCTGATGCGATCAGCCGGCATGCCGCTGACGTCAGTGCCGTGTATGTCTGCGGCGGCGGTGCTTACAACGCTAGCCTGATGCGGCAATTGGCGCAGCAGTTGCAGCAGCGCGCTTGTGATGCCAGCGTCGAAAGTACCGCTGCACTCGGGGTCTCGCCCAGCCATGTCGAGGCTTTGGCATTCGCCTGGCTGGCACAGCGTTTTACTTTGCGTCAGCCAGGCAATCTGCCTGAGGTTACCGGCGCCAGAGGCTTGCGCATACTGGGAGCCTTGTATCCGGCCTAATCGACGCATGCAGCTGGAACAGTTAGCGCTTGAGTCGCAAAATGTCGATACAATCGCCCGATTATTTATTTAATTTCAGGAAGTGCTATGACCCATCTCATCTATATCGCTGATCCCATGTGTTCATGGTGTTACGGTTTTGGCCCGGAATTGCAAGGGTTGCTGGCGACTCTGCCCGATGTCCGCCTCGATATCGTGCTCGGCGGTTTGCGCGCGCATAATACCGAAGTCATGGATGCCGGGAAGCGAGCGGAAATACTCGGGCACTGGGCGCATGTGGAGGAAACCAGTGGCCTGCCGTTCACGCGCAATGGCATGTCGCAGCCTGGCTTTATCTACGATACCGAACCGGCTTGCCGTGCGGTTGTGACGGCGCGCATACTCGCAGACGATATGCCGGGGCTAGCGATATTGCAGGTATTTCATGCGATACAGCAGGCGTTCTATGTCGAAGGCAAGGATGTCACCGATCTGCATCTGCTGGCGCAAATCGCTACCGACGCCTTGAATCAGGCGGCTGGTGCCGATAGCTTTGATGCCGGCAGCTTTTACGAAACACTGACGGCGCCGATGACTATGTCAGAGACGCGTCAGGATTTTGCGCAAACCCAGCGCTGGGGAGTGAATGGTTTTCCGTCACTGCTGGTGGAGCATAACGATGCCTTGCATATGATTGCTGCCGGCTACACCAAAACCGCAGGCTTAATCACTGCGCTCAGGCAAGTGCAGCGCTTAGGCCAGCCTGAGAGCTGATAGTCGCGTTATTCTGAAATTCACAGCAGGCTAGCCCACCAGGCAGCATTCATGCGCCTTACCGGGCTGCCTCTCCGCTCAGCCGCATGGATGCTGCCTGGTGGGCTTGCTCTAATTTGATTTTGTATTTTGCCTAGCCAGAATCTGGTTTTGGCTTTAGTATTGTCAGCGAGGCATTAGCTTCAACGTCGCTCGGACGGTTCCGGGCGCTTACGTACAATCTATCATGACAAAAAACTCTTACTCCGCCGGGCCGGGGTGCATCTGCTGCTGTTGCATCTTCTTCAGTTTCCACTAGCCTTGCTTCACCGCTTGCCGCGAGTGCTCCCAAGTACACGTTTTCGCGCATCAATCGCTTGCCTCCGTATGTCTTCAATATCACCGCTGAACTCAAAATGGCGGCGCGCCGACGTGGTGTCGATATCATCGATATGTCTATGGGCAATCCGGATGGCGCCACGCCGCCTCACATCGTCGCTAAACTGGTGGAGGCTGCACAAAGACCGGATACGCATGGCTATTCGGCATCCAAAGGCATACCGCGTTTGCGCCGCGCCATTACGCATTGGTACAAATCGCGTTACGACGTGACATTCGACCCCGATTCGGAAGCGATCGTGACCATAGGTTCCAAGGAAGGTCTGGCGCATCTGATGCTGGCGACACTCGATAAGGGTGACACCGTGCTGGTACCGAATCCTAGCTATCCGATTCATATTTACGGCGCGGTGATTGCGGGGGCCGACATACGTTCGATACGCATGAGCCCGGGCGTCGATTTTTTCGATGAACTCGAACGCGCGATACGCGAGAGTTACCCTAAGCCTAAGATGATGATTTTTGGCTTTCCGTCGAATCCGACCGCGCAGTGCGTAGAGCTTGATTTTTTTGAGCGCGTGATCAAACTGGCGAAACAGCACAATATTCTGGTGGTACATGATCTGGCCTATGCCGATATCGTATTCGATGGCTGGAAAGCGCCTTCCATCATGCAAGTCGAAGGCGCACGCGATGTCGCGGTCGAGTTTTTTACGCTCTCCAAAAGCTATAACATGGCGGGCTGGCGCATAGGTTTTATGGTCGGCAATAAACAGTTGGTGGCGGCTTTGGCGCGTATCAAGAGCTATCATGATTACGGTAGTTTTACGCCGGTACAGGTGGCGGCGATTGCGGCGCTGGAAGGTGATCAGACTTGCGTCAAAGAGATTTGTGATAAATACCAGCGTCGCCGCGATGTGATGGTCAAGGGCTTGCACGAGATGGGCTGGATGGTAGACATCCCTAAGGCCTCGATGTATATCTGGGCGCGTATCCCCGAGCCCTATCGCCATCTGGGATCGTTGGAATTTGCCAAGCTGGTGCTGGAAAAAGCCAAGCTTTGCATTTCTCCCGGAATAGGTTTTGGCGATTACGGTGATGAGTATGTGCGCTTTGCCCTGATTGAAAACGAGGCCCGTAGCCGCCAGGCCTTGCGCGGCTTGAAAAGCATGTTTCGTGAAGAGCTGCTGAATCCGGCTAAAGCCGCAGACTAAACTGCTGCCGTATTTATCTGTATTCGTATTCAACTAAGCACACATTTTGTCGCGGGCGCTTATCACTGTAGTTATCGCTGTAATTATTGCTGTAATACTGAAAGATAGCGTGCCCGCTAACTCACATTTTTGAAAGAGATCATGAGTCAATACTGGAGCAAAGTGGTTCACGCGCTCACCCCTTATGTACCGGGTGAACAGCCAAAAATCAACAATCTGATCAAACTCAACACCAATGAGAATCCTTATCCGCCGTCGCCCCTGGCACTCGCGGCGATACGCGAGGCTGTTTCGGAGGACTTACGTCTGTATCCGGACCCGAATGCCGATCAGCTTAAGCAGACCATCGCCGCTTATTATCAGCTCAGTCCGCAGCAAGTGTTTGTCGGCAATAGCTCCGATGAGGTGTTGGCGCATGTATTTTTAGCGCTGCTTAAACATGAGCAGCCGATACTGTTTCCGGATATTACTTATAGCTTTTATCCCGTGTATTGCGGCCTGTATCAGATCGCTTATCAGACCATTCGATTGCAGGATGATTTTAGTCTGCACATCGCCGATTATCAGCGTCCCAATGGCGGGATTATTTTTCCTAACCCGAATGCACCTACCGGACGCTTGCTGGCGTTGGCCGAGATAGAAAACCTGTTGTGCGCCAACCGGGATAGCGTGGTCGTGATTGATGAGGCTTACGTAGATTTTGGCGGCACTTCAGCGATCGCGCTGGTAGACCAATTTCCTAATTTGCTAGTGGTGCAGACCTTATCGAAATCGCGCTCGCTGGCCGGTCTGCGGGTTGGTCTGGCAATCGGCCACCCGGATCTGATCGCGGCATTGGAACGTGTCAAAAACAGTTTCAATTCTTATCCGCTAGACCGGCTGGCGCTGGCCGGTGCAGTTGCCGCATTTAAGGATGATGCCTATTTCAAGCAGACTTGCGCCGCAGTGATCGCGAGCCGTACCGAACTGGTCGCGCAGCTTGAGCAGTTAGGATTTGAGGTTTTGCCTTCCTCCGCCAATTTTGTGTTGATCCGCCATCCCGCTCATGATGCGAAGCAGATACAGGATTACCTGCGCAGCAAGTCGATTATCGTGCGCCATTTCACTCAGGCGCGGATTGACCAGCATTTGCGTGTGACCATAGGCAACGATGCGCAGTGCGCCAGCCTGATAGTGGCCTTGAGGGATTTTTTACAAGGCCATTAAGATGGTTGCTACCCATCGATAAACCTAAGGAAGAGAACTCATCATGCAGACAGCTAGCCTACAGATTGCGCCGCAAGGACCACATTTTTCCCGTGTCGTGCTGGGGTTGTGGCGTCTGGCTGATTGGTCTATGTCGCCACAACAGCGTCTGGCGTTTCTGGAGCAGGCGTTGGACTTGGGTATTACAACTATTGATCAGGCCGATATTTACGGTGATTATCAAAGTGAGGCTTTGCTCGGGGAGGCGCTGGCGCTGGCACCGCAATTGCGTCAGCGTTTGCAGCTTGTGACCAAATGCGGCATCAAGCTATTGTCGTCGCATAGACCTGCGCATCAGATTCAGCATTACGATACCAGTCGCGCGCACATCATCGCCTCTGCCGAAAACTCCCTGCGTAGCATGGGGATAGACGAAATCGACTTGTTGCTCATACACAGGCCCGATCCTTTGATGGATGCCGATGAGATCGCCGAAGCGTTCCAGATTTTGCAGCAAACTGGCAAGGTCAGGCATTTTGGCGTGTCGAATTTTTCTCCGGCGCAATTTGAATTGCTGGCAGCGCGCTTTCCTCTGGTGACCAATCAGATTGAATTGTCGCTACTGCATATGACCCCTTTGCAGGATGGCAGCCTGGACCAATGCCAGCGTTTGCGTATCGCACCGATGATCTGGTCAGCGCTGGCGGGCGGCCGCCTGATGAACGATACCAGCGAGCGGGGCTTGCGTGTGCGTCAGGCGCTCGAAGTTGTTGCCTCCGAGCTTGATGTTGCTCCAGGCAGCGTGGCCTTGGCCTGGATACTGCAACATCCGGCCAAACCGCTGGTGTTGACAGGTTCCGGCAGGATCGCCGCTTTGCGTGAGGCGGTGGCCGCTACCGGCATAACGCTCAGTCGTGAGCAATGGTTCGCTTTATGGTGCGCCTCAAGCGGACACAGCGTTGATTAATCCGGCTTCGAGAGATGGATACTGGTAAAACATCGCCACAAGGCGTATAAGTGATAGCTAGCGGTCGCACCAGACTTAGCTTAGGTTGCTTGGCAGACCATGTCGACCAGTCGCTTCATCGATAGCATGCGTATTTGAGCAGGCCTGGTTTTGGTAGACGCCAGGGTGGTGAGAATTTGAGTTGGCCTTAGTGATTCCTCTTTTGAGAGTGTTGACCTTGAAGACTTTTTTTCAATTCATACGCCGTCAGTTTTTGCGCGCCAAACATCCCCCTGCTGATATACGGCAGTGGCGTGAAGAGGTGTTTTCCGCAATCTTGCTAGTGGCACTGATTTTAGGCTTGCTTACTGCGATCCCAAGTGTTTTTCTTGCAATCAACGACAGCCTTTGGCCCGTGGTGTTCATGGATGCCCTTGCCATCGTCTGGCTTGCCTTGCTCTGGCGTTTGCGCTCTGTTTCCTATCACTTAAGAGTCTGGAATTTTTTAGCCCTGTTGTTTCTGCTAGGCGTGTTTTTTTTAAGCGTAGTCGGGCCGGTAGGACAGATTTATTTGATGGCTTTCCCGGTGATGGCGGCGTTGTTGCTTGGCTTGCGACCGGCGATATTCTGTTTGCTGATCAACGCGATCACTTTGCTCAGTGTCGGGTATTTGCTGGATATTAACATTCAGCTTGCCGGACTCGATGATAAGCCCTTCATGCGCTGGATTGTGGTTACCCTTAATTTTTCCTTAATCAGTTCCATCATCACTGTATCGTGTGGAGTGTTGTTGCAGCGTCTGGAAAAATCTCTGGAACAACAAAATATCATCACGCAGTCATTGCGTAGCGCGATCGAAGAATTGCGCCTGATTTCGGCGGCGGTAGCCCAGTTGAGTGACATGATAGTGATTTCTCGCTCTAGCGAGCAAGCGGATGGCGAGCCGCACATCGTTTTTGTCAACGAGGCTTTTGAACGTCGTACCGGCTATCAGCGGGTTGATGTTATCGGTAAGTCGCAGCGTAGCTTTCACGGAAAAAATACCCGGCAAGATGAGTTGGAACGGATCCGGCATGCAGTAGCGCAACATCAATCGGTGCGGACTGAATTGATCGCTTATACCAAGGCCGGAGAAGAGTATTGGTTGGAGATTGATATACAGCCCTTGGCCGACAGCGATGGGAAATACACGCACGAGGTAATGGTCGGACGAGATATTACGGCAAGGAAAAAAGCCGAAGCCGATATTCACTTGCTGGCTTATTTTGACGTCCTGACAGGTCTGCCAAACCGACGCCTGCTGCTCGACCGCATAGGTGTCTTGCTGGCGACTGCACAGCGTACCTCCTTGTTTAGCGCCGCGCTATTCATCGATCTTGATCACTTTAAATTCATTAACGACGCCCGCGGTCACGCGACCGGTGACTCCGTACTAAAACATGTTGCGCATCGCCTAAGTGGACTGCTGCGTGAGGTTGATACGGTAGCGCGCATAGGCGGTGATGAGTTCGTGGTTCTGATCTGCAACATCGCCAATAACTTGTCTTCCGGCGCGGCAGTGGCGCTGACGATTGCAGAGAAGATACGGGCAGCAGTTTCCCAGCCGATTGAGATAGAGGGACAGACATACACCTCTGCTTGCAGTATAGGCGTCACCCTGATGCCCAAGCCCGGGCAGAGCAAAGAGGATCTGCTACGGGAGTCCGACACCGCCATGTATAGGGCCAAAATGGCGGGACGAAATCAGATCGCATTTTTCGAAGAGAGTATGCAAGTCGAGGTGGAACAGCGGCTGACGCTGGTGCGCGATCTGGCGGCGGCAATTGGCTTAGGGCAGTTGCAGATGTATATGCAGGCGCAAGTTGACCATCTTGGTGAGCCGATAGGTGCAGAACTGCTGATGCGCTGGAATCATCCTGAGCGCGGAGCGGTCTCTCCGGCCTTATTCATTCCTATGGCTGAAGAATCGGGTGTCATTTTACAGTTGGGCGACTGGGTTTTGCAGCAAGCTTGTCTGGCCTCGCTAAGTCTCAGGGCACGCGGCTGGTACTTCCCTTTATCTATTAATGTCAGCCCCAAGCAGTTCCGCCAGACCGATTTTGTCGGGAAGGTGCGGGCTGCGCTGGCCGCTACCGGTGCACAAGCCTCAGATCTTATTTTTGAAGTCACCGAGGGTTTGCTGATCGATAATCTGCAGCAAACCATCGCCCGCATGCATGCGCTGTGTGAACTGGGCATCCGTTTTTCTATCGATGATTTTGGCACCGGATACTCGAGTCTTTCTTACCTCAAGCGCCTGCCTTTGTATGAACTAAAAATCGACAAGAGTTTTGTTCATGATATGCCGGGCGATCCTAGCGACACCGCGATAGTGCAGTCGATTTTGGCGATGGCCAAACACCTGGACTTGCGGGTAGTGGCGGAAGGGGTGGAGACCCGCGAACAGGCTGATTTCCTGATCGCGAGCGGCTGTGATCGCCTGCAAGGCTATCTGTTTTCTCGTCCGGTCCCGCTGAGCGTCTGGTTGGATCTGCAGGACCAAACCTTACCGGCTAGGCGGGTGATTGATACGTCGTCTGCATCCAGTCTATGAATAATTGGACTTCGGGGCGCATGATGGCTTGCGCTTCATGTACCAGGTAATAGGCGTGTGGCGGGGCATCGAGTTGGGTGTCAAACAGACGCACCACTTCACCTTTGTCTATCAGCTCCTGGGCAAAATGCTGGCGTGTCAGGCCGACGCCGTGACCATGCTTGACCGCTTCCAGTAGCAGGCCCAGATCATCAATCCGTAAGCCGTTAGTCGGTTCTGCCCAATCCAGTCCCGCCACTTCAAACCAGGGCTGCCATGGCTCTAGTGCCGAGCGTAACAGCGTGGCGTGGCGCAGGTCGGCTGGCGTCTTGATCGGCGCGATAGTCTTGAGATAAGCCGGGCTGGCCACCAGGAAGGCGGGCTCGACGAACAGTTTTTTTTGTCACCAGGTTAGGATATTCACCGGCACCGAAACGCACTTCGACGTCGCTTTCCGACAGGCTCAGGTCGTATAGCGGCACAAATAAGAATATTTCGATTTCTATTTCGGGATGCTTGCGCGTGAATTCCGCCAGTTTTGGCATGAACATATAACGCGCAAACGTTGGCGGAACGGTGACCTTGACGCGCAATTGATTTTGCGTGGTCTTGTTGGGTAAAGGGAATTCGGCCAGAGTGCGTAAGGCAACCCTTACCACGTCCAGATAGCGGCGGCCGAATTCGGTCAGCGTGACGCTGCGACCTTCGCGCACAAAAACGCGTTCGCATAAATGCTCTTCCAGCAGGCGTATGCGATGCGATAGCGCCGAAGGCGTGATGCATAATTCTTCTGCCGCGACCGCAAATGAGCTGTGCCTGGCGGCGGCTTCAAAGGCGGATAGTGCGTGTACCGGGGGGAGTCGTGTTGCCATTATGGTTCCAGATGAGATGAATGCTTGCGGAGTAACTTTATTCGTTCGGGGCGTCCCAGGAAATGATTTTTCCGGGATTCATGATGTTGTTCGGGTCGAACGCCTGCTTGAGCGTGCGCATCATGCGGATCGCGCCGCTGCCATGTTCTTCAATCAGAAAATCCATTTTATGCAGTCCGACACCATGTTCGCCGGTGCAGGTGCCGTCCATCGCGATGGCACGCGTCACCATGCGGCTATTGACGCCCTCGGCCTTGGCGACATCGAGCGGATCATGTGGGTCTATCATCATCAGGACATGGAAATTGCCATCGCCTACATGGCCGATGATGGAGTAAATCAATTGCTGGCGCTCACAGTCGAGTTGGGTGTCGTTGATGCATTCGGCCAGGCGCGAGATCGGTACGCAGCAATCGGTAGAAATCGAGCGTGCGCCCGGACGCATCTGTAGCAGCGCAAAATAGGCATTGTGTCTGGCCGCCCATAAGCGAGAGCGATCCTCTGGCCTGCTGGCCCATTCAAAATCGCCGCCACGATGTTCTGCCGCGATTTCCTGCACTAGTTCGGCTTGCTCTTGCACCCCATGCGCGCTACCGTGAAATTCGAATAGCAGCAGCGGTTTTTCTGGCAAGTTGAGCTTGTCGTAGGCATTAATCGCACGGACGCCATTTTCATCGAGATACTCGACCCTTGCGACCGGCACACCCATCTGTATGGTTTGAATCACGGTGTTGACCGCATCGGTGGTATTGGAAAAGCTGCAGACCGCTGCCGAGATCGCCTCTGGCAAAGGATAGAGTTTTACCGTGATTTCGGTGATGATGCCTAGCGTGCCTTCGCTGCCGACAAAGACCCGGGTCAGGTCGTAGCCTGCCGAAGACTTTTTGGCGCGGGTGCCGGTCTTGATGATGCTGCCGTCGGCAGTGACGACCGTTAAGGCCAGCACGTTTTCGCGCATGGTGCCGTAGCGAACCGCATTGGTGCCCGAGGCGCGGGTAGCCGCCATGCCCCCGATGGAGGCGTCGGCACCCGGGTCTATCGGAAAAAACAGGCCGCAGTCCTTGATCTCAAGATTGAGTTGCTTGCGCGTGACTCCCGCCTGTACGGTGGCAGTCAGGTCTTCTGCATGAACCGCTACCATCTTGTTCATTTGCGATAAATCGAGGCAGACGCCACCGCGTAGTGCCAGAACATGCCCTTCCAGGGAAGTGCCGGCACCGTAAGGGATGATTGCGACCTGATGGTAATTGCATAGCCTGACGATAGCGGCGACTTCTTCGGTGGTCTGGGCGAAAACTACCGCTTGCGGCAGCATGGGGTCATACGAGGACTCATCGCTGCCATGGCGTTCGCGGATAGCCATGCTGGTGCTGCAGCGATCCTCCAGCATATTTTTTAGTGCCAGCAATAACTGATCGGGTAAAGCTTGTTGTGTGCCGTGTGTTTGCGTGCTCAATGTTGCTGTTTCGTGCATGATCAATTCCGGTGGTTTATGCTGGTATTTCGCCTGGCTCTTTGTCTCGCTCTTAAAGCGCGCTCTATTATGATGCGTTAGGCACTGATTTCACGTATGCTTTCCCACTTCCCTTTTAAAAATATATGGATATGGGCAATAGACTCTCAAAAATAGCAACACGTACCGGTGATGCGGGCACCACCGGACTCGGTGACGGTAGTCGTATCGATAAGGATGCCTTGCGCGTGCATGCCATGGGCGACGTCGATGAACTCAATTCACAGATAGGTGTTTTGTTGTGTGAAGACATGCCGGCGCAAATGAAGCATGAATTGGTGTCGATACAGCATGATCTGTTTGATATGGGCGGCGAGTTGTGTATTCCCGGTTACACCATGATTACCGAGGCGCAGGTTGAACGGCTCGACCGCTTGTTGGCTTTTTATAATGCGGATTTGCCGCCTTTGCGTGATTTCATTTTGCCGGGGGGCTCACGCGCTGCCGCGATCGCCAACGTCTGCCGCACCGTTTGCCGGCGCGCCGAGCGCGTTATCGTCAGTGTCGGCAAGAGCGAGCCTATCAATGATGCGCCGCGCCAGTATATGAATCGGTTGTCGGATCTGCTGTTCGTGTTGTCGCGGGTGCTGAATCGCTATGCGGGCGGCAGTGACGTGATCTGGGAAAAAGAACGCGAACGTTGAGCTGTGCTGTACATATACTCCCGCTAAAATTTAACAAAAATCCTTGATTGCGCAGATTTTATAGGCGCTTTGAAAATATACAGGTAGGGAGTATGTTTGAATTGGCGAATAAAAAAGCCGGCAGATTTGATTCTGCCGGCTTTTTTATCGAGATAGCGTGACGGGGCTGAGTTAGCTCTGAGTTAGCTGTTAACCGCCAGTTTGCCGGTGGCGGTGAGTTGTGCGGCAAAGCGTTCGCGTATCGAGGCTTCGATGCCGTTCGCGTCCAGGCCACATTGCGCCAGTAATACGGCCGGATCACCATGATCGATGAATTGATCGGGTAAACCCAGGATCAGCAAAGGTTTGCAGATGCCCGCTTCGGCCAGGGCCTCTGCAATCGCGGAACCGGCACCACCCATGACGCAGCCTTCCTCTACCGTGACCAGTACGTCGTGCGACTCTGCCAAAGATTTCACTAATTCCACGTCTAGCGGCTTGATGAAACGCATATTGGCTAATGTGGCGTCTAATTTGTCGGCAGCTTTTAAGGCCGGATGCACCATAGAGCCGAACGCGAGGATCGCGATCCTGCTGCCGCTGCGTTTGATTTCGCCTTTGCCCAGAGGCAGGCTGCTGAGTTCTTTTTCAACCGCTGCGCCTATGCCAGCGCCACGCGGGTAGCGTATTGCCGCCGGCCCCGGATAATGGTAGCCGGTGGTCAGCATCTGACGACATTCATTTTCATCCGATGCCGCCATCACCACCATATTCGGGATGCAGCGTAAAAAGGCGATGTCGTAGTTACCTGCGTGGGTCGCTCCGTCTGCACCTACCAGGCCTGCACGGTCCAGGGCAAACGTGACATCCAGATTTTGCAAGGCGACATCATGGATCAACTGATCGTAGGCGCGCTGTAAAAAAGTCGAGTAGATCGCCACTACCGGCTTCAGGCCTTCGCAGGCGATACCGGCCGCGAAGGTAACCGAGTGCTGCTCTGCGATACCAACGTCGTAATAGCGTTGCGGAAATTTTTGCTCGAACTCAACCATGCCAGAACCTTCGCGCATGGCGGGAGTGATGCCGACCAGTTGATTGTCTTGTGCCGCCATATCGCACAGCCATTTGCCAAACACCTGGGTATAGGTTTGCTTGGCTGGCGTGCTGGCCGGCTTGATGCCTTCGGCCGGATTGAACTTGCCCGGACCGTGATACAGGATAGGGTCGGCCTCAGCCAGTTTGTAGCCCTGGCCTTTTTTTGTTACCACATGTAAAAATTGCGGACCCTTGAGATTCTTGATGTTCTGCAGGGTAGGGATCAGCGACTCAAGATCGTGACCGTCTATCGGCCCTATGTAGTTGAAACCGAACTCTTCAAACATGGTGGCAGGAACGATCATGCCTTTGGCATGCTCCTCAAAGCGCTTCGCCAGTTCCAGCACCGGGGACGGCAATACCGATTTGCCTACATTGCGCGCGGCAGCGTAAAACTTGCCGGACATCAGGCGCGCCAGATGACGGTTCAGCGCACCGACCGGCGGCGAGATCGACATGTCGTTGTCGTTGAGTACCACCAGCAGATTGATATCGTCGTAGACACCGGCATTGTTCATCGCTTCAAACACCATGCCGGCAGTCATTGAACCATCGCCTATGATGGCAACCGAATGGCGGCTCTCGCCCTTGGTCTTGGCAGCCAGTGCCATGCCTAAGGCGGCAGAAATCGAGGTCGATGAGTGACCTACACCGAAGGTATCGTAAGGGCTTTCGGCTCGGCGCGGAAAACCCGACACGCCATCAAGCTGACGTAGCGTATGCATCTGATCACGGCGGCCGGTCAGGATTTTATGCGGATAGGTCTGATGACCCACATCCCATACCAGACGGTCTTCCGGTGTGTTGAATACATAGTGCAGGGCTATCGTCAGCTCTACCGTACCCAGATTGGACGACAGATGGCCGCCGGTCTTGGATACCGAATCAATGACGAAGTGGCGTAATTCATCGGCCAGCGGCGGCAGTTGCGCACGTGTCAGTTTGCGCAGGTCGGCTGGACTATCAATACTGCTGAGTAGCTTGCTAGGTTGAGTCATACTTTAGGCTTTCCTCTGCACAATCAAATCTGCCAGGTGATGCAGTTGCTGAGCCTGTTCGCCAAATGGCAACAAGGCTTGATGTGCGTCATTACATAATTTTTCCGCCAGTTCACAAGAGGCTTTTACGCCTAACAAGGAGACATAGGTCGGTTTTGTTATCGGCGGCGTCCTTGCCTGCAGTCTTGCCCAGGGTCGCTGAATCGGCGGTGGCGTCAAGCACATCATCAACTACCTGAAATGCTAAGCCTATGGCACCTGAATAGGTGTTGAGCGCGCTGATTTCCTGTGCCGACAAGGTTTTGCCGCTCATTGCGCCCATCAAGACCGAGGCGCTTAGCAGCGCTCCGGTTTTCAGTCTGTGCATTTGTTCGAGTTCATGCAATTGCAATCCAAGTCCTACGCTGGCAAGATCGATCGCCTGACCACCGCACATGCCAGCCGAACCGGCGGCATGCGCCAGCAGTTGCAGCATGGGGAGTTTGGTCTCGGCACTGGCCTGGCCTTCGGCCAGCACTAAAAATGCCTGTGCTTGCAGTGCATCGCCGACCAAGAGGGCGGTTGCCTCGTCGTATTTGACGTGTACGGTAGGCTTGCCGCGGCGCAGGGCATCATCATCCATGCAGGGCATGTCATCGTGCACCAAGGAATAGGCATGAATCATCTCTAAGGCCGCGGCGGCTCTGGCAAGCAATTCTGCGGGAGCGTCAAACAGGCGGCCGGCGGCAAATACCAGTAAAGGACGCACCCGTTTACCGCCATCCAGCGCGGCGTAGCGCATCGCTTCATGCAGTCGGTTTGGCACTGTATTTGCTGCCGGAAGAAAACTGGCCAGAGCGATTTCAAACTCAGCCTGGGTCGACTTCATCCAGTCACGGAACTGATCGCTCATGCATTCACCTCGTTGGCGTCATCGGCTGAGAATGGCTTAAGTAATCCCGCATCGAGTATTTTTACCTGTTGCTCTACCTTATCCAGTTGTGCTGCGCAGTATTTGATCAATTCAGAACCCCGTTGGTAGGCGCTTACTGATGCTTCCAGCGCCAAATCACCGGCTTCCATTTGTGTGACCAATTCTGATAGCTCGGTCATGGCATTTTCAAATGAGGAAGGCGTCGTGTTTAAGGGTAATTTTTTTGACATAAAATCGCTTGCAGCTAAAAATGAAATTCAACCCAGCATTTTAGTGCAAAGCCATACGTGCGTGTGGAGATATCCATCAGATCGGAGGAATGCATGTTCTGATGAAAATTATATCGTGTACTAGAGAGAGATCATGTGAGAGAGCTCATGTTTTTGTAGTAAGGTAGACTAAGGATTCTATAATTTAGTCGATAGTCATGAATTTCAGGGTCAGCTTGATGGTTTTTGGCAACGATAAAACTAAGCGGGATACCCTTTACAACTAGTTACACTTCTTGGCTTTTTGCGCCAGAGCAATACAGCGATAATGCAAGAAAAGATGCTTAAAAAAGCGGCGAAAATAATTACTGACTTAATTACGAATTAAACATTTCCACATGGAAATTAATCGTATATAGTCAAGATAGTCGAAAAAGTAAAGTTTCTGATTGTTGATTACCCATGAGACTGCATAATTTTTAAAAGATCTTAGAGTGTTGTTGCTTGTCTGGGTGCAATCAATATTAAATAAGAATATAAAATAAGTGTCGCTATGTTACCGATGTCATCCAAAAACCAAAGTCATTTGCATTCGCCGGCACAGCTTGCGCGCGGTGACATCTGGCATGCGTTGACGCAACAGGCAACACATTTGACCGTCGCTCAGATTGATGCGTTTTTGGCTCGCCTGGCAAACGCCTTTCTAGCCGCTTCAGAACAAGCCAGCGATTCCAGAGAGGCTAACTTAAGTTTTCATGCCGGACAGTTGCTGAAAACGAACGGATATTCATTTTATTATCTGGCGTCAGCGGCGATAGAGGCGAGCTTTCGTAAAGAGATAGAGATTTTACGTAGCAAAGGGAATGCAGTGGCGATCCAAACCGATGTCACCCTCAGCCTGGTTAGCTATGAAGAAATGGACAGTAAGCTTGAACTGGGGCGTGTCAGTCGCAGTCTGGAGTTGGCTTGCGCCGAAGAACTTACTGCATTGAATATGCGACTGGCAAGTTTATTGGAATGCGAGACCTTAAGCATTGCACAGAATCCATTCAGGCCAGATGTTTTTTTGAAAACATTGCAGGCTGTCTGGTGTGACTTCCATCCCGAAGCGGATGCACATCGTTTAATTTTGCCATTTTTACGCGCAAATATTTTATTTGATCTGGCGCCAATTTTTCAGGCACTGAACGAAACTCTGGTTGCCAGGGGGGTCTTGCCTGACCTGCAAGAGTCCTATCGCATAAAGAAAGCCACCGCTGCGATTAAAAAAGATGCGGAAACGGATGTCGCAGATGAAATCGCGACGCCAGAAAATCATGTCGCTCAAAAATTGAGGAAATATTTTTCCGGCGGGCAAGATGGTGGCCGCGTTGGCAGTCACGGTAGTGCGCACGAAGGCGCTCATCGCGACGGGCAGTATGCGGATGATGCCGGAGTGGCGCACAATGCAGTCGATACCAAACTATTCCATTATCTGGCCGACTTACAAAAAAGTATGGCGATCTGCCAGATGGCATCTGGTACGCAAGAGGTCATGCGTCTATCGCAAATCCGCGAGCAGATGCCGGCATTGGCAAATGCCGGCGTAGAAAAACATACGCTGGATTTACTTTCCAGAATTTTTGATACGGTATTTCAAAATCAGGATATTCCTGCGCAAATCAAGGAACTGATTTCCTTATTGCAGGTGCCGGTGTTAAAGGCGGCACTGATGGATAAGGAATTTTTCTTTCAGGAAGCCCATCCGGCACGCCGCCTGATTGATCTGCTTTCGAAATATAGTGTTTCTGTGGATCAGGAAAAAGGTCAGAACGATCCTTTGTTCCAGGTCATGAAAGACAATGTCAGTCGTGTGCAGAGAGAGTTTGACCAGGGCATAGATTTATTTGATGCCGTAGTGTCGAATCTGGAAATTTTTGTTGCCAAGGAAGAGGCTGCCAGTGAGGCCGCGCTGCAACTGCCGATCACGCAGGCATTGCAAAAAGAAAAATTTAAGCAAGCAAATTTTGCGGCGAAAAATGAAGTCGCCTTGCGCATACGCACCGGAGAGGTTTTGGCTTTCGTTGAAACTTTCCTGGAAAACCGCTGGATTAAAGTGTTAACACTGGCCTATAGCGTACAAGACGATAAGCCGCAAGCGGTCGCTGATGCGATCAAGACCATGGATGACTTAATCTGGAGCGTCAAGCCAAAAGTAAACCTGGAGCAGCGTCAGGAGATGGTCAATCGCCTGCCGGCGATTTTGGTCAGACTGAACAAATGGCTGAGCCTGATCAAATGGGAAGAGGCCGATCGTCTGCGGTTTTTTGCCGAATTGGCCGAGTGCCATGCCTCTATCGTGCGCGCACCATTAGACTTGTCTCCTGAGCGTCAACTGGAAATCGCCGTCGAAGCTGCGCAGCAAGCTGCGGAACGTCGCTTGGTCAAGCGTGCACAGGAAGAATCTGGATTGCAAGGTGAACCTGAACCCGATGACTTCACTGGAATAGTGGCAAATCTGGAGCGCGGGATCTGGCTGCAATTCACTAAAAAAGACAATACGACGCATAACGTCAGACTGGCTTGGGTCAGTCCTATGCGTAGTTTGTATATTTTTACGTCCAGCCAAAAAGAAAAATCATTCTCGGTGTCGACCGAGGAACTGGAGCAAAGCTTCCGCGAACATCGCGCGCAAATCCTGGTACTCGATAAAGTGGTTGACCGTGCCTTGAACGCGGCGTTGGAGGATGTATCGCTGCAACAAGAGCTGGAATCTGAAGAGTCAGAATAAGCGGCGAAATTTAAGCTGTAAATCTCAAGCTGTAATTCGAGACTCCGTCCAAAAACGCAAATTAACGTGCCACGCAAAGTCCGGGCACGGTCGCGGATTTCCTCGTTTGATCACGATTGTAAGCTTGAACGTATCTGTTCACCCTAGACAAATGATAAAGAGCTTTTGCCGCAGAGACGCAAAGAACGCAGTGAAAACAGAGGCGTAGCAACTCTGCGTCCTCTGCGCCTCTGCGGCGAAAATGTTTTATTCGGACTTACGCGGTTATTTGCCCTCGTTCTCTTTGCAAGCTGAATAGTTGTGTTTGCACAATTCAAGCAAGTTCTAGCCCGTATTTTTAGTCCATAACCTATTCGTAAGCTCCCAGGCGTTTCTGTTCGCTGCTATTGAAGCCTTGATCACGGATTAACTGTATGGCTGCCAACTGTTCTTGTTCTGAATTACCCTTTAAGCTGGCCAGAAGGCGACTTTTCTCTTGCCGGTAAGTGGCAATGCGATTTTTCCATTCGATTTCTTCCCTGTCCAGACCCGCTAAGCGTGCCGCCGCTTCCGGTGTTGTGCTGGCGGCGCGCATGCGATAAATGTCATCGTCGCTCGCTCCTTGAGCGCGCATTTTCGTCACATTTTCTTCCAGTCGTATCACTTTGTAGGGAGCTTCTTTTTCTTCTCTCAGTGCAGCAGGCATAGCCGCATCCAGTGCCAGCAATTTCTTTTCTTTTTGCACTTGATTTAAAGATTTGTCTTCGCTGATTTCGAAGCGAGCCACGGCATCGGTGTCATAGGCATCATCAAAACCAAACATGGCTAGATTTTCCTTTTCGCTAAAAAAACGTAGGCGTAACTCTTGCATGCTCGCTAATCTTAGTTTGATAGCGCTCAGTGCATTACCTGCCAGTCCCGGCTTTTTCTCTATTTCGGCCAATTCTTGTTTATAGGCGATATAACGGGCAAGCACTTGTTTGGCCTGGCTGGCGGCACGTGGCGATAGTGTTTTCTCCAGCTCTTTTTCTATTTCTTTTCGTATTTCCGGTAAGGATTTTTCTCCTGTCGCAGTCAGGTAATAATCAAACATCTGGCGCAAGGCCACATCAACCCGCAAGTCGTCATTTACTTGTTGTACCTGGCCATCGGGTATCGTCCCCTCCATGGATTTGACAAAAGAAAACATATCCTTATTGGGTAAATTTTTGACGAGAGCACCGGCATCCTGATGTGATGACAATGAGTAAAAAATAGCGGCGGTGAGCAAAATGCTGAGTGCCACCGCGCAAATGACTGCCGTCTTGATTGTTTTCATGAAGATGAAATCTCGTTGAAATTTTTTAATTATTTAAACTTCTTCAAATTTGACTTATTTGATTTAGTTGACTTACAAACCCATATTTTTGAGGCGATTGGCATGCTGGCGATACAGCGTCACTGGATTGGTTTCAAATATGTTGACCAGTCCTATGGTCTGGTTGACTTCATCCATATGGTTCATCGCATAGTCATCGCGAATCACCCGGCCAAGATGGGACGAGCAACTAGAGACTAGACCGTCATTTTTGTCCATGCCGAATACCAGCGAAGTCAGCGCCAGAGCCGGGTCGAGTACGTCCAGCATATTGGTATACGGTTTGGCTCCGCTCCATGAGAAATAGGCGACGCCATTGACCTGATAGTCGCCTTCACCGCAGGCGCTGCCAGGGATGCCCTCTGGGTGTGCCATATTGAATTTGAGCGAGCCGGCGGTGCTCAATGATTTTGCCGCGGCCAGCGTATCCTGAGTCAAGCCCTTGCCGCCGGATAGGAAATTGATAATTTGCGCCAGACCGTTGGTAATCGACACGATGACGGTATTGGAGAGCGATCCATCGGGGGCGATGCCAAGCAAAAGATCGGCTACTTTCGAGCCGCGATTGACGCCGCCTATCGAGGTCATGGATGCCACCAGATCCGGACGTACTGAGGCAACGTAGCGGGCGGTCGGCCCACCATGGCTGTGACCTATGAGATTGACTTTAGCTGCGCCTGTGACGGCAAGTATCTGCTTGACTTGCGTCAGCAATTGTTCGCCGCGTACTTCGGTGCTATTGGCTGCCGAGACTTGTGTTGAATAAACTTGGGCTCCGTTGCTACGCAGAGCGGAAGGAATGCCATACCAGTATTCAACCGGGCCTATATTGTCAAAGCCAAATAATCCGTGTGCCAGCACTATCGGGTATTTGGTTTCCGTGTAGCCTGTTGCCCATGCTGATGCAGGTAAGACGGTTGCGCTCATTAGCAGTGCTGCGATTTTTTTTAAGAAAACTTTGTTCATTTTTTTGTCTCTTCCGATGTATTTTTTTTTGTGTGTCTAAAATGAAGCCGGGCGTTCATTGTTGCCCTTTACAGATACTCCTTGTCTAATCAATCCTGAATCAGACCTTAGTTCCTGCCTATTTATTAAGCAAGGTGCGGTGCGGCAAAAAATGTCTGGGAAAAGCATCTTTTCCCCAAAACATGCTGCGCTGATAAGCTGCCTAAAGAGGGTATTCGCAGGGTGGAAGAGAGAAAATAGCTTGAAGTACGATGGATTAGACTAAACAGACTAAAGTAAAAAAGGCATTGTTTGCGGGCAATGGAATGTCTGATTGCAGCAACAGCGGTTTGTTTATCGGAATTTGCCCGGCATTTTGTCGTCATTCGCTTCTAGCACCTTGAGTAGCTGATTGAGGTATAATCACGGGTTCTGTCCAAAATTTCCTCTTCAAGTTTTTTTGAATTTTCGTTCTGGCGTTCCTGGCCAGATTGAAAACTGGTATTTATGGATTCTTTCTCCTTTAGGTTGGTGTAAATTAATTTGGGGGGTAGGGATGTCCGATCTGGCTTCTTTTTCCAAACTCGCGCGCTCTGACGCGCAACTTCCGGTTCACGTGTATTTTGATCAAGCGTTATTGCAACGCGAAATCAAACAACTTTTCCAGTCTGGTCCGCGTTATGTCGGCCATGAACTGATGGTGCCCAATGTCGGCGACTTTGCTACGCTTGTCTCCGAGAGCGAAGGACGCATGCTGGTTCGCAGCGCCCAAGGCATAGAATTGATGTCGAATGTTTGTCGTCATCGTCAGGCGCTGATGTTCGGTGGTCCCGGTACCACTGGCCGCGGCAATGCAAAAAATATTGTTTGCCCGCTACATCGCTGGACCTATGATTTAAAAGGCGAGCTGATAGGTGCACCGCATTTTTCCGATACGCCTTGCCTGAATCTTTCCAGGACGCCACTGCAAAACTGGAACGGTTTGCTATTCGAGCAGAACGGTTACAACGTCATGGAAAAAATGGCGCAGCTCAGCGTCACCAAAGATATTGATTTTAGCGGCTACATGCTCGATCACGTCGAAGTGCATGAGTGTGAGTACAACTGGAAGACTTTTATTGAAGTCTATCTGGAAGATTACCATGTCGAACCGTTTCATCCAGGCCTGGGCAGTTTTGTCACTTGCGATGATTTGCGCTGGGAGTTTGGCGAGGATTACAGTGTGCAGACGGTGGGTGTGAATAATGGCTTACTCAAGTCCGGCTCGGAAAAATATCGCGCATGGCAAGAGCAGGTCTTGAAATACCGCAATGGTGAAGCGCCTAAGTACGGCGCGATCTGGCTGACCCTGTATCCGAACATCATGGTGGAATGGTATCCGCATGTACTGGTGGTATCTACGCTATGGCCAACCGATACCGGCAAAACCAAAAACGTCGTGGAGTTTTATTATCCGGAAGAAATCGTCTTGTTTGAGCGCGAGTTCATCGAAGCCGAGCGTGCCGCGTATATGGAAACCTGTATCGAAGATGATGAGATTGGCATACGCATGGATAGCGGACGCAAGGCCCTGCTTGATCGCGGTGTCAGCGAAGTCGGCCCTTACCAGTCACCGATGGAGGATGGCATGCAGCATTTCCATGAGTGGTATAGAAACAATATAGAGTTTTAATGTAGAAATAATTCCAGGGGAAGCGATGCTTCCCCTTATTTTTTTTGGGTAATGCCTATGCAGTCGCTGTGGATGTTGGTCGCCAGTTTGTTATTTTCGATTATGGGTGTGGGCGTTAAGCTCGCTTCCGATTATTACAGCACGGCAGAAATCGTGATGTACCGCGGTGCGATAGGTGTGCTGGTGATCCTGGCGCTGGTGCGCTGGCAGGGCGGCAGTTTGCGTACGCGTATGGCGCGACATCATCTGTGGCGCGGCACGGTCGGTGTTGCCGCCTTGTGGCTATGGTTTTACGCGATAGGGCGATTACCGCTGGCGATGGCAGTCACCTTGAACTACATGTCGCCGATATGGATTGCGGTAATCCTGTTCGGTAGCGCCTGGCTGCAAAAAAAGAAGCAACTCGAGCCAGGCTTGCTGATCGCCATTTTGCTGGGCTTTGTCGGCGTGGTGTTACTGCTGCGCCCGGCCATGCATGCCGATCAGATGACTGGTGGCATCATCGCGCTCATTTCCGGTATGTTGGCGGCATTGGCCTATCTGCAGGTGCGTCAGATGGGTTTACTGGGCGAGCCTGAATACCGGGTGGTGTTCTATTTCTCCGTGACCTGCGCTATTGCCGGCTTGCTGGGTGTTCTGCTCGGCGCTACCGTGACGACGGCGACCGCCGCGCCGGCCTGGCATGCGCATCAGCTCAAGGGTTTTTTATTGCTGCTGATGGTGGGCCTGACGGCAGCCACTGCGCAAATCGCCATGACGCGCGCCTATCGGCTAGGCAATACTCTGGTGACGGCCAATTTGCAATATGTAGGCATTGTTTTTTCCAGTGTATGGGATGTCCTGATCTGGCATGATGCCTTGAACTGGTTGAGCTGGCTGGGAATTGTCGTCATACTTGGCAGCGGCTTGCTGGCGACTTACTACAACAATCGCAAGGCAATCGTGAGTGTTGATCCTATCGGTTCTGAATGACAAACTGTCATAGAAATCCGGCATATTTATCCCTTGTCCTCATGGGTGCTTAGCAAGAAATTTTCATTAACGCATTTCGTCTTAAACAGGAGCATTGATGTTTACCACTCTCATTTCGGCACAAGAATTATCTGCGCAAATTACTCAAACGAATACGGTGCTACTCGATTGTCGGCATGACCTGATGGACGCCTGTTCCGGTCAGAACGCCTATCAGCAGGGACATCTTCCGAATGCCCGGTTTGTTCATCTGGACAGGCAGTTGTCCGGCCCAAAAAAATCATCGGACCAAATGTTTAGCGGCCGCCATCCGCTACCGTCGGAAGAGGATTTCATCCAGTGTTTGCGCAGCTTGGGCGTGAATGACGATACCCAGGTGATAGTGTATGACGCGCATGGTGGCATGTTTGCGGCACGTCTGTGGTGGATGCTGCGCTGGGTCGGGCATCAGGCGGTAGCGGTACTGGACGGGGGCTTGCCGGCATGGGTGGCACAGGGTTTGCCGCTGAGCACTGCGCTGCCGGAGGTGTCACCAGGTACTATCAGCCGCAAGCCTAGCCTGGTCACTTATGTAAACGTCGATCAGGTACTCGACAACCTGAGCACTCAGCAGCGTCTGGTGGTCGATGCGCGCTCTCCAGACCGCTATCGCGGTGAAAATGAAACCATGGATCCGGTCGGCGGCCATATCCCCGGCGCGAAGAATCGCTTCTTTAAAGATAATCTGCAAGCTGATGGGCGCTTTAAATCGCCTGAACAATTGCGGGACGAATGGCAGGCATTCGTGCCAGATGTCAATCATGCCAATCGTGCCATTATGCAGTGCGGCTCTGGCGTAACGGCCTGTCATAACTTGCTGGCGCTGGAGGTGGCAGGTTTGAGCGGCGCCGCCTTATATCCTGGTTCCTGGAGTGAATGGTGCGCTTCGCCGGCACGTCCGGTGGCGCTAGGCTAGTAGCACTCGTTCCCAGCCATAAAAAATAGACGAGCCGGCTTTCACCGGGACGTCTATTTTTTTTTGCGTTCGGCTTATTGCCGACTGCTATTACTTGATTGTTGATTGAGGTTTAGTGATGCTGGGTCAGAAATACCACCAGTGCCACACCACAGGCAATCAAAATGATTTGCGGAATGGTTTCGCGTAATGTGGCGCGGCGCTGCATCTGCGGCATCAGGTCGCTGACCGCGATATAGATGAAACCTGAAGAGGCGAATACCAGTACATACGGCAAGAGTTTGCCGGCGTCTTCCAGCATGTAGTAGCCCAGCACACCGCCTACCATCGCCATCATGCTGCAAATAAGATTGTAAATATAGGCTCGGGTGCGTGAAAAGCCGGCATTGAGCAAGACGATGAAGTCACCGATTTCCTGGGGAATTTCATGGGCAATGATGGCTAGGCCTGTTACTAGCCCTAGGGTAGGGTCAGCCAAAAAAGCGGCGGCAATCAGTATGCCGTCGGTAAAGTTATGCAAACCGTCACCAACCAAGATCATCCAGCCGGCTTTACCGGCTTCGTGCGCATCATGGCCGTGTTCATGCTGATGACCGTCGCCTTCGTGATGATGTGAGTGGCGCAAGATAGCGAATTTTTCCAGCAGGAAAAAAGTCAGCAAGCCGCCTAGCAAGCAGGCGAACAGCGAACGCGGATCGGCACCTGATTCAAAGGCTTCTGGCAGTGCGTGCAGCAGCGAAGTCGAGAGCATGATGCCGACCGACAGGCTGACCATGCGCTCGACCATTTTCGAAAGTAGCGAAAAGGAAAAAATCGCCGCAGCGGTAATGCTCAGCACGCCGGCAATCGCCGTGGCTAAGAGTATGGATACTAAAGTGGAATGAATTTTAAGCCTCGAATCGTCAAGCATATTGCAACTAGGTTGCAAATTAAAAACATAGAGTGGAGTTTTGTGCAAACGATCAAGCGGTATTGAACCTGACAATTTGCCAGAAAACGCTCTACCGGAGTTGGAAATGCAGTGAAATTTTAAAAAATGCCTGGCTGAGACGTAATCCCGCTGTGTCGGTGTCAGTGGGCATAGGCTAGGCGATAGCGGCTAGTTCTGCTGGGGTAACCGCTGCCTGTGCCTGTTGGTGACAGTGGGCTTTGCTCAGAGTGCCAGCAAAGCCTGTATATCCTCTATCAATTCTTTCGGCATGGTTTGCGGCGCATAGCGCTTGAATACCGTGCCGTCTTTGCGTATCAGAAATTTGGTGAAATTCCACTTGATCGCTTCGCTACCTAAAATCCCCGGTGCGGCAGATTTCAGATATTGGTAGAGCGGATGGGCATGCGCACCGTTGACCTCAATTTTTGCGAATAAGGGAAACGTGACGCCGAAATTTTTCTCGCAAAAACTGCCGATCTCTTCCGCGCTTCCCGGCTCCTGATGGCCAAACTGATTGCACGGAAAACCCAGCACTTCCAGGCCTTGCTGGTGAAACTGCTGGTACAGTTGCTCCAGGCCCTGGTATTGCGGCGTGAAGCCGCAATTGCTGGCGGTATTGACGATCAACACGACCTTGCCCAGGTATTGCCGCAAATTGACAGACGCGCCTTGCAGCGTTTCGACCTGAAAATCTAAGGAGCTCACAATATCCCCAGGTGACTGGTGCCGGATGACAGATCGCGTCCTTTGGCTTCTTTACCGCGCAGCTTGATCGACAGGCGCAACTCATTAACCGAGTCGGCATTGCGCAAGGCATCTTCATAACTGATCAAGTCCGCCTCGTGCAAATCGAATAGCGCCTGATCAAAGGTTTGCATGCCCAGTTCGCCGGATTTTTTCATGATCTCCTTGATTTCATGGACATCGCCCTTGAAGATCAGATCTGAAATCAAGGGTGAGTTGAGCATGATTTCTATCGCTGCAACGCGTCCCTTTTTTGCCTTGAGAGGAAGCAGACGCTGGGACACGATGGCCTTCAGATTCAGTGATAAATCCATCAGCAATTGCGGACGTCGCTCTTCCGGGAAGAAGTTGATGATGCGGTCTAGCGCCTGGTTGGCGCTGTTGGCATGCAAGGTCGCCAGACACAAATGGCCGGTTTCGGCAAAGGCGATCGCAAAATCCATGGTTTCACGTTCGCGTATCTCACCGATCTGTATCACGTCGGGCGCTTGCCGTAAGGTGTTCTTTAATGCGACACCCCAGTCGGCGGTATCGATACCGACTTCGCGCTGGGTGATGATGCAATTGCCGTGCGGGTGGACGTATTCAATCGGATCTTCGATCGTGATGATATGACCGTAACTGTTGGCATTGCGGTAGCCTATCATAGCTGCCAGCGAAGTGGATTTTCCCGAGCCGGTTGCGCCCACCATGATGACCAGGCCGCGCTTGGTCATGGCGACTTCTTTTAATTGCTCAGGCAAGCCCAGATCCTCAAATTTGGGGATGGCGGTGGTGATGGTACGCATTACCATGCCCACCTTGCCCTGCTGCATAAACGCCGAGACGCGGAAACGCCCCATCCCTGCCGGGTTGATCGCGAAATTACATTCTTTAGTCGCTTCAAACTCAGCTGACTGCTTGTCGTTCATGATGGCGCGTGCCAGGTCTATGGTATGCGCTGAGGACAAGGCCTGGTTGGACACCGGCGTGATTCTGCCGTCTATCTTGAACGCAGGCGGAAACTCTGAAGTGATGAATAAATCTGAGCCATTTTTGCTGAGCATGAGGCGCAGCAGGTCGTGCATGAATTTGGTAGCCTGATCGCGTTCCATTTCCGGTTCCTTAGTATGTATTAGCCTGGAAAGTTTTCAGGGATTTTAGCGGCAGCGCGTGCGGCGCTGGCGGAGATGACATTGCGACGAACCAGGTCAGCGAGGTTTTGATCCAGGGTTTGCATGCCAACATTGCTGCCGGTCTGGATGGCGGAATACATCTGGGCAATTTTTGCTTCGCGTATCAGGTTGCGAATCGCCGGTGTACCCACCATGATTTCATGTACCGCGACGCGACCCGAGCCATCTTTGGTCTTGAGCAGCGATTGCGAGATGACCGCCTGCAGCGACTCAGATAACATGGAGCGCACCATTTCTTTTTCTTCGGCCGGAAACACGTCGACGATACGATCAATAGTTTTGGCGGCAGATGAGGTGTGCAATGTACCGAACACCATGTGGCCGGTTTCCGCTGCCGTGAGTGCCAGTCGTATGGTTTCCAGATCGCGTAATTCACCGACCAGAATGACGTCAGGATCTTCACGCAAGGCGGAACGCAAGGCGTTATTGAACGACATGGTGTGCGGTCCTACTTCACGCTGATTGATCAGGCACTTTTTAGATTCGTGGACAAATTCGATAGGATCTTCGACGGTGAGGATATGGCCGTATTCCTGCTCGTTAATATGATTGACCATGGCCGCCAGGGTGGTTGATTTTCCTGATCCCGTCGGTCCGGTGACCAGTACCAGTCCGCGTGCCTTGAGTGCAAAATCGCCGAAAATTTTTGGTGCGTTTAACTGTTCCAGCGTCAGAATTTTGGATGGAATGGTACGCATGACCGCTGCCGCACCACGCTCCTGATTAAATGCATTGACGCGGAATCGGGCCAGGCCTGGTATCGAAAAAGAAAAATCGCACTCCAGATTTTCTTCATAAGCCTTGCGCTGGGCATCGTTCATGATGTCATAAATGAGACCATGCACGTCTTTATGTTCCAGGGCCGGCAAATTGATGCGCCTGACATCGCCATGTACACGTATCATAGGGGGCAGACCCGAAGATAAGTGAAGATCGGAGGCGTTATTCTTGACCGAAAATGCCAGTAATTCTGAAATGTCCATTTATAATTCCGATGAAAATATTTGTGTAGGCGCTGAGTATCCCGATTATGTCCTTAATTTCTGACAACTTGCAAGTTGTGCGTGCTCAATTGACAGCTTGCGCCCATAATTCCGGCCGTAATCCGGCGAATATCTGTTTGCTGGCCGTATCCAAGACCTTTGGCGCTGATGCCGTGGTGGAAGCCGCCAGTCACGGGCAATCGTGCTTTGGAGAAAATTATCTGCAGGAAGCGATTGATAAAATCGCCGAGGTGCAACGACTGGCTCCTGAGTTAACGCTGGACTGGCATTTCATAGGGCCGATACAGAGTAATAAAACGCGCCAGATCGCTGAACATTTCAGCTGGGTCCATTCGGTAGATCGCGAGAAAATTGCCAGCAGATTATCAGAGCAAAGACCCGCTGAATTGGCTCCGCTCAATATCTGCCTGCAGGTCAATATCAGTGGTGAAGCGAGTAAAAGCGGCGTCATGCCCGAGCAGTTATTCGCATTGGCAAAGGCGGTCGTGGCATTGCCGCATTTGCGTCTGCGCGGCCTGATGGCGGTGCCTGAGGCCAGTGATGATGTGGCCAGGCAAAGGCAGGCATTTTCGCAATTGCGACAACTCAAAGAGAGCTTGTCCGGGCAAGGTATAGAACTCGATACGCTTTCCATGGGAATGAGCGGTGACATGAATTCCGCCATTGCGGAGGGCAGTACGATGCTACGTATCGGTAGCGCAATTTTTGGAAAAAGAACTTATGCAGAATAAATTAAAAATAGCTTTTATCGGCGGCGGCAATATGGCGAACGCCCTTATCGGTGGTTTGCTCGTCAATCTGACGACTCCGGAAAACATTCACGTGGTTGATCCTTATCAGCCTTCACTGAGTAAGCTGCAGGCGACATTTGGCGTGACGACGGCCTTGCAGATTGATGCCGCATTACAGACGGTCGATGTGATTATCCTGTCGGTCAAGCCTCAGCAATTGCGTGAAGTCGTCACTACATTGGCGCCGCATCTGAAAGGGCAATTGCTGTTGTCGATTGCGGCCGGAATACGTGCCGTGGATATCTCGCGTTGGCTCAATGGCTACGACAAGATAGTGCGTACCATGCCAAATACTCCCGCGCTGATAGGTAAGGGTATCACCGGTCTGGCTGCCATGACAGGCGTCAGCGAGATGCAAAGACAAGCGTCGCAGGACATCATGTCTGCGGTGGGGGAGACCGTCTGGCTCAAGGATGAGAGCCAGATTGATGCTGTTACGGCAGTCTCGGGTAGCGGACCCGCCTATATCTTCTATTTTATCGAAGCGATGCAGCAAGCCGCGCTGGAATTGGGGCTAGATGCCGCGCAAGCCAAGCAATTGGCCATCGCCACATTTAACGGCGCAGCTCAGCTCGCGCAAGCGTCGGATGAGCCTGTGCAAGTGTTGCGCGAACGCGTGACATCAAAAGGCGGCACCACTTACGCCGCCTTGTGCAGTATGGAAGAGAGCAAGATTAAGGAAGCGATCATTACCGCGATCAAGGCGGCAGCGGCACGCGGCAAACAACTCGGCGATGAGTTTGGTGCGCAGGCTTAGTGTCGATATCAGCGATTTCAGGATTAGTGTTAAATCAGATGACAAGTCGGGCGCTTGGCCCGCTTGCAATGTTCATGGTGCATTGAGTGGCTATTCAGTGACTAAATAAGTGACTAAATAAGTGACTTAGTCAGGCTTGCCGCTAGCAGGCTGACTTTGTATTTGCTTGATGGCGGGAGCAAAATTTTGCCAGATTTGCCAAGCCATCACTGCCGTTTTTAGTAATGGCAGCATACGTTTAGGCTTGACGACAAAGCTCGCGGCGATCAGCCCTATGGCAATCGCGGGACGTTGCTTGATTTTTCCGGCGATTTGCAGACCCAGGTCTGCCAGCGCTAAGGATTGCCTGATCTGGGTGACGTGCTGCGTCAGCAGCATGCGTTCCGCCTGGCTTTTTGCCAGCAAGGTCTGACGTCTGAGGCTGAGTTTTTCCGAGAGGTTTGACATAGTCTCAACGTCCCTGTTCCGTATCGCCACGCAAATTTGAAACGTCGCTGCTGAGTTCGTTCAAGGTGTATGCCAGCAAGCGAGGTTTATTCCTGAGAGTTTCGCGCAAGCGCCATCCCAGTACTAAGGCAATACCTGAGAACAAGGTAATCAGGCTCAGTAGTACTGCAAACCTGTGGGTATCCCAAAAGATCGCCACCACCAATAGCACTCCCAGCAATACCGCCACGCCGGCACAAAACAGTGCTACCAGCGACCACAATAGATAGGAGGAAAAGCGCGCCAGCTCTTCCTCCACCTCTACTGCGATCAAAGCCAGTCGCGTATGTAGTATCCCGACCAAAGTGGCTGCCAGGCGTCCTACAGAATCGACGATGGCCATCGTTTATTTCCGGCCGACCAGCAGACCGACCAGCAGACCGACACCAGCGGCGATACCGGCAGACTGCCAAGGATTTTCCTTGACGTAGACATCGGTCGCGCGAGCTGCATCCTTGCCGCGGGTAACCACGATGTCCTCAATACGCGCCACTTCAGCCTTGGCATTTTTCAGTGTAGATTCAAATTTCGCCTTGGCAGACTTAAAGCCTTCGCCTGCGGTCTGTTCCGAATTTCTGAGTAATTCTTCGGCATCCCTGATAACCAGATTTAAGTCTTGCATCAACTTCTCTTTATGTTCTGCTGAGTTCATTGTGTATCCTTTCAGATCTGTTGTTAAGAAATTTACAGCTTCAGTGTAGACTTAGTTATTCAGCAATGTTTGCGGCAGCTCAAAAAAACTCCGGAAATTTTGAAAATGGGCAAATTACAAGAGCTTTATATTGTGCTTTGTTCATCATAATGCGTAGTCCAATGCGATGCCAGCGAATATTGCGGCACCCAGCCAATTATTATGGCGAAAGGCGGCAAAACAACGCATCCTGTCGCGGTCGCGTATCAAGGTGTAGTGATATGCGGCACAACCGGATGCAATTGCCATGCCTGTGAGGAAATAGTAGCGCAAGCCGCTTTGCCAGCCGCAATACAGAATCAGCGCAAAGCTCAAGGCGTAGCAGAGCATGATGGCTGATACGTCATGGCGGCCGAACGTGATTGCAGAAGTACGTATACCGATTTTCAGGTCATCGTCTTTGTCGACCATGGCGTAGGCGGTGTCATAGGCAATCGCCCAGAAGATGTTGGCCAGCAATAAGATCCAGGCCAGCAACGGTACCGTATTTTGTATTGCGGCAAAAGCCATGGGAATGCCGAAACCAAACGCAATCCCGAGGTAGGCTTGCGGAATCGCAAAAAAACGTTTGAAGTAAGGATAACTGGCGGCAATCAGCACGGCCGCTATTGATAATTGTTTGGTCAAGGTATTGAGCGGCAGTATCAAGGCAAACGAGATCAGAGCCAGCAGTGCGGCCAGCAGCAGCGCCTCCCATCCCTTAATTTTGCCGCTGGTGATAGGGCGTTCGGCAGTGCGTTTGACGTGTTTGTCAAATTCGCGGTCGGCATAATCATTCACCGCGCAACCGGCCGAGCGCATCAGTACCGTGCCTAGGGTAAAGATCAAGACTATCTGCCATTCTGGCTGGCCATTTGAGGCGATCCAGATTGCGGCCAGGGTAGGCCATAGCAGCAGTAATATGCCGATAGGTTTATCCAGTCGCAGTAATTTGAAATACAGCGGGAGTCGTGAGAGTAGTGTTGCCATGAAGAGTGGAGGTCGGTTATGCGCGCGATGGAAATGCGGAGAATTATAAGCGCAGTCTATGCAGTAAAGTGCGGCCCCTGTGTTTACTCAGGTCCGCATGGCGCAAAATAATCAGTGACTGGATACTGACTGATAGCCGAAGCTAAGCAAAGGCTTATTGCGTAACCGCCGGTTCATCAAGCATGGTGACGCCAGCCAGTTCGCAACTGAGTATGGCCTGGCGTATCGCTTCGATGGCGGCATGGCGCGTAAAACTCTTGCGCCAGGCGATCACTACCCGGCGGTCTGGCACCGGAGCGCTAAAGGGCAGATAGTGCAGCATGCCGTCTTTGGTGTCCAGATTGCTAATGGATGCCATAGGCAAGACGGTAATGCCGATACCTGAGGCCACCATATGGCGTATGGTTTCCAGTGACGATCCTTCAAAGGTGCGCGTGATGCCATCGCCGGCAGTCGAGAAGCGCGCCATCTCAGGGCAGACTTCCAGCACCTGATCGCGGAAGCAGTGACCATTGCCTAGCAGTAGCATGGTTTGCGTCTTGAGTTCTTTGGCTGAAACTTCGCTGCGCCCGGCCCATTCATGGTCTTTCGGCATGGCGACTATAAACGGCTCATCGTACAGCGCCTGTACCATCATGCCATGGTCGGGCAAGGGTAAGGCCATGATGGCGGCATCAAGTTCTCCCTGACGCAGTAATTCCATTAATTTGACGGTAAAGTTTTCTTGCAGGATCAGCGGCATTTGCGGCACCTGCCGTATCATGTTTTTTACCAGAGCGGGAAGCAGGTAAGGCGCGATCGTGTAAATCACGCCAAGCCGGAACGGGCCGGCCAGTGGGTCTTTGTTTTGCTTGGCGATTTCTTTGATGGCGGCAGTCTGTTCCAATACGCGTTCAGCCTGGGCCACAATCTGCGATCCCAGCGGCGTGGTCGAGACTTCGGTGCCACCGCGTTCAAAGATGGTGACGCCGAGTTCATCTTCTAGCTTTTTGATGGCGACGGAAAGGGTAGGCTGAGCGACAAAGCAAGCTTCCGCCGCATGGCCAAAGTGCTTGTGACGAGCTACCGCCACGATGTATTTTAATTCGGTGAGAGTCATGTCGAGAGTGTGGCACAGACTATGAGATGCGTCAGCAAGCGGTTCTTGGAAAAACTCTAAAAATCCTAGTAATTGAGGGAGTATTTTTTTTTCTGTATATAAGCATTGTCGATTAGGTCGAAAAATAGCTATACACAGGGGAGTATTTAATTTAGCTAATTATGAAAAAGAAAACTAAAGTAGCGCTTTTAGTTGGCTTTATAGTTGCTTGGTGCTAAGCAACTTGAAATTTTCTAGACAGAGTGCCTGGTAATGATTCTTTGGCGCAATGTGACCAAGCGACGGTGCCCGATAGCGTAAACTAGTTAGTCGATGTGCCAGGGAAAGCCGGAGCTGATTTTTTTAGCATGAGTATCCAGCGACTACCTTGGCCTAATTCGGTTTCCAGATGAATTTTTCCGCCAAAATATTTGGTAATGATGGAATAGACGATATGCATCCCCAGTCCGCTACCGCCTTGTCCCATTTTCGTGCTGAAAAATGGATCAAACACATGATGGGCTACCTCTTTGCTCATCCCTTTGCCATTATCGCTTAAGGTCAGTTGCACATATTCATGGTCGATTTCGCAAGCCTGTATCAGTATGGTGCCATTTGGTTTGCCATCTAGGCCGTGGATCAAGGCATTGTTGATGAGGTTGATGCAGACTTGTCCTAATGGCCCCGGGTAACCGTCCATCGTAATGTCGCGCGGGATTTCGATCGCTATCCTGTGACTGGTCGATTTTAGGCTGGGGCCTAGACTAAGCACGATTTCATCGATGACTTCGCCCAGGGAAAAGTTGCGCCGGCGCTCCGAGGTCTGATCGACGGATAATTCCTTAAAGCTGCCTATCAGGTGCGCCGCCCGACCAAGATTGCCACTAATTAACGACATGCCTTCGATGTTATGGTCGACGTAATGCTTGAGTGCACTGCGACTGATGCCTTGCTCCATGACTTGCTTAAATTCCTTGGCTTCGTCGTGCAAGGTGCTGGCCGTCAATACGGCAATACCGATTGGCGTGTTAAGTTCGTGAGCGATACCCGCCACCAGCGAGCCTAATGAGACCAGTTTTTCATTTCTGACCAATTCATCTTTGGCTCCCTCCAGATATTTCAGTGTTTGGCTTAGGTTTAGATTGCTCTGCTCCAACGCTTGGGTGCGTTCTTTCACACGTTGTTCTAGTTCGTCCTTAAGTCTGTTGTTGGTTTGTTCGGCACGGGCGATCTGTCGACTAGTGTAGATGGCGGCAAACAGACCAAGGAAAGTGGCCAGAGCCGCTAAAAAGATAATCGCGTGTTCAATCTCTTTGGAGGTTTCTTCCAACGAGATGGTGGCTGCCTGTAGATTTTTTTTGGAGTACGTGAGAATTTCCTGTATGCCGTCGCGATTGTCACGTATCAGTTTCTTGAAAGGGATTAGCCTGTCATCGGCTTGCCTGGCCGTTGTAATCTTGCCGTTGGCAATGTCATTAAAAATGGCATTGACCTCATTCTGGTAGCGCGTAGTTTCGGCTTTCATTGTGACGGTAAAACTGGCTGACTGTTCAGGGATAGGCAGTCTGGATAGTTTATCTATATCTTCGATTAGTCGCGTTAGGTATAGATTGAAACCCTCGATTTCCTGGCTAGAGTGATCGTCCCGTTGCGGGTCGAATTCACGTCCGACAGAAATGAAAAGGCTTTTTTCTTTCTGACGGATTCTTGAGATTGAGAAGCGCAGGTCTTGTGCGGCTATGCCGATCGCAACTTCCCTATGAATTATCTGGTGGTTGGCGGCGCGTAAAGTAGCGACGCTATAGATACCAAATCCTGCGATTGAGATAAGCAAGGCCAAAAAAAGGCAATAACTGGTGATTACTTTTATTTTTATTTTTGTCATTGCGTTGTCGGTTCTTAATCGCCCCGTGAGTTGCGCTGCTTCATCGCAGTGAGTTCATAAGCACTACCTTACTGACTACCGGGAGCAGTGGCTGCCGGTAGTCAGTAAGGTAGTCGGTATTATGCGCCTTCCTTCGTCAGGTTTGGAAATCAGGTTGGGATAATTACGATCAGCTTATTGTTTGGACATAGCGCGGCTTAATTCATGATGCCCTTGCGCAAGGCCACTCTCAGGAACGATCTCGCCATCGCGATGTTTGATGCTCGCCAGTTGCGCTGCCAGTTGTTCTGCCGCATCATCACCGTGACCTATCCATGTACCCTGGGTCAGGGTGATGTGGGCTGCCTCGAAGCTGCCGGCACCGGCGCACAAAATGGTACGGTTAGGGGCATTTTCTGAGGTCAGTACCAGCATCGCCGGTACCACGTCGGATGGCTTTAAGGCTTGTAGCATGGCTTCCGGAAACAGGTTTTCGGTCATGCGGGTCGCTGCGGTAGGGGCCAGGCTATTGACGCGGATGTCGAATTTCGCGCCCTCTATTGATAAGGTCTGCATCAGGCCAACCAGCGCCATTTTTGCCGTGCCGTAATTGGATTGACCAAAATTTCCGTACAGTCCCGATGACGAGGTAGTCATCAGAATGCGGCCATATTTTTGTTCTGTCATGACCGGCCAGACCGCTTTGCAGCAATTGACGGCGCCCATCAGGTGAACGTCGAGCACCAGCTTGAAATCGTCCAGTTCCATCTTGGCAAAGCTCTTGTCGCGCAGAATGCCGGCGTTGTTGATCAGGATATCGACGCGACCCCAGGTATCGATTGCCTGCTTGACCATCGCCTCTACCGCAGCGAAATCAGTCACAGAGGCGCCATTGGCAATCGCTTCGCCACCCATTGCCTCGATTTCTGCCACTACCGCTAGCGCCGCTGTCGACGATCCGCCGGAGCCATCTCTGGCGCCCCCCAGATCATTGACCAGTATTTTGGCGCCGCGCTTGGCTAATGCCAGCGCATGTTCGCGCCCTAAGCCGCCACCAGCACCAGTAATAATTGCGACGCGGCCTTTAAAATCGATGCTCATAGTTTTCCTGTTTTAGCTAATGATGGGAGGGGGGGTTGCTTGATGCTGTAAATCGCAGTTTTGTCGGCTATTTTATCCTGATGTCTATTACAGAACGAGGAGTGTGGGCTCTATAGGCGAAAAAAAGCCGCTGCGTACTGGCAGCGGCTTGAGAGGCAGGTCGCGATCAGGATTTGCGACGCAGACCGGCTGCCGCCAGCAAACCTATGCCCAGTAAACCGAGTGTCGTTGGTTCCGGAACCGGATTAGCGCCATCGGCTGCGTTAAAAGTGGTGAAGGTCGTATTTTTGCTATCGTGGAACTGCGCTTGTTGCTTACCGTCGCAGCACGATTCAAGCCCGTAGATGCTTAATGTGTGGTTGCCGGCAGTCATCATCGAGGTGTAGTTAAAAACACCGCCGGTATTGTTGTAGGAGCCATTCCACCACATATCATTAGATTTAAAGCCTAGCGCTACGCCGTCCAGGAATATGGCACCGCCTTTACCGAAATCAACGCCTGCGCGAAAACCCCAGATTCCGGAGTTGTCATTGGTAACATTAAATTTGACGGTGTAGTCAAACGCGATATTGCCATTTGAGCCAAACAGAGCGCTATTGTTGACGCTGTTAAATGAGCTAAGAGTTGTTGTGCCGTAACCTGAAGATGGGTTGGCCACTGCCGCTTCGACTACTGATTTATATGCATTGGCGCTGGTTTGCGCGCCGGCGCTTGACTTGCCTGTTGCCAGGGTGATCAAACTGGCATGCGCTGCACCAGTCAGTGCAAGAACAAGCATACCTGTCAGTAACTTGACAGAAAAAGTGTTAAACGTAGTTTTCATGAATATAAAAATTTCAAAATAATGCAATAGAATTCCTATTAGCAATTTTTATGCCTAAAATATATAGTTGAATTAAATCAATGCTTTAATGAATGTTGGCTAGTGTAAATTTCAAAATGTGTAAAATTTTCCGACAAAAATATTACCTAATTTACATTTAAGTTACGTTTTCTTGTTTTCTCTTAAAACTTTTTTTGCATCATGATCGCGCCGCCCAAGGCCGGATCCAGCTCATAACCGGCAAAGCCGACATCGCTGTAAAGCGCGTGCGCTGGTTTGTTGCCTTGCAATACTTCCAACGTGATTTTGCAGCAAGCGCGTTGTCTGGCCAGTTGCTCTATGTGCGCCAGCATTTTTCTGGCAATGCCCTGGCCGCGAAATGAGCTGGCTACGCTAAGGTCGTGAATGTTCAATAGCGGTTGACAGGCAAAAGTAGAAAAACCTTCTATACAAATGCCCAGTCCGGCCGCTTGCCCGTCGACAAAGGCTAGCACGACATGAATGTTGTCGCGTTTCTTTAGTTCAGTAATCAGGTTTTCCCGGCAAAAATCCGAGAGTGGCTCGGCGCCACCCATGGGATCGCAGGCATAGTCGTTGAGTAACTGCAGTACGGCGCTGGCATGCTGAGGATGATTGAGGTCGGCGTTGATGATGTTTAGCATGGATTTTGATCACAGTGAGAGTGGGAAATGTCGTGAGGTGCAAGTACGATGCAACTAAGGGGTAACTGAGGTTCAACTTAGAGGCTACTTAGACGCCAATTAGACGCGTAAAAATTCTTCTTTTTGGCCTAGCCAACGCTGTAAGTGCGCTTCGACCGTGGGCAGGTCGTGCTGCAGCAATTGTATCGCCAGTTGACGCGCCTTTTCCACCAGCCATTGATCGGTTTCCAGATTAGCAAAGCGCAGCATGGCCTCGCCTGACTGGCGCGCCCCCAGAAATTCACCGGGGCCGCGCAGTTCCAGATCTTTACGGGCGATTTCAAAACCGTCGGTGGTTTCGCGCATCGTCATCAGTCTTTGTTTGGCGGTGCCGCCCAGCGGTCCTTGATACATCAACAGGCAAACGCTGGCGGCCGCACCGCGTCCGACGCGGCCGCGTAACTGGTGTAATTGCGACAGGCCGAAGCGTTCGGCGTGCTCTATCACCATCAGACTGGCATTGGGGACGTCAACGCCGACCTCGATCACCGTGGTGGCAACCAGTACCTGAACTTCGTTGCGGATAAACGCATCCATCACGATTTGTTTTTCGGCAGGTTTGAGCTTGCCGTGTACCAGGCCTACGCGTAAATCCGGCAATGCTTCGGCCAGCATATTGTAGGTGTCGGTGGCGGTTTGTAACTGTAGCGCTTCGGATTCTTCGATCAGCGGACAGACCCAGTAAGCTTGTTTGCCGTCCAGTGCCGCCGCATGTACGCGGGCGATCACTTCCTCACGCCTTTGCTGATCCACCATGCGGGTCACGATGGGGGTACGACCCGGCGGTAGTTCGTCTATGACAGATACTTCCAGATCGGCGTAATAAGTCATTGCCAGCGTACGCGGTATCGGCGTGGCCGACATCATCAACTGGTGCGGCACTTGGCCGGCCACGCCCTTGTTGCGCAGTGTCAGGCGCTGGCTAACCCCGAAACGGTGCTGTTCATCGACCACTACCAGACCTAGTCTGGCAAATTGCACCGTGTCTTGTATCAGCGCATGGGTGCCTATCACCAGTTGCGCTTCGCCGGAGGCGATGACGCTTAGCGCCAGATCCTTTTCTTTCTTTTTCAGGCTACCGGTGAGCCAGGCACTCTTGATGCCTAAGGGTTCCAGCCATTGCGCTAATTTCCGGAAATGCTGTTCGGCCAGAATTTCAGTTGGCGCCATCAAGACCGCCTGAAAACCGCTATCGATGGCTTGCACCGCAGCCAGTGCCGCGACGATGGTTTTTTCCGCTACCGACGTCGCCCTGCAACAGGCGTTGCATAGGGTAATCCTGTTTCAGGTCAGCGCGGATCTCGGCCAGTACGCGTTCCTGCGCCATAGTCAGCGCGAACGGCAAATTCATTAAAAAAGCCGCCGACAGTTCGCCCACTACCGGTAAGGCGGTTGCGCCCTTGGTGCGGCGCGCCGCCTGGGCGCGCTTGAGTGACAGTTGCTGCGCCAATAGCTCATCAAATTTCATGCGCTCCCATGCCGGGTGGCTATGCTCCATCAGGCTGTATTGATCGACTTCGGGCGGCGGATTGTGGAGTAATTTAATAGAGGATTCAAAGCCTTCCAGCCCAAGTTCGCTGAGTAGCGCCGGGCTCAAGGTGTCTTGCCAGTTGATTCTGTTTAATGCCTGCTGTATCGCCTTGCGCAGCATCGCTTGCGAAACGCCTTCGCCGGCCGGATAGACGGGGGTTAGCGCGGTAGGCAAGGCGGCACCCTGGTTGACCATCTTGTAGCTAGGGTGCACCATTTCGGCGCCGAAGAAGCCGTGACGCAATTCGCCGCGTGCCCGTACCCGTGCGCCCACAGCCATTTGCTTGATCTGGCTACCGTAAAAATTCAGGAAGCGCAGTACCACTTGCGCCGTATCGTCAGCTATCGTCACCACCAGTTGCCGTCGCGGACGTTGCTGGATCTCGCATTCGGTGATGAGGCCCTCGACCTGCACCATGCTGCCACCACGGAAACTGGCATCGCGTATGGAAACCACCTCGGTTTCGTCTTCATAGCGCATCGGCAGATGCAGGACAAAATCCATATCCTTGCGCAAGCCCAGGCGTGCAAATTTCTGTTCCAGCGTGGCAACGGGCTTGGCCTTATGGGCTTTCTCAGTCTTGCTAGGCGTGGCAGTCGTCATGACGTGTAAAATAGCGGGCGTTATAAAGTGATGAATCAGTTTGAATCGGCGTCAAATTGGAGGGAACCTACCACCAAATGCGATCTTGACATTGATTCTTGATAATAAGAATAGCATTTTACTGTTTTTTTATACAGTGCCTTGCGCTGCTTTCTGTCATTTTCTTGCGGTTTACCTTGTTTTAGCCCCAGTTTTTTTGAAAACACTGTGTTCATGCGCCTTTCAGGACATTTTTGCCCTGTAGGCCGCGTCTGGTATGCGTGTTATTTTTAGATGTTCTTTTTTAGCTATTTTTGATTATTTGCTTTCATGACGTATTCCTTATCCGATTTTGATTTTGTCTTACCCGAGGCTTTGATTGCGCAGATGCCGTTGCCGCAACGTTCGGCGTCGCGCCTGCTGTTGGTGGACGGTGACAACTTGTGTGACCAGCATTTTTGCGATGTGCTAGAGCAGTTGTCAGCCGGTGATTTGCTGGTGTTTAACGATACCCGCGTATTGAAGGCGCGCTTCTTTGGCGTCAAGGAAAGTGGCGGCAAGGTCGAGGTGCTGGTGGAACGTGTGCTCGCCAATACCAGCGAACAGCACGCGGTGCTGGCGCAGGTGCGTGCGTCGAAATCGCCGCCGGCCGGAACCCGCATACGCCTGGCCGATCAGTTTGATGTCATCGTCGGTGCCCGCGTCGGTGAGTTTTATACCCTTAATTTCCCGTCCGATGTGTTTGAACTGATAGAGGCGCATGGCCGTCTGCCGTTGCCGCCTTACATTACGCATGATGCTGACGGCTTTGACGAGCAGCGCTATCAGACTGTGTATTCACGTGTGCCTGGCGCGGTGGCTGCGCCTACCGCCGGTTTGCATTTTGACGAAGCTTTGCTGGAGCGTTGCCGTGCCAAGGGTGTTAATTTTGCCTATGTGACGCTGCACGTAGGCGCCGGCACTTTTCAGCCGGTACGCACCGAAAACCTGGCGGATCACGCCATGCACAGCGAGTGGTATACGATTTCGCCGGAAACGGTAGCGGCGGTGCGCGCCACCAAGCTTGATGGTAAAAATGTGGTGGCGGTAGGTACCACCAGCATGCGTGCACTGGAGTCCGCGTCACAAAGCGGCACGCTAGAGGCTGGCAGTGCCGATACCAAATTGTTCATCACGCCTGGCTATGTGTTCAAGACCGTCGACCGGCTTATCACCAATTTTCATTTACCAAAATCAACCTTGCTGATGCTGGTATCGGCTTTTGCAGGGTATGATCGCATCCGTGCTGCCTATGCGCATGCGATTGCCGGGCAATACCGGTTTTTCAGTTACGGCGACGCCATGTTCTTAAGTAATGCCACTGCCAGTGTCATTGCTAACACCAGCCTTTCAACAGACAATTCACCAGAAGCCAAAGAATAAGATGCTAGAGTTTACCTTAATCAAAAAAGACAAGACCTCGGCAGCGCGTCGTGGTCGCGTCAGAGTCAATCATGGCGTCATAGAGACGCCTATCTTTATGCCGGTCGGCACTTATGGTTCGGTCAAGGCGATGTCACCGCTCGAACTGAAGGAGATTGACGCCCACATCATTCTCGGCAATACCTTTCATCTGTGGTTGCGCCCGGGTATGAATGTCATCAACAAATTTGGCGGTCTGCATGATTTTATGGGCTGGGATAAGCCTATCCTGACTGACTCCGGCGGCTTTCAGGTGTTCTCGCTGGGCGCGATGCGCAAGATTACCGAAGAGGGCGTGAAATTTTCTTCGCCTATCAACGGTGAGCGTCTGTTCCTGTCGCCAGAAATTTCCATGCAGATTCAGCGTAGCTTAAATTCTGACATCGTCATGCAGTTTGACGAATGCACGCCTTACGAGATCGATGGACGCGCGGCGACCAATGAAGAAGCCGGTAAATCCATGCGCATGTCGCTGCGCTGGGCGCAACGCTCTATCGATGAATTCAATCGCGGCGAAAATCCGAATGCGCTGTTTGGTATCGTGCAAGGCGGCATGTTCGAGCATCTGCGTGACGAATCGCTGGCTGGCTTGAACGAGCTCAATTTCCACGGTATCGCCATTGGCGGCCTGTCGGTCGGTGAGCCAAAAGAAGATATGATGCGGGTGCTGGCACACATAGGGCCGAAATTGCCTGAGAATAAGCCGCATTACCTGATGGGCGTCGGTACACCGGAAGACCTGATTGCCGGCGTGACCAATGGTATCGATATGTTTGATTGCGTGATGCCTACCCGCAATGCGCGCAATGGCTGGATTTTCACCCGTTATGGCGATGTGAAAATCAAGAATGCCCGCTACAAGGAAGATAAAGAGCCGCTCGATGCCACTTGTGCGTGCTATACCTGTAAGAACTTTTCACGCGCTTACCTGCACCATTTGCATCGCACCGGTGAAATTTTGGGCGCCCGTCTCAATACCATCCATAACCTGCATTACTATCTCGACTTGATGAAGCAGGTTCGCCAGTCTCTCGATGACGAGCGTTTTCCTGAGTTTGTCGCAGAGTTCCGCTCCGACCGGGCGCGTGGGGTTTAGATTGCGCAATCGCGATTGAAATTTCGGGAGCATGGCTTGCAGAATCTCTGCGCCATGGTCTCCCGATGATGGAATTAAATGAATTTCTGGAAATTCCCTGTGATCATAGTGCTAGAATGTTGCGCTTTGCTGTAGGGACTGGCCTTAGCCTTTAAATTTCCTGGTTTGGCGCCATATCGGTTCTTGGCGATCAATTTGGCATAGTCCAATTAACAGTTTTTAATAAAATTACAGGAGTTCTAACGTGTTTATTTCGAATGCTTACGCACAAGCTTCCCCATTGGGTGCAGATGGTAACCTGATGAGTTTTTTGCCTATCATCTTGATGTTCGTCGTATTGTACTTTTTGATGATACGTCCGCAGATGAAACGTCAGAAAGAACAAAAATCCATGATGGATGCTTTGGCGAAAAATGATGAAGTGGTTACTGCCGGCGGTATTCTGGGTAAAGTGACCAAGGTTGCAGACGCCTACGTGACGCTGGAAATTAGCAGTGGTACTGAAATCGTCGTGCAAAAAAGCGCGGTCACCATGCTATTGCCAAAGGGCAGTATCAAGGCAATTTAATCAGCACAATCGATAGCGCAGCCGGATGATATTCCTGGCTGCGTTATTTATTTTGTGCGCTCAATGTCTCCATGTAATTTAGAGTCGCCATTTTAGAGCCCTTATTCTGAATCGATATGAATCGCTATCCCCTCTGGAAGTACATAATTATCCTGATTGCGCTGCTATTTGGCGCCTTGTACACCGCGCCAAACTTTTTTGGTAAAGCGCCTGCGGTACAAATTAGCAGCGCGAAATCCACTGTCAAGGTAGAGAGCGATATGCTCAGCCGCGCCGAACAGGCCTTGCAGCAGGCCGGCGTCAAGAATGACGGCTTATTCTATGAAAACAATGGCATGCAAGGGACGGTGCGCGCGCGTTTCGCTGACACCGATACCCAGTTCAAGGCTAAGGATGTGCTGGAAAAGGCGCTCAACGCCGACCCTGCTGACCCTACCTATACGCTGGCGTTTAACCTGCTGTCGAATACCCCGCAATGGTTGCAGAGTCTGCGTGCCCTGCCTATGGTGTTGGGCCTCGATTTGCAAGGCGGCGTGCACTTTTTGATGCAGGTCGATACCAAGGCAATGATGGCTAAGCAGATTCAGAATCTGCAGTCCAGCGTACGTTCGGTGTTGCGCGATAAGGAAATTCGCCATGCCGGTATCAGCCGCGAAGGTGAAGTGGTCAGCGTCAAGTTCCGCGACGAGGCTACCCGTGTCAAGGCTAAAGCCGTGCTGCAGGAGCAGATGAAGGATGCCGCTTTGCTCGACGCTAACGGCGCCGATGCCGGTGATTTGTTGCTACAGGTAAGTATGAAGCCGGAAGCGATGAAACTGATTATGTCGGAAGGCGTGAAACAAAATATCACCGCCTTGTCCAAGCGTGTCAATGAACTCGGCGTGGCCGAACCTTTGATACAGCAGCAAGGTCCTGACCGTATCGTGGTTGAGTTGGCCGGTGTACAGGACGTGGCGCGCGCCAAGGAATTGATAGGTCGTACCGCGACTCTGGAAGTGCGTCTGGTCGATGAGTCCGTAATTGGCCCTGTCGATGAAAATACCGCCGTGCCGTTTGGCTCTGAAATGTTCAAGGTTGGCCGTGGTGGCCCGGCGATTTTGTATAAAGACCCAGTGATTACCGGTGATTACATTTCCGGTGCCAATGCCAGCTTTGACCAGAATCAGCAGCCGTCGGTCAGCATCGACCTTAATGGTGACGGTGGCCGCAAGATGCGTGAAGGTACGCGCGGCAAGATAGGCAAAAAAATGGCGATCGTCTTGTTTGAAAAAGGCAAAGGCGAATTGCTGACGGTGGCGACGATACAAGATGAGTTGGGTGCGCGTTTTAATATTACTGGCATGGGTTCGACTTCCGCCTCTTCCGATCTGGCTTTGTTGTTGCGCGCCGGCTCGCTGGCCGCTCCTATGGAAATCATTGAGGAGCGCACTATCGGCCCGCAACTGGGGGCTGAAAATATCAAGCAGGGTTTCAATTCGACCTTGTATGGTTTTACCGCTATCGCCATTTTCATGATGGGCTATTACATGTTGTTTGGTTTCTTCAGCGTGCTGGCACTGTCATTTAACTTGCTGCTGCTGGTGGCGTTGCTGTCCGGCATACAAGCGACCCTGACCTTGCCTGGTATGGCGGCGATTGCGCTGGCTCTGGGTATGGCGATTGATGCCAACGTACTTATCAATGAGCGTATCCGTGAAGAGTTGCGCGGCGGCGCTACGCCGCAGGCGGCGATCTCGGCAGGTTTTGACCGTGCCTGGGCGACTATTTTGGATTCCAACGTGACCACACTGATCGTCGGTCTGGCTTTGCTGATGTTCGGTTCCGGGCCTATCAAGGGCTTTGCCGTGGTGCATTGCCTGGGTATTCTGACCTCGATTTTCTCAGCGGTATTTGTGTCGCGTGGTGTGGTCAATCTTTGGTACGGCCGCAAGAAAAAGCTCAGCTCCGTATCGATTGGTCAGATCTGGAAGCCTACTGAGTCCGCCGAACAATCAGCAGTTGCAGTTCGTACTGAATAAAGAGAGATCACTGTCATGGAATTATTCCGAATTAAAAAAGACATTCCTTTCATGCGCCATGCGCTGATATTTAATGTCATATCTGCCTTAACTTTTGTCGCTGCAGTATTTTTTCTGATGCAAAAAGGTTTGCACCTGTCGGTAGAGTTTACCGGCGGTACCCTGATGGAAGTGAGTTACAGCAAGCCGGCCAATCTGGAAGGGGTGCGCAAGACTATCGATACTTTGGGCATCCCTGATGCCAACGTACAGACTTTTGGCGAAGCTTCACGCGTCCTGATCCGTTTGCCGGTGGATAAAAAGCTGACCACGGCACAGCAAGGCGATAAAGTATTTGCTGCCTTGCAGGCGCAGGATGCTGATGTCAAGAAGCAGAGTGTCTCCTTCGTCGGTCCGCAAGTCGGTGACGAATTGGCGCATGATGGCTTGCGCGCCTTGCTGATGGTGATTGTTGGCGTAATGGTGTATCTGGCCGTACGTTTTGAATGGAAATATGCGGTTTCCGCCATTGTTGCCAACTTGCATGACGTGGTGATTATTCTTGGCTTCTTCGCTTTTTTTCAGTGGGAATTCAATCTCTCGGTATTGGCGGCAGTGTTGGCGGTATTGGGTTATTCGGTCAATGAATCGGTAGTTATTTTCGATCGTATCCGTGAAAATTTCCGCAAGCAGCGCAAGACTTCGGTGACCGAAGTGATCGACAATGCGATTACCAGCACGATCTCGCGTACCGTTATCACCCACGGTTGTACTCAGATCATGGTGTTGTCTATGTTGTTGATAGGTGGTCCGACTTTGCATGGTTTTGCCATCGCACTGACTATCGGCATCTGTTTTGGTATTTATTCTTCAGTGTTTGTGGCAGCGGCGATTGCCATGTGGCTGGGTGTGAAACGTGAAGATCTGATCAAGCCTATCAAAGAGAAAGATGAGGCTGACGGCGCTGTAGTTTAAGCCGCGAATTTAATACGCGAGTTTAATCCGTGCATCGCAGTTTCGTAACATAAAGTATAAAAGAGAAAGCCAGCCTGCGAGCTGGCTTTTTCTTTGTTAGGATTCTTGCTTTGGCAGAACTTTTATTTTTCACCCCGGTCTGAGTTGGTCTGAATGGGTTGGCACAGGATAATTATAAGATGAGTAAATTAAAAACTTTCACGATCACGCTCACGCTGCTAGCTTTGGCTGGTGTGACTTATTATGGTACGCGGCAGAGCGGGCCGGTGAATCCCGGTGCAAAATCGGCTAACGATAAAAATCTAGGCGGCAATCAGCAAAACCGTCCGGTAACGGTAAGCACTGCACTGGCCGAGCAGCGTGATTACCCTGTCAAACTAAGCGCTAACGGGGTTATTTCAGCGCTCAATACGGTCGATGTCAGGGCGCAGGTGAGTAGCACGGTAAGTAAAGTACATATCCGGGAAGGGCAGTTTGTACGCGCCGGTGATCTGCTGTTTACGCTCGATAGCCGCATTGATGAGGTCAACCTGGCCAAGGCGCAGGCCCAGCTGGATAAGGATATGGCGACGCTGGCGGATAGTCAGCGCAATCTGGAGCGTAGCAAAGATTTGTTCGCTAAAAAATTCCTGGCACAAAATGCGGTTGATTCCAGTCTTGCGCTAGTGCAGGCGCAGCAGGCGGTGATTGCCTCAGATAAGGCCGCTATCGCCGCCGCCCGTGTGGCGCTAGGCTATAACCGTATCGTTGCGCCTAGCGCCGGACGCACCGGGATTATTAGTGTCTATCCGGGCTCTCTGGTGCAGGTTAACGCTACTGCCACACCCTTGGTGACGATTACGCAGATGGATCCGATCGCGATTACTTTTCCGTTGCCGCAGCGTCATTTGCCCGATGCGCTGGAAAGCATGAAACGTAGCGATAGTTTTGTGCTGGCGCGTTTGCCGGATGGTCAGACCCAATTCAAAGGACGCTTGCAATTTGTCGATAATATGGTCGATGCCGCCTCCGGTACGGTAAAGGTGAAAGCCATTTTCGAGAATAAGGAAATGAAGCTGTGGCCGGGTGCCTACGTCAATGTGGAGTTTAGCGTGCAGACCCTGAAGGATGTCATCGTGGTGCCGCAGGATGCCATCGTGATTGGTCCGAAGAGCAAATCACTGTACATCGTTGACGCGGAAGCTAAGGCGGCAATGCGTGATGTGACAGTGTTGCATAGTTTCGGCAAGGATGCTGTGGTCAGCGGTATCGCTGCCGGTAGTCAGGTGATTTTGGATGGCAAGCAGAACCTGCGTGCCGGCACCCCGGTGATAGTGGGTAATACAGAACCGAAAGCAGAAACAAAAACAGATGTGAAGTCAGAGGCAAAATCAGCTTCAGTTCCAGCGGCGAGTGCATCATGAATTTGTCAGAGCTGTTTATCCGTCGTCCGGTGATGACGGTATTGCTGAATCTGGCCATCGTGGTAGCGGGGGTGTTAGCCTATCGCCAGATTCCGGTTGCTGCCTTACCTAGCTATAACACCCCGGTCATCAGCGTGTTTGCAGGTTTGCCTGGTGCCAGTCCGGAAACCATGGCTACTTCGGTAGCCTTACCGCTGGAAAAACAATTTGCCACCATACCTGGCTTGTCGATTATCAGTTCCAGTAATACCCTGGGCTCGACCTCGCTGACCCTGGAATTTGACCAGAACCGGAATATCGATGCGGCCGCGGTTGACGTTCAGGCTGCCTTATTGCGTGCACAGCGCTCGCTGCCGCAGGATATGACGTCACCGCCTTCGTATCGCAAGGTCAATCCGGCCGATGCGCCGGTGCTGATTCTCGCCATGACTTCGCCTTCGCTGAGTCTGGCCGAATTGACCAGCTATGCCGAGCACCTGATTTCACCGAACCTGTCTACTCTCGATGGTGTGGCACAAGTGAATATTTTTGGCGTGAAACGCTATGCGGTACGCATCAGGGTATTGCCGGACGCCTTGGCGGCGCGTAATCTGACGCTCGATGAGTTGTCAGCCAGCCTGCGCTCGTCTAATGCGAATACACCGGTAGGTACGCTGGAAGGCGATAGGCAAACGCTGACCTTGATGGCCAATAAGCAATTGCAAAACGCTGCGGAATTTGCCAATCTGATTGTCAGTAATAAGGGCGGGCAAGTGGTGCGTCTGCGCGATGTGGCGCAGGTCGAAGATAGTTACGAACAGGTCAAAACTGCCGCTAATTTCAATGGCGAAAGCGCTATCATGCTGGGGATACAGCGCCAGACCGATGCCAATACGGTCAAGGTGGTTGACTCCATCAAGGCTGCCATGCCGGGTTTCAAGGCGCAGTTGCCCGCTTCGGTAAATATCATACTGGCTAACGACCGATCCGCTTCGGTGCGGGATGCCTTGCATGATGTCAACCTGACTTTGCTGTTGACGATAGTCTTGGTGGTGATCGTGATTTTCCTGTTTTTGCGGCGCATGGTTGCCACCATCATTCCTACCTTATCGCTGCCGGTATCCTTGATCGGTGCGATTAGCTTGCTGTGGGGATTTGGCTATACGCTGGACAATATCTCTTTGCTCGGTCTGACTCTGGCGGTGGGACTGGTGGTCGATGATGCCATCGTCATGCTGGAAAATATCATGCGCCATGTTGAGAAAGGTATGCCGCCGTTTCAGGCCGCCTTGCAGGGTTCACGTGAAGTCGGTTTCACGATTATTTCTATCTCCACTTCCCTGATCGCGGTATTCATACCTATCTTTTTTATGCCCGGCGTGATCGGTCAGCTATTCCATGAGTTTGCCGTGATCGTCAGTCTTGCCATCGTGGTATCGGCATTTGTTTCACTGACCTTGGTACCTATGCTGGCAAGCCAGTTCTTGAAGAGCGAGCATGAAATGAAGCGGCCTTCGCAATGGCTGTCAGCGATCACCGATAGTTTTGAACGCGGCTTTAATGCCTCGTTACGCTCATATACCCGGGGCCTGGACCTGGCCCTGCGCCATCGTGGCGCCGTACTGTTTGTGGCCTTACTTACTTTTGTCGCCACCGCCTATCTGTTCAATAGCATCCCTAAAGGTTTTTTCCCGGAAGAGGATATCGGCCAGATTAATGTCTCTACCGAAGCGGCGGAAGATACGTCGTTTCCCGCGATGGTGATTTTGCAGGATCAGGTCGCCAAAATTATCCGCGATGACCCTAACGTCAGAACCGCTTCTTCATTCAATGGTGGTGGCGGCGCGCAAAATACCGGGCGTATGTTCATTAACCTGCACGCGCGCGATCAGCGTAAACCGATGAAGGAAGTGGTCGAAGGTTTACGTACCAAACTCAAGACGGTGGCGGGGATTAACGTGTTTCTGCGCCCTACGCAAAACCTGCAACTGGGCGGCCGTCAGAGCAAGAGCCAGTATCAGTATATTTTGCAAAGCGTAGAGGCCGGTGAGCTCAGTGACTGGGCCTTGAAAATGCAGGATAAATTGCGCAATGATCCGGGCTTTAAGGATGTCACTACCGATTCACAGCTAAAGGGTTTACAAGCCTCGCTTAGCATAGACCGCGATAGGGCCAGCGCGCTGGGCGTGAATATGGATAGCGTACGCTCGAGTCTTTACAGCGCATTTGGCGAGCGTCAGGTCTCGACCATGTACACCAGTGTCGATAGCTATATGGTGATTATGGAAGTGGCGCCGCAAGCCAAGCAGGATGAGTCGGCCATCGATGGTATTTATGTGCGTGCCAATACCGGCACGCTGGTGCCGCTTTCAAGTTTTGCCACCATTAAGCGTACTATAGGCCCGACCGCGATCAATCACGTCGGCCAATTGCAGGCGGTGACGCTGTCGTTTAACCTGGCGCCAGGTATAGCCTTGGGGGATGCCACCAACAAGATAGAAGCGTATCGAGAGGAACTCAAGTTGCCAACTTCGGTGATCACTTCGTATGGCGGTGACGCAGCGGTATTTAAAGATTCGCAATCGGGTCAAATGATCCTGATCGTGGCGGCCTTGTTGGTGATTTATGTGTTGCTCGGCGTGCTTTATGAGAGTTACATTCATCCGCTCACGATACTCGCCGGCCTGCCATCGGCAGCGGTCGGTGCGCTGTTGATGCTGAAATTTTTTGATAAAGATCTGACCCTGATCGCTACCATCGGTATTTTGCTATTGATCGGTATCGTCAAGAAAAACGCCATCATGATGATAGATTTTGCGCTGGATGCGCAACGCCATCATGGTATGACACCAGCCGAAGCGATACGCGAAGCCTGCATACAAAGGTTCCGGCCTATCATGATGACGACGCTGGCAGCTTTGGTGGGCGCATTGCCTATCGCATTTGGCCTCGGTGCCGGAGCGGAATTGCGCCAACCGCTGGGCTTGGCGGTAGTCGGAGGCCTGATTTTTTCTCAGGCAATTACCTTGTTCATTACGCCGGTCATTTATCTGGCCTTGGATCGCTTCAGCGGCAAGGGACCGATTACCGGGGATGCAGTTTGATTACGGCCCTATTTTGATGTGGTAAATCGGACAGATGCATGCAGAGATAAAAAGCTTTGCATGCATCTGCCTAATGTAACAAAACAGATTTAAAAATGCCCTACAATGATGGATTGATCTCATTGCAAGGATATTTGTCATGGCCGTTAATTCCCCACTCCCCGTCGCTGCAGACCTGAAGCCTATCGCTGGTATCCGCCTGGGTTTCGCCGAAGCCGGCATCAAGAAACCTAATCGCAAGGATGTGCTGGTGATGGCGCTGGCACCTAGCGCCACGGTGGCTGGCGTGTTTACCACGAATCGTTTCTGCGCCGCTCCGGTGCAGGTGTGCAAGGCTCATTTGGATGCCCTGCATATGAGCGCCGGCCCTATCCGTGCCTTGGTAGTTAACACCGGCAATGCCAATGCCGGTACCGGTGACGCAGGGTTGGCGGCAGCCAATGCCACTTGCGCTGCCTTGGCCGATTTGCTTAAGTGCGATCCTGCGCAAATTTTGCCGTTTTCCACCGGTGTGATTCTGGAGCCATTGCCGGTTGACAGACTGGTAGCTGGTTTGCCTGCCGCTATAGACAATCTGAAAGAGGATAACTGGTTCGCAGCGGCAGAAGCCATCATGACCACGGATACCCAACCGAAAGCGGCTTCGGCCAGCGTGGTGATTAATGGCATCACCGTGACCATGACAGGCATCAGCAAAGGCGCCGGCATGATTAAGCCGAATATGGCGACCATGCTCGGTTATCTGGCAATGGATGCGAAAGTCTCGCAAGCGGTGCTCGATCATATGGTCAAGCAGGCCGCCGATCAGTCATTTAACTGCATCACGATAGATGGCGACACTTCGACCAATGATTCCTTCATGCTGATCGCTACCGGTACTTCGGCTTTGGAAATCAACGAAATTGACTCGCCCGAATATCAGGCTCTGGCGACGGCGGTGAGCGCTTTATCGCAAAAATTGGCGCACATGATTATCCGCGACGGTGAAGGCGCGACCAAGTTCATCAGCATCGCCGTCGAACAAGGGCGTGATCTGGAAGAGTGCCGCAAGATCGCCTATTCGATCGCTCATTCACCTCTGGTGAAAACCGCGTTCTTCGCCTCTGACCCGAATCTCGGTCGTATTCTGGCGGCGATCGGCTATGCCGGCGTCAATGATCTGGATGTCAGTAAACTTGACATGTATCTCGATGACGTATTAGTGGCGAAAAATGGCGGACGCAATCCCGACTATCGTGAGGAAGACGGCCAGCGCGTGATGAAGCAAAGCGAAATCACGATACGCGTGAAGTTGGCGCGTGGTGACGCCAGGACTACGGTCTGGACTTGCGATCTGTCACATGACTATGTCTCGATCAACGCTGACTATCGTTCTTGATGCGGGTTGAGTCATGACGCAACTTGATCAATTTTTACTGCGCGCGGAGCATCTGCTGAGCCGCCTGGAATCGATACTGCCGGCAGCGACACCGGTACCGGATTGGCGTCTCGGTAGTGCTTTTCGCTGGCGCAAACGCGCCGGACAGGGCTACTTGCAGGCAGTTAAGCACGTCTCTGTGATTGGGCTCGATGATCTGCAGAATATCAGCATCCAGAAAGCCCAGATAGAGCAAAACACGCGCCAGTTCGTGCATGGCAAACCAGCCAATAATGTACTGCTGACCGGTGCCCGTGGTACCGGTAAATCCTCGTTGATCAAGGCTTGCCTGAATCAGTTTGCCGATCAGGGGTTGCGTCTGATCGAAGTCGATAAGGCCGATATGGCGGATTTGCCGGATATTGTCGATCTGGTGGCGGAGCGTCCTGAACGCTTTATTATTTTCTGCGATGATCTGTCATTCGAAGAAGGCGAGGCCGGTTACAAGGCCTTGAAAGTGGCGCTGGACGGTAGTATTGCGGCGCAATCGGATAATGTACTGATCTACGCGACTTCAAATCGACGTCATCTGTTGCCGGAAAAAATGTCGGATAACTCCGGCTATACGCATGGTGACGACGGCGATCTGCATCCCGGTGAAACCGTGGAAGAAAAAATATCACTGTCCGAACGTTTTGGTTTGTGGGTGTCGTTTTATCCTTTCCGGCAAGACGACTATCTCGGTATCGTCGCGCACTGGCTCGATAGTCTGGGTTGCGATGCCGCTCAGATCGAGGCGGCGCGTGGTGATGCCTTGCGCTGGGCCTTGCAGCGCGGTTCCCGCTCTGGCCGTGTAGCCTGGCAGTTCGCCCGCGACTATGCCGGCCGTCTCGCCGAGAGCGCAGCCTGACCTGATCTTTATACTGGGGTAGGGTATGACTCTACCAACAGCTATCGCGCAGGATTTATCTGTGCGATAGCTTTCCTTTTCTCTATACTCCCCCGTTTTTCAAACTATGACAAAATCCCCTATCAATGTCGCAGTCGGCATCCTGATGAAACCCAATGGCGATGTTTTGCTGGGACAGCGCCCCTCAGGCAAACCGTATGAGGGCTATTGGGAATTTCCGGGAGGTAAAGTCGAACCTGACGAAAGCATACTCGATGCGCTTAAGCGCGAATTCGTCGAGGAACTGGGAATACAGATCGAGTCGGCAGAGCCATGGTGCGGCGTTGAGTATGTCTATCCGCATGCCCATGTGCGTCTGCACTTCTACATTTCGCGGCAATGGCAGGGTGAACCGCAAAGCCTCGAGGGCAGGCATTTGCATGGCAGGGTACGGTGGGCGTGACGCCCCTGCTGCCTGCCACTATTCCTTTGCTGCAGTGGCTGGATCTGGAAGAAATCAACAACCTCGAATCTTGTCTGAAAAGAATTCAAGGATCGGCAAGCCCTAAGAAATTATTTTGTGGCAACACCCTCGCGAAGGACGGATTGCGCAACCAGCGCTGATTGCGTGGGCTTGGAAAACATTTTCCGCCAAGCTCGGTGACACTTTGTTTTTTGCCAGTTTGCGCGTGCCCTATCAGCGTCAGACGTATGTTGGGCAAACTGTCGAGCAGCCTCTGGCGCCAATCACCACCCGCAGCCGTACCGGGGAAACACAGGCCCATCGGCAGAATCGCGGCAGTTGCGCAAACGATCACCACTGGGGTCATTAAACGGAATGCCGCTTTCATGCGCTTTTTTACCCGGTGCCTGGCCGGCAATAAGTATCGTCGCCGCCGGATTTAATTGAAAAATTGGCCGCGGCCCTAGCGGCAAATGCGCTGAACACAAGGTGCATGCGCGAACTTCACCCACCATTCGTGCGAACGTGATTGGGATAGTCTTGGCGGAAGCTGGCTTGCGTATTGAAGGCATATTTTGTGGACATATCACATGGACATATTGAGCGAAATTTTTGCAGGAAGACAGCCGCCCAAACGGGGCGGCTCGCATCAGCTTACAGCTCTTGCGGTTTTTTAGTCGCTATTTTTTTCCAGTTCAAATTCGCATCAGTAATGCGTCCGGAAACGTTTTGCAACCAGATCGAACGCGTTTTTGAATCCAGGTTCAAATACAGTTTGCCATCAACAATATCGAATTGCTCAGGATCGGCAACAAATTTTTTGCTGACCGAGACGCCGAAAGCGCAATAACCACCAAACTGAGGAAGAAATTTTGCCGGTGTCGCCTCAAACGTTTTCTTATTGTCGTCAGTGGCAAATTGATAGGTGACGCCGTCAACAACCGCAACGTGATGGCCGTTGCCGCGTTGCGGTTTTTCCTGAGTATGGTACGACGTCAAATCGTAACCGCCCGCACCAATAATGTTATCCGTGTTGTTATCGGCAAAACTTGGGGCCGCTGATGCAAAGGCTAACAATGCGGTCAATGCAAAAATTGATTTTTTAATGATGTTCATGGTTTTTTTCCAATCGTAAATCGGTGAAAAGGGTTTGGTGACAAAAGTAAATTACGCAGCTAATTGCAATGGAACGACAGGGAAATCGATGTCGGTACGTGCAACATTGTTGGTGTAATTAGTCAAAGTTGTGGCGACGACATTGACGATGATTTCCAATAAATCGGCCTCAGACAGACCCGCGCTTTTGAATTGATCAAGCGTTGCCGGATCAACGTGACCACGCTGCTCAACCAGTGCTTTTGTAAAGCCTGCTATAGCTCCAGCGCGCGTTTCACTACCATTGCCAGCGCGTGCACTCAACATTTGTTGCGCATTCAAGCCGGCATTTTTACCCAGTAAGGTATGCGCGCTAACACAGTAGTGGCAGCTGTTCGCTTGCGATGTGGCCAATGCAATGATTTCGCGCTCGCTTGCAGACAAGGCACCATTCGCTATCGTTTCATTCATGCCAAGCAAGCTATTTAATGCCGTTGGAGATTTTGCCAAGGTGGCGAAAAGATTGGGGATTATGCCAATTTTTGCTTTTACTGCATTTAATGTGGCAGCGGTAGCGGCGTCGGCATTGTTCAAATCGAGAGTGGCGATGTAAGTCATGGTTGTTTCCTTTTAAAGTGATCGTTCGAGGGTGAACGACAGGACAAAGAATAAGTTATACTTAAATTCGATTGTTAAACAAAAATCTTCATTTACATACGAATCGTCCAGAGTGACTTCAGACCCGCTCACACCGCTGCTTGCGCACTTCAAGGCAGAAGCACGCTTGTTCTATTCAGGCAACCTTTGCGGCAATGCCAGTTTTGGCACTGAACATGGCACTGGTTTTCTGCATTTACTGCGCGCCGGTAGCGTAAAACTTCATGATTCAACGGGGTATGCAACAACGTTAAGCGAACCGACACTGATCTTTTATTCGCGCCCGCTTAACCATAGTTTTCAGACCGACCCGAATAGTGGCGCCGATCTGGTCTGCGCCTCAATGCACTTCGAGCATAAGGCTTTCAATCCGATTTCATTTGCACTGCCGGCGCGGTTTGAATGCCCATTAAGCGCCTTCAAAGGAGCCGATGCCTTACTTGGTCTACTTTTTAGCGAAGCCTTCGATCAAAAACCAGGGCGACAAAACGTGCTTGACCGGCTTTTTGAGGTCGTACTGATTGACGTCCTACGCATTGCACTATCAAGGCAAGATGCTGAGCCAGGCTTGTTCCGTAGTTTGCTGCACCCGCAACTGAGCAAGGCACTCACCGCAATTCATGCAAACCCGGCAACCGAATGGTCACTCGATACGCTAGCGAATCTGGCGGGCATGTCACGCAGCAGTTTTGCGGTAACGTTCAAAAATGAAGTCGGCGATTCGCCAGGAAATTACCTCACACGCTGGCGTGTCACGCTGGCACAGGCAATGATACGCGAAGGTGTGCCCTTGAAATTGGTGGCCGAACGGGTTGGCTATGCAAGCCAGGCGGGATTTTTACGTGCGTTTAAGATTGTTATCGGTGAATCCCCGACCACGTGGCGCAATGGGTTGGTGGAGTAGTTAGTCAAGCTAAATAAAATCGACGCTCCTAGTAAAGAAAAGATACTACCCTATACCGTACTAGAGGTCGTCAATGTTGTAGATATCAAAGAGAGATCGCCCAATCAGGCAACATTTGATTGGCGTAAATCGCAAGAGTTTTATCTAATCCCACGAGTATCATGCCGCCAAGCACAATGAGTAGATAGCCCAATACAATTTTTGCACTCGCCACACGACTGAATAAACCCGGGCGAACTCGCTTCAGCACCTGCCCTGAAACAAAAGCTGCCAGCAGTAAAGCAAAAGCAGTGCCGATACCAAAGGCGAACATCACAAGAAATGCCATACCCAAGTCTTGGCCTATCGACGCCACAGCAATCGCAGCGCCTAAGGTAGGGCCAACGCAAGGCAACCACACTAAGCCCAGCAGCAAACCCACACCAAACTGTCCCAGACTATTTGAGCTGTTGCCGATATCAAAGCGACTACTGAGCATGGACATTTGCTGATTGATCCAATCTGCTAAAGGTTTGACTACCAAGATTAAGCCCACCAATACCATCAATACCGCGGCGACGGAACGGAAGGCATCAGGGTTCAATCCCAAATTGAGCAAGATAAAAGATAAGAAAGCACCAGCGATGGCAAATGACAAACTCAAACCAAGCGCTAAATAAATTGGCCCTAAGCGACTTTGACCACTGGCGGACGTCATCACGATCGGGACCAAAGGCCAAACACATGGTGATAGGACACTAAGCACACCAGCCACAAGGGCGATGCTAACGGAGGCAAATTCGAGTGACATAGAATTAATTGTAGTTATAGTCGATGGCTTTATTGATCTCTGCAGAGATCACCTCAACACGCGTTTCAGCAACGGCAAACCAGTGTTGTTTGTTGCCGCGATACAGTAACAAGGTGGACTGACGGGGTGCTCGGAATTGACGCACGACGTCTTTACTTTTGTCATAGTCGACTTCTAAAATGGTGAATTTTTTGTCAGGATTCGCATTGCGGAATTGCTCGAACACTTTTTGCTGCTGTTTGCAAGTTGGGCACCAAGGCGCATAGATATCAATCAACACGACTGCGCCAGAGGCTTGCAGTGCATCAAAACGCGCTTGCGTGAACGGCTCCTTATCTAAGGCATATGCATTTGAAAAAACTAAGCATAGCGCGAAAGCGGAGAGAATCTTTTTGAGGAAGTTGGTCATATCAGTCTCATTCAATATTAAGGGATTAAATTGAGGCACCTTTGTCACCCAATGATGTCTTCAAGTGGTAACAACTGTGCGCATTCCTGATTGGTCGAGCCATTTCATGAATCCTTACAGTGCGATCAAATGTAAGCGTCCAACGCAACCATCTGGAAATCGATAACGATATAAGTGACACTCGACTCTTTCAATGATCTGGAGTTAGCATGAATTTCAATCCTCTCAAAGTGGCGTTTTGGACTAAGCATCAGCAGCACTGGGCTGAGAGCGGCTTATCACTGAGCGCGTATTGTCGACGTGAAGCCATCGGCTATTCAACGTTTTATACCTGGCGCAAACGCCTCGCTTCCATCGTTATTGATCAGAGTGTCACACTTGCCACACCCGCTGTAAAATCGCCAGTAGTTTCTCAAGCTAAGCACACCTCCCTCACGACAATCGCATCGACATCGCCGCGGCCAGCCATGAAGCCTTGCAAGTTGGTGCCGGTGTCGATCAGGGCATCACTTCCCGAGATTGTCTTGTGCAGCCCGGCCGGTTGGCAGGTGACTATTTCTAACCATGTTGACTTACCCGTGTTGGCGCAATTGCTGCGGCAACTACCATGAGCCTGCCACTGACTCCGGCACAGGTGTATCTCGCTGTCGAACCGATCGATATGCGCAGCGGTGTTGACGGACTTTCCCTGCATGTACAAGAAAGTTTGGGTAAGCCACCTTGCGATGGCAGTGCCTATGCATTTCGTAACAAGAATAGCACCCGCATCAAGCTATTGATCTGGGATGGCACCGGTGTTTGGTTATGTATGCGACGCTTGCACAAAGGTCGCTTCGTCTGGCCGCAGAGCCATGATGCGGCGTGTGTCTTGTCGAACGAAGAATGGCAATGGCTCACCACGGGCGTTGACTGGCCCCGACTTAACGCGCCGCCACAATCGAATTGGCGCGTATAAAAAGGGATGCCTCCCCCTGTTAACTTTCGGTCGGGCGAGGTATACTTTCGTGCATGGATATCGCCACCAAACTCGCCCAATTCAACGCTGACCCCGCACTGACTCAATGGGTGATGGCGCAGTTGAATGGGGCCGGACTGGCACAGGCGGAGAAGGCTGCTTTGCAGGATCAATTACGTCGCAAGGAGCACGATCTTCACGTCAAAGAATGCAAAATTCAAGCCTTGACTTTAGAACTGGCGTATCACAAACGTCTCAAATTCAGCGCAAAAGCCGAAGCGTTTACGGTACAACAACGCGACCTGTTTTTAGAGTGCGAACAAAGCGACCTGGCTGCGATGCAGGCCGAGCTTGCCCAATTATCTTCAGCGACAACACCACGTAAGCCAAGCCCTACCGGACGTAGGCCACTGCCAGCGGAACTGCCGCGCATTGAACATCGTCATGAGCCAGAAAGCTGCACCTGCGCTCAATGCGGCAAAGACCTGATCAAGATCGGTGAAGACATCAGTGAACAACTCGACGTCGAACCAGCACGCTTCTTTGTGCATCGGCATATTCGCCCTCAATACGCCTGTCGCGCTTGTGAGACAGTCACCGCAGCAGCCATTCCCCCGGCAGTGATCGATCGTAGTCTGGCGGCACCAGGATTATTGGCATGGGTGGTAATTCAAAAATATCTCGATCACTTACCACTGTATCGGATTGAGCAAATCAGCAGTCGACACGGTGTTGGCATTGCCCGCTCCACACTGGCCGAGTGGGTAGGACGTATTGGCGTCGCCCTGCAACCGCTCAGTGACCGGTTGGCAGAAATACTCAAGCAAGGACGAGTGCTGCATGCCGACGAAACCCCGGTGCCGCTGCTCGACCCCGGCAATGGTAAGACCAAGCGTGCCTATCTATGGGCATATCGCAGCAATGCCTTAGAAGACCAGCCTGCCATCATCGTGTTCGATTTCCAAACCGGACGCAGTGGCAGTCATGCGCGCGCGTTTCTGCGGCATTGGCAAGGCCATCTTATGGTGGATGATTATGCCGGCTACAAAGCCCTGTTCGCGCTGGGCATCACCGAACTGGCCTGCCTGGCGCACGCCCGTCGCAAATTCTTCGACCTGCACGCCGCCAATGGGCATCCGATTGCCAATGAGGCACTTACACGCATTGCAAAGCTGTATCACATTGAGGCCGAGGGTAAAGGCGACAGTATCGAACAACGACAACAACGACGTGCTACACAGGCGCTGCCAGAACTCAAAGCGATGCATGCCTGGCTGATTCACACACGCCAACAGAGCGCCGATGGCAGCAGTCTCGCCAAAGCCATCGACTACAGCCTCAAACGCTGGAGCGCGATTGAACGCTACGCCAATAGCGGTCATCTGCCAATCGACAATAATCCGATTGAAAACGCCATTCGCCCTATTGCCATTGGCAAAAAGAACTGGCTCTTCGCCGGTTCTGAACGAGCAGGCCGACAAGCTGCCGCCATTCAAAGCCTGCTCGCCACCGCGAAAGCCAATGGCATAGAACCTTTGGCATGGCTTAAAGGCACACTCGAAAAATTACCGACGCATCCAAACAGCCGGATTGATGAACTGCTACCGCTGCCTTGTTAATGCGCTTTAGGAATAAATGCTAGACGGATCTGTTGGACGCTTACGTAAATCGACATCCAACGCATTTTTGATTCCATCGGCGTCTTAGGGGAGAAATGAATCACTCATAAAAAAACCCTCCAATACATCTAATTAAAGACACATTGGAGGGCAAGCTTAAGCTTACGACAAGGTATGACTCTAAAATTTGAACCGACAACTAGCGTTGCAGAACTGATTCCCCCATCAAGAACAGTTTCAAAGGCGCTGATGCCTTACTTGGCCTACTTTTTATGAGGCTTTTGATGAAAAACTCGGACAAAAAAATGTGCTTGACCGGCTTTTTGAGGTGGTATTGATTGACGTCCTGCGCATCGCGCTATCAAGGCAGATGCCGAGCCATCGTGCCCAATACCGCACTAGAGGTCGTCAATGTCGTTGTAAAGCAAATGCCGACTGAATTGGCGGTTCCTTAGACAGTTCGAAATGTGGCCGATGTTTTACAAAACTTGGCGTGCGTTTGGGGGCACAATTGTGAATGATCACGCCTTTTTCTCCAGACGAATATCAATTTCACGATCAACAAATTGCCATTCTTTTGTCGCTCGCAATTGCGCAAGTAATTGATTGAATAGTTCTGTATGTTCCGGGGCAAATTCAAACCAGGTTATAAAATCAAATTGTTCCCCAAGATCACGCGAATGATGTAATTGCCGAGCGATTTCGGGAAGATAGCCTAGCCCAATTTCGGTGTGATGCGATTGCTCTTCAAAAATGGATCGTCGTTCATCCTGAGACATAGCCCACCATTGAGCATTTTTCTTGATAGGAATAAGCGCAGCGCACACAGATGCATTTCTGTTTAAACCTTCTTGTGCTGCTTGAAGTTTTACAATTTCATTTCGATTTGCGTAACGGACATTGCTGGTAAAACCCTGCAATGCCCAAACACCTTGTTCGGTCAATTTATTCAGTGGCGAATTGATGACTTCAATCCTCTGCACCGATTCAAGTGCTGACCCTACAATAGTATTTTGGTTGGTGACATTCCACAGGCCGACATCACTTCCGACAAATGAATAAAAATTTTTCATCGATGGTTCTCCTTGTATGACCAGTGCAGAGGCGACGGGATCGTGGCACGATAATATTAACGAAACGAGAAAACGTCAATCGCGATTCGTCACCAATGCAGAGGCAACGTGCTCGACAAACGCTTTAACCTTTGCCGAGTGCTTACGTTCAGGTGGACTCACCATGTGGATCGGCGCTGGCGGAGATTGCCAACCAGGCATAACACGTATCACCTCGCCACTCGCCAACTCAGACTCAAAAAGCCATGTCGGCGAATAGCCAATGCCCATCCCGGTGCTAACTGCATAACGGATCACCTCACTACTATTCGTTTGCAGACGCCCCCCCACGCGAAGTGTCTTGCGAGTGCCAGTAGGCTCTGAAGCTCCCGCAACGGCTTCGAAAGTCCACAGATTGCGTGTGGCCAGTTCGGTATAGACAATACAATTGTGGCTGGATAAGTCTTCCGGATTCATTGGTACATTGAGCCCTTTTGGCAAGGTTTTTGAGTAGTCACGATGCGCCAATAGCATACGTTGCGAAGTGCCTATGCGGCGAGCGATCAACCCACTGTCAGGCAAATCGCCGATACGTACCGAGACATCAATTCCTTGCTCAACCAAATCGATAAACCCGTCATTGAGTCGCAAGTCGATTTTTACACCCGGGTGGGTATTCATGAATGTACTCACTAAAGGCATGAGTTTGAGACGGCCAAATCCTACCGAGGCGGCTACTCGTAACCAGCCGCTTAGTTGACCTTCGCCTTGGCGCAAATCGGATTCAGCCTCATTGATCTCTCCCACAAGCCTGCGTGCCTGCTCGAAATAGCGGGTGCCCTCTTCTGATAACGAGAGCGATCGCGTTGTTCTGATTAACAGCTTGGTGCCCAATTCTTTTTCCAGAGCCGCAACCTGCTTGCTGATCGCGCTTTGAGTCGACCGCATCTCGTCTGCTACCGCCGTAAAGCTGCCCGCTTCAACCACACGCACAAAAGTTTTCATTGCCGAAAGCTTATCCATGACGTCTCCATTTATTCCATTATCGACTAATTGATATGACAAAACACAGTCTATATCAACTTTTTGAAATGAGTCATAGTTCATGCTCTTAACAACCAAACCCGACAAGGAATCAATATGAAACAACCTACAGTACTAATTACAGGTGCGCTTACAGGCATCGGCCGAGCAACTGCCATCGCTTTTGCAAAACAAGGTGCCAATGTGGTCGTCAGCGGCCGGCATGAAGTGGCGGGCCAATCGCTGGCAGCCGAATTACGAACGCTTGGTGCAAACGCAGAATTCGTCAAAGCCGATGTCGCTAACGAAGCCGATGTCAGCAAGCTTATCGAAAAGGCAGTCAGCCTTTTTGGTCAACTAGACATTGCCGTGAACAATGCTGGCACCGAAGGTGAATTAGGTCCAATCACCGGACAAACGGCAGAAAACGTACATGCGACATTTTCGACCAATGTTCTCGGTACGCTGCTGTCTATGAAACACGAGATGCGCGCAATGCAGGCGCAGGGACACGGCTCTATCGTCAACCTCTCTTCCATTGCCGGAAAGGTCGGCGTGGCAGGTGCATCGGTCTATGTTGCAAGCAAGCATGCAGTGGAAGGCTTGACCAAAAGTGCCGCATTGGAAGGCGCCGCGTTTGGCGTTCGTGTCAACGCAGTTGCGCCAGGACCAGTCCAAACCGACATGCTCGACCGATTTGTCGGTCGGGATGAAAGCCAGAAAGCCGGTTTCTTGTCAGGCATTCCATTAAAGCGTGCCGCAACTGTCGATGAAATTGCTGAGACGATCCTCTTCGTGGCGTCATCCAAGGCCACTTACCTGACCGGCCAATCGATCGCGGTTGACGGTGGCTTCACCATTCAATAAACCAGACTTATAAATTTCACTCTAGCATTTTCACTACCCAACAGGAAATCATCATGACTATCATCAATGTACCGACCCGTGAAGAAGTATCTGCCACCAATCAAGCTATTTTTGATAACCTCAAAAGTGCGATAGGCATGGTGCCCAATCTCTATGCCACGTTTGCCCATTCCGAAACAGCCTTGGCAAGCTATATGACTTTCCAGAATGCCAAAAGTAGCGTGTCTGGCAAAGCGCGTGAGGTTGTCAATCTCGTTGTAAGTCAGGTCAATGAATGCCGTTACTGTTTGGCCGCACACACCATGCTCAGCAAAATGGCCGGTTTCACAGATGAACAAATTCTCGAAATCCGTCATGGTCGCGCCAGTTTCGACACCAAATTCGACGCACTTGCACGCCTGGCAAAAGGAATCACTGAAAGCCGTGGCCACGTCGATCAAGCTCTAGTCCTCGAATTCTTTGCCGCTGGTTGGACGAAAGAAAACCTGGTCGATGCCATCGTCATCATCGGTGACAAAATCGTGAGCAACTATTTGCACTCGACAACCCAAGTTCCTGTGGATTTTCCTGCCGCTCCTGAGCTCGCCTAATCAACCCATCGACCCATCGACCTATTATCGGAGCGCAGCATGAACAACACAACACTCACACCTTCAGCGGTATCACTATCGGGTGACGCGGCAAGACTTGCCACAGGGATTGCCGTTGGGTTGTTGGCAGCCAGCATTGGCGCGCTCTACACGGTTTATGCCAGATGGGGAATTGCACGAGGGCTCTCGTCGCCCGATTTGACAGCACTGCGCTTTGGAATTGCAGGACTTGTCCTCTTGCCCGTGCTATTGACGGCATTGATCAAACAACGCACTGTTTTGTCCAAAAAATGGCGTGTCTGGATTGCAGTGTCAATGTTGGCTGGAACGCCATTTGGCTTGCTTATGTTTGGCGCCCTTCAGTTCACGCCGTCTAGTCATGCCGCAGTATTTCCCTTTGCTGCGATGAGCGTAATGGGAATGTTGATTGGCGCTTTAGTCCTGCGCGACCGCATTACTCATAGAAAGGCATTGGGCATTGCTGTTGTGGTATTTGGTCTGGTGCTGGTGTCGGGAATTGATCAAGCAAGTTTTACAAATCAAACGTTGATGGGTGATGCGATGTTCATCGCAGCCGGAACCTTGTGGGCATACTTTGGCGTTCTTCTGAGAAAGCATAGCCTTGATCCTTTGCTTGCCACATCAGTCATCGCGTTTTCAGCACTTGTCACTTATGTTCCCGTTTACTTGTGGGCAACAGGGGCAAAAGGTCTGATCGAAGCAAGCAGTGAGGTATTCTGGACCGAAGCGTTGATCCAGGGTGTCATTGCCGGAACCGGCACACTCTTCACCTACGCCAAGATGGTATCCATCCTAGGGCCAACGCGTGCTGCTGTATTCCCTGCACTGGCACCGGGTATCGCGGCGCTCATTGCGTGGCCCATTCTAGGGCACAAGCCAGGCACCTTTGAAATCTTAGGATTGATCATCGTCATCGCAGGGCTCCTCTTTGCTGTCACTGGCGTTCGTAAGAGCTAGTTTTGGCAATTTTTACTTTATTCAACTTTTAGGAATTCAATATGCAAACCGACACATTTCTCTCAACTGAACTCGCAGCCTATAAAGCAGGCTTCGCTAGCCGTGTCGCGCCAGAACGCCTCGCGATGATGGAAGGCGCAACGACCAAACTCAAAAACACTGGCATTGAATTGAGCGCAAAAAAAGTTGGCGATAGGGCTCCTAATGCGACCCTACCCGACGCGAAAGGCAAATTGATCAATCTTGAAAACTTATGGAAAAGCGGCCCGCTGGTTGCTATATTCTATCGGGGAGCATGGTGCCCATATTGCAATCTGGAGCTGCGCGCTTGGCAAAAGCACACCGCCGAACTGAGAAAGCTCGGTGCAACATTGGTGGCAATCTCGCCCCAAACGCCGGATAATTCTATGAGCACGGCAGAAAAAAATGAACTTGCGTTTTCTGTTCTGAGTGATTCCGCAATGGAAGCAGCAAGGGGTTTTGGCATTGAATTCACGCTGCCACCAGAACTGGTGGAGTTGTATGGTTCTGTTGAAAATAACCTCCCTGAGCTCAATGGCAATGGTCAATGGGTACTGCCGATCCCCGCGACGTTTGTAATTGACCAATCGGGCATCATTCAATTCGCTCACGTGGATGCCGACTATCGCAGTCGTGCAGAACCAGCAGAGGTAATCAGCCTGGTTCGGTTACTGGTATCAAGTGCTTTGCCAGATTGATAGACCAGTTTTTTAGTGCTAATTTGTCGAGATAAAATCATCGACAATTTTGCTACCATACTCAGCAGAATTCACTGTCTTCATTCCTGACTAGGTGTTACGTTAAGTTAGGCGGCGCAACTAGCAGGAGGTGTCGGCCGGCGTATTAAAGCAATGTCTTCGAAGTAGCGCCAGAGAAGCAAACGGCAGCAATGCCGGAAAACATACCCATCAATTAAAAGGGGCGTGTTCGCTTAATTTTTGAAGGGCGGGCAATTTCCTTTCAGTCCTTAAGTTTTTTCAATCCAGTCGTGACTGACTTCTTTCAATCTGTTTTGTCGGTTAGGGTAGCCTTCAAGTCATGCCATGGTGGAGTTAATTTTTTAGCGCGTTCACTCGTATCGCAAAATAAGTTCAAAATGATCATCTCTATTTTGAAGAAGGAGAATCGTCATGAACTCAAACACAGTTGAACATAAAACATCTTGGAACAAAGGAAAATTAGTCGGTCAAAAATTGCCCTTAAAACTGAAAGAAATCTGGGCAATCCGAATTCGCCTTCAGCTTGCTCTACGCACCCGGGAATTGGCGATGTTCAATTTGGCGATCGATAGTAAGTTGCGTGGTTGTGATCTGGTCAATTTACGCGTCTGTGATGTCGCCCAAGGGCAAAGAATCATGTCGCGCGCTATTGTCATGCAAAAGAAAACCAAAGTACCAGTTCAATTCGAAATTACGGAATCGACCAGGGACTCACTTTTAGCTTTGATCAACAAGGCACACCTGACGCCGGATCAATGTCTATTTCAAAGTAGGCTAAAAAAATCAGTTCATATTTCAACGCGACAATATGCAAGGATCGTTCAATCTTGGGTCACTTCCATAGGATTAAATCCAGTCGCGTATGGCACACATACGATGCGTCGAACCAAAGCGACCTTGATTTATCGCCGGACAAAAAATTTACGTGCGGTGCAGCTTTTGCTTGGCCATACTAAACTCGAAAGCACCGTGCGTTATTTGGGCATTGAGGTTGATGATGCCCTTGAGATTGCGGAACAAACAGAGGTGTAAACATCTGTGCGGCAATATTTTCAAAGATATTGCCGCACGGTGCGCGCTCCGGTCGCCTAAGGTGTTAGTTGCTGCGTAAAAACGCGCAAATACGGCGCACTTGTAACGTCAATATTTTCTGTCTTGTTGCAAAGAGATAATAATGCGATGCACAACGACTATGTGACCAATCATATACTCTGTGAATGATCCCGAATGCTCTCCTCGGGAATTACAATGATTTGATTCGAATGCGGATATGGGGCGGAAGGCGACTGTCGGGGCGGTCACCTGACCGACCGCGTCCGCCAGCAAGTAACCATTCGATTAACTGTCAACTGGCTCTTCCGGCTCAGGTCGCAGACCTTGATACTAAGAACACGGTCGTTTAGTAACAATCGTTCCAGACCTGAAGTATTGAGGGGAACCGCAAAACAGGAAAAAACAACTAGCAGCTCGATTAGCGTGCCGGTGGTTTTATGGAGGCAGAGGAAAACTGTCTAATATAGATCACTCCCCATTTATGTAATAATTACACATGGTGATCAGGCCTGTTAATTGAGATAAATCTGGCCTCGTTAGTAAAATGTCCTTCACTTCCGCAATTTGCGTCCGACTGGGAATTATTTCTGTAGGACTGTTACACATCCATCCGGTCAAAATTTCCGTAAGTTCTTTTATGTTCAAACTTGCTACTTCTTTGCGACTAGGCACGTAACTGTGCACTTTGTAAGATTTGGTTTTTGCCATTTTTTTTGCTGCATATATGTTAATAGTTGGTACTCCAAAGCGCTGATAGTCATTGGTCATATATTTTCTTCACTGTGGATCAAATAAAATCAACAATTTTTATTGTTAATCTTCCCTCTAGAAACAGACGTATTACTTTGCACATAATAATTTACAAATGTGTACATGTAAAATTCTTACTATTACAACGCTTAAATACTAAAATTAGTGGAATTTTTTTGAGCTAATCTCCTACGGAACTATGATATGGTGACTTTTTCTCTAAGCTTATATTCAATTTTGCTGATGAAATTTCATTGCTATCTGCGTAGACCGTACAAATGTCGATACAAGTAAAAAGTTATCATTTTTTACAAAAGAGCTTAGGCTCTATTATTGTCTGGCCACTGATTTGCGGCATTCTGACCGTAACACTGTGGGGAGTTCTGTATTCAAAAATCGATGAAGACAAAAAAATCTTGCGTGCCAATGCGCTAAAGGACGTCACATTATCGTCCCGCGCCTATGCGCAATATCTTAATCGCGCAGTCGAGCAAATTGACCAAATTAGTATGAATGTCAAATATGATTGGGAAAGTTCTCACGGAAAATTGCGTCTAGAGAACTTAAGGCAAAGGGGAATGTTCGTCGCACCGCAGTTTGCTGTGGTGGCAATTCTCGATAAATTAGGTCGACCCGTAACATCAACAGCTCCTATGGAAAAATGGCAAGATACAACTTTACGCGGTCAATTTTATTTTCATAAAAACAATAATTCAAGTGCGATGCAGATAGGGCTACCTGCAGTTATCGATAGCTCTGGCAGGCTAGTCATTCAATTTACCAGAAGAATTGAAGCTCAAGATGAGTCGTTTGATGGCGTAGTCGTGATATCCATCGACCCTTCCTATTTTTTGACTTTCTACGATCAGCAAAGTTTGGGCAAAATGGGTTTGTTAGCATTGCTTAGCAGCGATGATCAGATAGGGACTTCCCGGATTGGAGACACTTTATATTCAGGCAGTGGCCAGGCGTTTGTCTCAGAATTAAATACAAGTGCATCGTCTGGAGCAAAATTTTTCTCCGGCCTGAGCACTTTCGTTGATCAGCAGTCCCGCATTCTTGGTTGGCAGGAACTATCAAGTTATTCCTTAAAGGCATTGGTTGGTTTGTCTGAAGCAGAATTACTCGACGCGAATCGCTCTGGATGGATCGTTAGTAAAAACTATGCGATCGTGGGCAGTTTATTTCTACTTTTGTTCGCCGTGGTGGCGACCACCATGGCTACCCGACTTGCATTGAGGAAATATCAAGCCAGAGAAATCAGTGATACATACCGACTTGCGACCGAGGGAACTGATGACGGCTTTTATATGATGAATGCCTTACGTGATTTACGCGGCAAAATCATCGATTTTCAAGTAGTTGACTGCAATGCGAGAGGTGCATTGTTTTTTGGCTTCAATCGCGAAGAATTGATTGGCGTCAACTTATCCTCCCTAAACGGCGAAAACTATTTCAAAGTATTGTTAAATATTTACTCTAAGGCCATGGAAACAGGGTTTTATGAAGATGAATACGAATTGCCGGATGAAAGTTCTCTGAATATGGTGTGGGCAAGACGACGCCTAGCGCGTTCCGGTACTGGATTGGCAGTAACGATACAAGATATCAGTGCAAAGAAAGAATCCGAGCGTGATCTCGAGCGCTTAGCCAATAGTGATGGGCTCACTGGGCTTTACAACCGTCATTGGCTATTGAATTTTCTACCACACGCCATTTCGCGAGCCAAGACGGCCCAGCATATGTTGGCGCTGCTATTTATCGATTTGGATGGGTTCAAAAATATAAACGACACGCAAGGACACGAAGCGGGCGACCATCTATTAAAGTCGGTGGCATCGCGGCTACAATCGGTATTACGTCCAAGCGACAACGTGATTCGTATCGGAGGTGATGAATTTGTTGTCATCTTGGAGCCTGTACAAAGAGAAAGTAAGCCAGCACGTGTCGCTGAACGGATAGCCGAAGCGTTTTCTCAACCTTTTTGGTTGGGCGGAGAAAAGCATAATATTGGTGCGTCTATCGGCATCAGTCTTTATCCTAGAGATGGCGACGATACCGATACGTTACTGAAGAATGCGGACATCGCAATGTATTCGGTCAAGGCAGCTGGTAAAGGACATTACAATTTTTTCAAACCTGAATTGTATGCAAATATTAAAGCGCGTTTTGCAATGGAACAAGCGCTGGTGCAGGCAATTGAGTTGAATCAGTTCGTATTGCATTACCAACCACGCGTCAATACGATAAGTGGCGAAATGATCAGCATGGAAGCATTAATCCGCTGGATACACCCAGAGCGTGGACTCATTTCTCCAATAGAATTTATCCCAATAGCGGAAAGTACCGGACTAATCCTTGCTCTTGGTGACATGGTTATGGAAAAAGCATGCTCCCAAATATCGGACTGGAAGAATCAACAATTACCATTAGTCCCGGTCTCGATTAATGTCTCTGCTCGACAATTTCACGCTGGAGATCTACAAAAAAAACTCAATGTTTGTTTAAAAAAATATGAGATCGATGCGACATTACTTGAGGTAGAAATTACTGAATCAGCCATGATGGGCGAGGACAATGCGATTATTGCAGAGCTAGCCGCCATCAGGTCTCTAGGTATAAAACTATTAGTCGATGATTTTGGCACTGGCTATTCTTCGCTCTCGCAACTGCAGAGACTAGAAATGGATGTATTAAAGATTGATCGTGTATTTACTAGTGAACTGGGAAAATCACGGGAAGGTGAAATTTTCTTTAAGGCGATAGTCTCAATGGCGCATGCCTTGAACATGGGAGTGGTCGCAGAGGGCGTGGAAACGTTGGAGCAACTTGGAATACTACGCACATTGTGTTGCGATGAAATACAAGGGTATTTTATTTCTCGTCCCGTAACACCTGAAACAATGTCGGAACTAATGCTGCAACGATATTTGATGCCGTCTGTTGCGATTTGAGTTTAAATTTTGTGGCAATTAGCTTTCCGATAAAGCACTTCTAAAAAACGAATAATTGCAATAGAATTAATTTGGACAATGAAATTGCTGATGGGATTATTCGTCACCCCTGATAGGTGTAACCTACCGCACATTGTAAGCCCTAATCCACGAAAATTTCAGAGTCTCCGGTTTTCTCAGCGCCCCAACATCTTTTGACCGTCTTGGTACAGTGTGCCGTCAGAGGCAATAGCCATCACGGAGTAACAGGCATTGCAAGGCTGCGAAGATTCCACATTCGTCATCCACCAACAACAGGATTCGCGGCGAGGTTTTCACAATAGCGCGGTTCTCCGAGGCATTTCTGGTCTTACGCGCCTTGCAGGGTGCTGCAGATTCGTCTTGGGTCTTAACCATAAGCTGCTTGTCGCGTTCGTTCCGCGTACGAAGGAAATTGAGAAAGTGAGCCGGTGTTGGCGAGCGCCAACAATTACCCTCCAAACTTGCGCCAATGCGTCAGTTGGTAGGTAACGGCCCGCGGCCTGACCTTTCTACGCCATCGCGAATGTCTCTTCAGGGCACTGGCCTGCTGTTGACAGGACATCGCCGACCGGCAGCAAACAGTCTGGATTAAGCAGTCAACTCTTAGCGTAAAAACACAAAGGAAAAATCACAAAAGCAGAATCTATAAATTTGAAAATTGAAGTTTTGGCTTTTCTGGAATGGAAGCTTGTAGCAAAAAATTTTAAACTGTTGATGATAGGTTTTATTTATGAAATCAAAAATTTCTGGGGGGCTTGTACACGAATTACCTTTTGATTTTGCCAGAACGTTAACTGAAAAAGATGTAATAAATATCTGGGAAGAGTTGACACCAATCGGCCGAAACGAATTTATTTGCTGGGTTGAAGACGCCAAACAAGAAAAAACTAGAACAAAACGAATTGTTCGTGCTGTCGAGGAATTGCTCGACGGAAAGAAGCGGCCATGCTGTTGGGTAGGGTGTATTCATCGGACGGACAAGAAGCCTAGCAAGTGGCAGCAGGACGTTTTAATGGATAAAAAGCCCTATAAGTCAGGGGCAAAGTAAAATTAAACCAACACCAACACATATCTCGACTGGAGGTCCTATGCTTATCCCACCAGGTTTCAATACCGTAACGCCCTACTTCTTCGTTGAAGGTGCAGATCGCTTCATTGAGTTCCTCGTTCACGGGCTTGGAGGCATCGAAATTGGCCGCCACATGAATGGCGATCGAATAGCAAATGCACAGGTTCGTCTCGGCACTTCCACAGTGATGGTCAGCGAAGCATCAAACGGCTTCCCAGCCATGCCAGCTTCCTACTATCTCTACGTCGAGAACGCGGATGAATCCATGCAGAGAGCAATCGCCGCTGGGGGTACGAAGATCATGGACGTAGCCAACATGCCATACCAGGACAGACAAGGCGGCATCAAAGATCAATTCGGCAATCTTTGGTGGCTATAGCGCCTGATCAATGGTCCATACTGAGCGTGATAAGAACGCTTCACATGCATGTCAACTCCGCGAATTGCGGCCTTACGCCTCGCTCAAGCTGAGCACCAACGTGTCACGCTGGGTTTACGAACGGCAGTGAATTTTTGCCGCGAACATACGTTTTTTGTAAAAAGGATGTTGCACACTTGACGATGCAGATACTCCCCATTTAGGGCTATATATTTAGGCCTTCCCTTGTAAAACAATGCGGGTTGAAGTCGGCGAGATTCATAAAACAATACGTTGTCCACAGTTGATTTCAGTACACTGTATCAAAATTAATACACTGTGCTATTTTTAGTACGTCATAGAGCATGGACTCTAGTTGGTGAGTTGCATTTGATCTGTCTGTATTGAAAACCATACGGTGCCAAAAGAGCTAATCTGACGAAAATTTCTTAAGTGCTTGAATTGTTTCAATAATATATTTTGTGGCACGGTGATTGCTATAGATAATTGAAGTCTTTTGATCGCAATGAAAAAATCAGACGCTTGATTCACCACGGAGGAAGCGACGATGCAGCAAGATGCATTACAAGCAGGACGGACCGGTAGGGCCGGAGCACTGTTAAAGATAGATTTAAAGGCCTTGCGTAATAACTATCGCTTATTGCGCGGCAAGTTAGGGAATGCGCAATGCGGTGCCGCCGTTAAGGCAGATGCCTATGGTTTGGGCGCGATCCGCGTTTCCCGGGCATTGGTGGAAGAAGGCTGTCGTCATTTGTTTGTGGCGCATCTGGAGGAAGCGATAACGCTACGCCCGCATGTGGCCGAACACGTTGCGATTTACGTCATGCACGGCTCGCCGGTTGGCTATGAGGCGGAATTTCTTGAACATCGCTGTATTCCTGTCTTAAACAGCCGTGAGCAAATTGCCGGTTGGCGCAAATTGGCCGAGGCCAACAACAAGCAGTTGCCTGCGATCATACAACTCGATACCGGCATGTCTCGTATGGGCTTGTCCGCGCAAGAGGTGCAGGCATGGCTGGCGGATCCTGATTTTATCCGCGGCATTTCCCTGCAATATCTGATGAGCCATCTGGCTTGCGCCGAAAATCAGCAGCATCCGATGAACCGGCAGCAATTACAGGCGTTTACCGCCTTACGCGCGCAATTACCGGCCTGTGGCGCAAGTCTGGCGAATTCTTCCGGCATTTTCCTCGGGCCCGATTTTCATTTTGACCTGGCGCGCCCCGGAGCCGCCTTGTATGGCGTGGCGCCGGTCGCCGGCCATGATAATCCAATGCAGGCGGTGGCACATTTGCAAGGCCGTATTATCCAGACCCGTGAGATTGCCGCCGGCACCGGAGTTGGTTACAGCCTGACCTGGCGCTGTACCCGCCCTAGCCGTATCGCGACGGTTGCCGTGGGTTATGCCGATGGCTGGCTACGTAGTTTGAGTAATCGCGGCGTGGCGCATATTGGCGGAATCGCCGCGCCTATGGTCGGTAACGTATCGATGGATACCATTACGCTTGATGTCAGCGATGTCCCTTTGGCGCAGCTCTATCCTGGGGCCTTGGTCGATTTGATCTCGGCTACGAATGGTGTTGATCAGGTGGCGGAACGCGCCGCTACCATAGGCTATGAGATTCTGACCAGCCTGGGTCTGCGTTTTGAACGTGAATATCTGGATTGAACTACCGCCTAGCATGGCAAATAGTTTACGAAATTAAATCAACAATAATAGAACGATCAATGTATATCGTTTCAGGGGAATAAAAAATGAAAATAGTGATCTTAGGCGCCGGCGTTATCGGAACCGCATCTGCTTATTATCTGGCGAAAGCCGGCCATGAAGTGACGGTATTGGAGCGTCAGCCAGCCTCCGGGCTGGAAACCAGTTATGCCAACGCCGGTGAAGTGTCGCCAGGCTACTCGGCCCCTTGGGCTGGCCCGGGGATTCCTCTGAAGGCGATCAAGTGGCTGATGATGCGTCATAGCCCACTGGCGATTCGCCCTAGTCTCGATCCGCAAATGTGGCGCTGGGTAACCCAGATGCTGATGAATTGCACCACCAAGCGCTATGAAATTAATAAAGGCCGTATGTTGCGTATGGCTGAGTATAGCCGTGACGTGTTGCAGCAATTGCGCGAGGATACCGGGATTCATTACGATGAACGCACGCAAGGCACGCTGCAGTTATTCCGCGATCAAAAGCAACTCGATGCTGCCGCGACTGATATCGCGATCTTGCAGCGCTACGAGGTGCCGTATGAACTGCTTGATAAAGCGGCCTGCCTGAAAGTCGAACCAGCCTTAGTGCATGTACAGCATAAATTTGTCGGCGCATTGCGCCTGCCGGGTGACGAGACTGGTGATTGTTTTAAATTTACCCAAAGCCTGGCGAAATTGGCCGAGGGCTTGGGCGTCAAGTTTCAATATGGCGTCAGCATAGAAAAACTGGTCGCCACAGGTGACAAGATCAGTTCGGTGCAGACCTCGGTCGGTACGGTAACGGCAGACAGTTTTGTACTCGCTTTGGGTAGTTATTCACCTATCCTGTTGCGTGAACTGGGCATCAAGATTCCCGTGTATCCGATCAAGGGCTACTCGATCACCGTACCAATCACTGATGCCAGTTGCGCACCGGAATCAACGGTCATGGATGAAACCTATAAAGTGGCGATTACCCGCCTCGGTGACCGTATCCGCGTCGGTGGTACCGCTGAAATTACCGGCTACAACCTCGATCTGCGCGCTGATCGCAGGGCGACACTGGTGCATTCCGTGACCGACTTATTTCCTAACGGTGGCGATGTAGAGCAAGCCGAGTTCTGGACCGGCTTACGCCCTATGACACCCGATGGCACGCCTATCGTCGGACCAACTCCATACCGTAATTTATTCCTGAACACCGGCCACGGCACCCTGGGCTGGACCATGGCATGTGGCTCAGGCCAGTTCATCGCCGATGTGGTTTCCGGAAAGCGTCCGGCCATCTCGACCGAAGGCTTGTTCATGGATCGTTATGGCAGCGTCAATCGTCCGATTATTCTTTCCAGCGAGTTGCAATCATGAATTTGATAGAACGCGAGCAATTACTCTCAAGTACAGAGATTTTTTCTGATCCTAGCTTGAACATGCGGTTTTATACCGCGATAGAATTGCTGGCGCAGATCGTGATGGTGATGCCGCGTACTGTCACGCTCAATTCTATGGTGCAGGCGACTGGCAAGACGCCGCGCCTGGTCAGATCGATACTTGCCACTCTGGGCAAGGACGGTTTGGTAGCCAGGGATCTGAAGGAGAAGGATGCCTGGCATTGTCGCAGTTGCAATGGAGTGATCACGCTGGCAGATATCTACCGGTGTTTTTGTCAGGCCGAAGAGCATGCAGCGGCCAAGGCGGCGCTAAAAGCGAGCAATTTGGCAGCCTCGCTTGCCGAGGTTCAGGATGACGATGCAGAGATGTCCGCGGATGCGGTTGGCCGGGTACGTAGTTCCAGCCAGAATAGCGTTGATTTACTGATGATGCAGGTCAAGATGACGGTCAATCGCGCGGTGTTGCAACAACTGGAGCAATTTGATCTGGGTCGCTTGCGCGGCCTGACATCTGCTAGCAGTTTTCGCACGCACAATGCGCGACCACGCACCTATATGCCGGAAACTTTTTGACCCTGATGGGCTGCTTTCATGCGTGTTAACATCCAATTTTCCGATCGTGTCGGTATCGCACATGAAATTTTGGCGGTTCTGGCGCGTCGCGGCCTCAACGTTCTTGCAGTGGAGGTTGACCCTCCGAATATCTATATCGACATTCCTGAGCTGGTTGAAGCGATGCTGCCATCCTTGCAAGCCGATTGTGACGCAGTCAGTGGCGTTGGAAAAATACAGGTATTGGATATTTTGCCGGGGATACGGCGCCGCCTCAATCTCGATACCATGATGGCGGTCATGGAAGACCCGGTCATCGCGATTGATGCGATCGGTCATGTGGTGATCGCCAATGCAGCGGCGGCAGCGGTTGCCGGCATGAGTGAAGAGGCGCTATGCCAAAAGACCCTGAGAGACTTGCTGGAAGACGCCAGCATACAAGATGAGTTGATCGTCAATGCCTTCCGGGTACCTTCGCGGGAAGTGATCATGAACGGCGAGCCTTTCCTGATGGATGTGACTCCCGTGTCAGAACCGTTTTCAGAGGGCGTCGCCAATTTGGGCGCGGCAGTCGGTGCCTTGCTGACCTTGCATGCGCCTAAGCGCATGGGGGGGCGACTATCGGCGATCCAGCATTCCGAAGGCAGCGGCTTCCATTTCATCATCGGAGAGTCTGAGCAGATACAGGCATTAAAAATACGGGCAGCGCGCGTCGCAGTGGTTGATGCACCCTTATTGATTACCGGCGAAACCGGTACCGGTAAAGAATTGCTGGCGCAAGCCTGTCATGGCATCAGTACCCGCAGCAATGCGCCGTTTCTTGAACTTAATTGCGCAGCTTTGCCCGAAAGCCTGGCCGAAAGCGAGTTGTTTGGCTACATGGCCGGTGCATTTACCGGCGCCCAGCGCGGCGGCAAGCCCGGACTGATAGAGATGGCCGATGGCGGCACGGTATTTCTCGATGAAATTGGCGAAATGTCAATGTACTTGCAGGCCAAGTTGCTGCGTTTTTTGAACGACGGAAAATTCCGGCGTATCGGCGGTGATAAGGAAGTGAAGGTGAATGTTCGTATTATCAGTGCGACCCATCGCAACCTGCGCAAAATGGTGCAGGAGGGCGCATTCCGCGAAGACTTGTTTTATCGCCTCAATGTCCTGCATTTAGAAATGCCGGCTCTGCGCGAGCGTCCGGATGATGTTTTACTGCTAGCCAGGCACTTCATCGAGCGCGCCTGTACGCAGGCGCAAAAGCCGGTGTGCCGATTGAATGCCTCGGCTTGCGCCGCGCTGGTATCGAATCGCTGGCCGGGCAATGTCCGCCAGTTGCAGAACGTGGTATTCAGGGCAATTACCATGTCAGATCAGCGGGTACTTGATGCCGCCGATCTCGATTGGGCGGAAGGCAGTATTACGGCCGAAGAAGTCAATGCCGATGCCGCCGAGAGTTGGGAGTTGTCGGTTAATGCGTTTGAGTCGGCCTTGCTGGAAAAATTATATCCGCAGTTTCCTTCCAGCCGAAAACTGGCGGTTAGGCTGGCCACTTCACATTCCATGATTGCCGCAAAACTGCGTAAACATGGTATTCCGCAAAAACGCTAGCTAAGCGGGGTTGTCTTGGCCTGCTTGCTCGTTGCTTATGTTAGCGGGCTTGATCGTCAATGCCTGATTCCGGATCTTCCGGCAGGTTGACGGCCGGAATCGTATATTTCTCTTCAGCCCAGGCTCCCAGATCTATCTGCTTGCATCGGTTCGAACAGAAGGGGCGGAACGGACTCGCTTCGCTCCACGTTACTTTAGTGCCGCAGGTCGGGCAATCAACTATGGTGGCCATGGTGCTGAATAATGAATTAAAAATTGCAAAGGGTGAGGTCAAACGGGATATCGCCGTCAAAGGCCTTCGGCTTCATGTCGCCGCCCTGAGACATGTAGCGTATCCATAGCATGTATTTATTGGCGGAAATCTCGGGGATGACGCCCAGTTCCCGGTCTATGGTGACGCGCAGCAATTGATATACCTTGCCTTGCAGCATTTGTTGATAGCTGCCTGATTGTGCGAAAACTTTGCTTGTGACGCCAGATTCGCGCAATAGGCGCAACACGACGTTGATTGCATCAAATAGTGGTGCAATCGGGGCAAACCACATGGAAATATCGGAAAAGCGTTTCTCCGCTGAATTCTTTTGCCATGCGTGATAGCTCGGCAGATCAAATTCACAGGCTCCGCCAGGAATGATGGTGCGTCCGCGTATGCTCATCAGCCATTCATTGTCGCGTATGCTTTGACCGGTTTTTCCAGTCGATGCCATCAAGGCGATGCTGACCCGGTCAACCTCTTCGAGGATGCGATCCAACATGTCCGCTTGCACGTTAGGATTGGATTTGAAGCTAATCAGCGTATGTTTCTGGCGTTCCAGTTCTTGCAGCAGATCTGATTTTAAGTCGGCACGACCGGCGACTTCCAGCATTTCAAAAATGGTGGACAGGGCGACGTGGTGTTGCATGGGATCTGACTGGTGCAGGAAAAATGTAAATTTTTCGTACAAGTCTTCCAATCGCAATAACGTGCGAATACGCTCGTTAAAAGGGTATTCGTAAACAATCAAAATGATATCCCTGTAAAAATAATGCTAACTAAAGTTTCACGTGATTCTGAACCAAGCTGAGCAAAATTACAAACATTGCGTGCTATTTGTTTGGCTTAGTTTGGCTAACTCGAGATATTTCTCGTGTAGCAGGCGTACTTGCTCACGAATCGGGCTTAAATCACCTTCATTGACGATCACATCATCGGCTGCCTGCAGGCGTTGCTCGCGACTGGCTTGAGCCTGCATGATGGCAAGTACCTGTTGTTGCGTCATGCCATTTCTGCTCATGACCCTAAGTAGTTGTGTCGCTTCACTGCAGTCTATTACCAGCACCCTGCTGACGCGTTGCACCCATGAGCCAGATTCGACCAATAAGGGAACGACAAAAATGGGGTAGTCGCCATCGGCTTTTTTTGCCGCGTCCTCAGTCTCGGCGCGTATCAGCGGATGCAGTATCTGTTCCAGCCGTTTTTTTTTGTTCCGGATGCGCAAAAATATGTTCACGCATTTTGCTTCGGTCCATCGCGCCGGAATCAAGGATGAACTCAGCACCGAACTCTTTTTTGATTAACGGCATTGCCACGCCGCCGGGCGCGGTCAGTTGGTGCGCAATCAAGTCGGTGTCGATAAGACTGGCTCCTAGGTCTGCAAACATATTGGCGACGGTAGTTTTTCCGCTACCGATGCCACCTGTCAGCCCTAGGGTGAAAGTACTGCCGGTCATCAGATAAATATGCCGAGATATTGTTGTGAGATCTGCTTGCCCCATAGCAGGGCTATCAGGCCGGCGACTGCCAGATAAGGGCCGAAAGGGATAGGGTTATTTTTACTCATCTTGGTAAATACCATCAGGGAAATCCCTACCAGCGCACCGACTAAAGAGGATAGCAGGATGATGAGAGGTAGCATGCTCCATCCCATCCAGGCACCCAGCGCGGCCAATAGTTTGAAATCACCATAACCCATGCCTTCTTTCCCGGTGCTCAGCTTGAATAGCCAGTAAATTGACCACAAGGATAGATAACCAGCAGCCGCGCCTATCACTGCGCTGGAAAGTGAAGTGAATGTGCCATTGATATTGATCAGTAGCCCGCACCAGAGTAGCGGCAAAGTCAAATCATCAGGTAATAACTGAGTGTCGGCATCAATAAAAGTCATCGCTATCAGCAACCAGACAAATAACATCGCACTTAAACCGGCGATGCCGCTGCCGAAATGCCAGATCATGAAAGCCGATGATATTCCGGTCAGCAATTCCACCAGAGGGTAGCGCGCCGAAATTGCTGCCTTGCAACCCCTGCATTTACCACCTATCGCCAGATAGCTAAGTACCGGAATGTTTTCGAGAGCCGTAATCTGGTGTCCGCAATGCGGGCATGCCGAGCGGGGTACCATCAGATTGTAGCGCTCGGTATGTGGCAACTCTTTGCCACTTTCGCTGGCGACGTAATTATCGGATTCCCTTTGCATCATTTTGGGAACCCGGTGTATTACGACATTTAAAAAACTACCGATAAGTAAGCCGAGAATACCTGCCAGCAGTGCTAGCGGCCAACTCCCCGGGCCAGCAAAAAAAATCAAATCAAGCATTAAATTAAACCACCGAACCGAGTTTGAAAATTGGCAGGTATAGAGCAACCACCAGGCCACCGATAATGACACCGAGTATCGCCATGATCATCGGTTCCATTAGGCTGGCCAGATTGGCGACCGCGTCATCGACTTCTTCCTCGTAGAAATCAGCAACTTTACCTAGCATGGCATCAAGTGAGCCGGATTCTTCGCCAATAGAAACCATTTGCGTCACCATGTTGGGAAAGACGTTGGCATTTTGCATCGCAACCGTCAGGCTGGTACCGGTCGTGACTTCCGTTTGAATTTTGAGTGTGGCGTCAAGATATACTGCATTACCGGCAGCGCCACCGACTGAATCGAGCGCTTCGACCAACGGTACTCCAGCTGCAAACATGGTCGCTAAAGTGCGAGTCCAGCGCGCAATGGTTGCCTTTCGTATAACCTCGCCAAATATCGGAGCCTGTAATAACAGGCGATCCATGAAGCGCTGCATCTGCAGTGAGCGTTTCCAAGTGTGCAAGAAAAAGTAAATGGCGCCAAACAGTCCGCCAAAAATGAAATACCAATTAGCTACAAAGAAATCGGAAATTCCCATTACCACCAAGGTTGGTCCCGGCAACTCCGCGCCAAAGCTGGAAAACACTTCTTTAAACGCGGGAACTACCCAAATCATAATAACGGCAGTGACGATAAATGCTACTGAGAGAATCGCGATAGGATAGGTCAGCGCCGACTTGATCTTGGCTTTAATCGCCAGGGTTTTTTCCTTATAGATGGCAAGGCGGGTCAGCAAATCTTCCAGAATACCAGCCTGTTCACCGGCGCCGACCAGATTACAAAATAAAGGGTCGAAATACAATGGGTATTTCCGGAACGCCTGATTCAGGCTGCTGCCGGTTTCCACATCTGCACGAATATCCATCAATAGTCTTGAGACTGAAGGGTTGGAGTGGCCTTTACCCACGATATCAAAAGATTGCAGCAAGGGAACGCCGGCTTTCATCATGGTCGCCAATTGACGCGTAAACAGAGTGATGTCTTTGTCAGTAATCTTTTTTCCCGTGCTGTATGATTTTTTCTTGAGCTTGGTGACCAGAATCCCCTGGCGGCGCAAAGTGGCATTGACAATCGATTCTCCGCCGGCGCGCAGTTCACCGCGTACCGTCTTGCCCTGCTTGTCTTTTCCTTCCCAGGCGTATAGCTGCTCTTTGGCTTGCGCTGTTTTGGTCGTCCGGTTTGAGGTAGTTGCCATCTTACTATTCCTATCGCTTTAGTCGTTGGTGCAGCCTAATACTTCTTCGAGGCTAGTTGCCCCTTGCTTTACTTTTTGCAGTCCAGATTGACGCAGGCTTCTGACGCCATCTTTCTCTGACTGCTTCTTAATTTCCAGAGAGGAACCATTTGCCAGAATGATACGTTCTATTGCTTCGGTGATAGGCATGATCTGGTAAATGCCTACCCGACCTTTGTAGCCGCTGCCGGTGCAGCGTTCGCAGCCTACCGGACCGTAGGGTTTCCAGCTGCCATCGAGCTCATGCTCCTTAAATCCCGCTTGCAACAAAACTTCATCCAATATCTCAACCTGCTTTTTGCATGTGCAAAGGCGACGAGTTAACCTTTGTGCCGTAATCAGGATAACTGATGAGGCGATATTGAATGGTGCGACGCCCATATTCATTAGCCTGGTCAGTGTCGAAGGCGCATCGTTGGTATGCAGGGTAGAAAACACCATATGTCCGGTTTGCGCGGCCTTAATGGCGATGTCGGCAGTTTCAAGATCCCGGATCTCACCCACCATGATGATATCCGGATCTTGCCGCAGAAAAGACTTGAGCGCGACCGGGAATGTCAGTCCCGCTTTGTCATTGATATTGACCTGATTGACGCCCGGTAAGTTGATTTCGGCCGGATCTTCCGCGGTAGAGATATTAATTCCCGGTTTGTTGATAACGTTCAGGCAGGTGTATAGAGAGACGGTTTTTCCCGAGCCGGTTGGTCCGGTAACTAGTACCATGCCATACGGACGTTGAATCGCATCCATCAGTATGGCTTTTTGGTCTGGATCATATCCGAGTGCATCAATCCCCATTTGCGCTTGCGAACCATCCAAAATACGCATAACAATTTTTTCGCCAAACAGGGTAGGCAAGATGCTGACCCGGAAGTCAATTGCTTTGGTCGGTGACAGAATAAGTTTCATCCTGCCATCTTGAGGCACGCGTTTTTCGGAAATGTCCAGTTTGGAAATGACCTTGATGCGAGAGACCAACTTATCTTTGATTGCCAGTGGTGGCTGGGCAATTTCCCTTAGTTCGCCATCGACCCGGAAACGTATCCGGTAAAATTTTTCAAATGGTTCGAAATGTAAATCCGATGCTCCGAGATTAATCGCGTCAATCAGCATTTTTTGCAGGAATTTGACGACAGGCGCATCGTCAACTTCACTTGTCTGTGTATCGGGAACGCCTGAGTTGAGGTCGTCCTCGCTAAATTCTATGTTGTAATCGTCGCCAGCCAGATCGGTGAGACTTTGCTCTGAGGATTTACTGAGTTTATCGAGTAACTTGAGTAATACGTCATGTTGCACGACCACTAGTTCCACGCCAAGACCGGTCTGAAATTTAATCTGATCGATCGCATTGGTGTTGGTCGGATCCGATATTGCCAGCGAAATTTTATTGCCGCGCTTAGATAGCGCAATCATGCGCTGAGTCTGCATCAGTTTTGCGTTAACAATTTTTTCCGGCAGCATGCTCTCGTTAAATACTGCCAGATCTACCAGTGGATAGCCAAAGGTATCCGAGCAAAAAGATGCCAGATCGCGCGCGCTCATCAAGCCGCTTTGTAACAGGCTGTCGACAAAGTGGGTTTTTTCAGCCTGAGATTTTTTATGTATGGGATCTATCTGTGCCAACGACAATACATTGGCCTGTATCAAGGCGCGCGCCAGCCCTGATGAGGTGGATGTGTGTATGGCCGAATTAGGTGGAGCTGCAGACATAGGATCTTTTGAATAAGGTGTAAAAAGCCATTTTTTGCTTTGTCGTACTGTGGCTAAGCACGGTCGCTTTCTTTGCAATACTAGTGACGAAATCTAGCGACGTCTAAGATTAGTTCTCTTCGGTAGTTGTATTAGTATAAGGGGGTTCCTGCAATTAAACTATTTTACTAAACTATTATCAAAAGTGCGTATGAGTTTCACCACTTCAATTGATGGATGTCTCAGCTTAATTTGTCGCAGCGTAATGCGAGTTTTGTTTGTAGGCGTATCGCTGATGATACCCAATTTTTTACGAAATGCCTGAAAATATTGTAACTCGGGAAATACAATTGCTTCTGTGGAATTATTTCGAGCCAAAACCGGAATCAACTATAAAGGTGTGTTCCTAAATTTTTTCTGGCGGGCAGGGGGATTTTACCTGTGATTTTGAGGCAGTAATGCGCCTGGAGTGCTTAGCTAGGCTTTACCTGTGATGGCAATTGTCGCTCATCTGATAACTTGTGCCGAACTAGCTTCCGGTTCTGGGTTACCTAAGTCACCAGTTGCTAAGGCCGTCCAGCAAGATCGGGCTATATAGGTTTTTGCATCGGAAACCATCGGAACCGCATTGATAATGCTTAATGTCCGGCAAGATGATTTATTCATTGAGGTAAAGCCAGAGCGCTGGAATTTGGCGAGCCAGTCCCGCAATATCTACGCAAGAAGAGTGGCGGCCGTCAATCTCATCGTTACCCAAATCTGCGGACCCGGCGGGCAACGATGATGGTTGATTACTTAGGCCTATTTAATGATTTCTATCCACCGCAAAACTAGCTAGTGCCAGCAGTGCTTGCTTGTAAGGGCTATCGGTGAGTGAGCTTATTGAGGCGGCGGCGCGTGCCGCAGCTTTGACTGCTTCGTCCCTGGTGTAGTCGAGTGCACCGGAATGCGTAATGGCCGAAAGAATCGCATCAAATTTTGATTCATCCCCTTGTTCTATACAAGCGCGCACCAGTTGACACTGCTCTGATGTGCCATGTTTCATCAGGTAGATGAGTGGCAGGGTAGGCTTGCCTTCACGTAAATCGTCCCCGACATTTTTGCCTATATCTTCGGCATTGCCAGAGTAATCGAGTACATCGTCAATCAACTGGAAGGCCGTACCCAGCGAGCGGCCATATTCGGCTGCAGCTTCAATCTGCTCCGGATTGGCTCCGGCGATTAGTGCGCCTATCTGAGCCGCGGCTTCAAATAGCTTAGCGGTTTTGGAACGGATTACCTGTAAATAGCGCTCTTCCGTTACATCGGGATCGTGCATATTGAGTAGTTGCAGCACTTCACCTTCAGCGATCACGTTGGTCGCATCCGCGAGTATCTGCATCACTTGCATGCTGTTGATCGATACCATCATCTGGAAGGCGCGGGAATATAAAAAATCCCCGACCAACACCGAGGCGGCGTTGCCGAACAAGGCATTCGCAGTCTGGCGACCACGGCGCAACGAGGATTCATCGACTACGTCATCATGCAGCAGGGTGGCAGTGTGGATAAACTCGACGATGGCAGCCAAATCATGATGATGCTTGCCTTGGTACTGATAGGCGTTCGCCATTAACAGCACCAATACAGGGCGTATGCGTTTACCGCCGGCGCTGATGATGTACTCGGCAATCTGATTGACCAGCGGGACTTCTGAATGAAGCTGTTGTCGGATGACTAGATTTACCGCTGCCATTTCAGGCGCGATCAATTCCGTAATGCTGTTTTGGGTAGGTGTGGCAGACAAGGGTGAACCTGCGAAAAATTCAAGATAACGCGATTATACGATGCTGCACTCCGATGTTGCACTCTGATTTGCGGAAAAAGAGGATACGAAATTTTTTCGACGCTTATCTTAGATGGCCCCTTGGGGGTGCTACATGGCCTTTTTGAATTGGGCAGGCTTGGTCGGCAAACAAATATTGGCGGGTTTCGAATAATTGAATAAAGGTCTCAGGTCTATGTATTTTATTAAGTTGGAGTTAGGCAAGGAGCGCTGTGTTTTGGGGAAGAATGAGCGCTGATAGATGAAAGCTGCATTTTGCTGCAGTCAAGACGCAACAGACCAATTACTCCTTTGTCATAGGTGATGGTGGTCATACACTGCATACCAGTAGTAATTGAGTTGCTATTGGTTGCAAATGAAGATGGGGAAAGCAACAATAACGCACTTTTTGTTATTTTTTTTGTATTGGGATAAGAGTGCGCTTTGCCAAATTGTTGTTATTCAGTAGTGTTTTGTTTTGTGTCAGCGGTTTTGCCGTCGAGAGTAAAATTCAAGTTATGGGATGGGTGCCTGCATACGGCCTCAATGAATCCATGGCAGCGCTGGAATCGCAAGCCTTGATCGGTGAAGGACTGACCCGCCTGGGGCTCCAATTATGGAATCCAAGCCCGGACGGCCGCGGTCTGGTACTTGCTCCGGTTAACAAGCAGGGACAGTCAGTTCGACCTGAGGATGTGGTGCGCTTTCGTGACTGGGCAAAGATGCACGGGATTAAAGTGTTTTTGACTGTCTACAATAACTCTCAAGTGATGGGAAAGTGGGATTGGGCGCTGGCCAGACGCGCTTTTGCTCAGCACCCCGCAGAATTTTCGCATGCCCTGCTGGCGGAGATGAATAAATACGAATTGGATGGCATTGACCTCGACCTCGAAGGCGAGGGGGAGCTTGATTCTGATCGTCCTGCTTATGCGCAATTGATTCGTGATTTGTCGGCAAAGCTTAAGGCTCAAGGTAAGTTACTCACGGTCGATAGCTTTCATAGCCCTTGCATGAATGCTCCTAACATGAGTTGGTGGGGAGATTGGTTAGGCTATGTTGATGCGATACATAGCATGGGCTACGAGGATCTGTATGAAGGCAGCGAGCAAGCATTTACTCCCGAGGAGAAATCTGTTTGTGAAGATGGGGCGCATATTTTTAAATATAGCTGGCAGTTGCGCTATGCAATGCGCGCCGGTTATAAACCAGGTCAGATCCTGATGGGTATGCCAACTTGGCTCGATAGTTGGGGTAAGGGCGGCTTAGGCAAGGATATCATTTCCCATGTGCGTGAAGCGCAAGCACTGGGCGTTGGAATTGCATTATGGGATTTGCAACTCGCAGCTGCGCCATGGCGTAGTGCCGCGACCTGGCAGGCTATCCGCGTTCTGCGTGATATTCCCGGTGCCGAAGGAAAGCTACCGCGCCAGCCTTAAATTCTGCTGAAAAAATATGCAAATAGATTTTGACTGGAGCATTAAGCCTATGTATAATTCGCGGTTCTCCCGCTTTCTTGTGTGTGTATTTCTGGAAAGTGGGGAAATCCCTATATTTATTTGATGAGGTTTCACATGTACGCGGTCATAAAAACCGGTGGCAAACAATATAAAGTTGTCGCTGGTGAAAAACTTAAAGTAGAACAGATACCTGCAGACATTGGCTCCGAACTCACCATAGATCAAGTACTCGCCATGGGCGAGGGAGATACCATTAAAGTTGGTACTCCATTGGTCGCAGGTGCTACGGTGCTGGTTAAGGTGATTGATCACGGACGCCACGACAAGGTTCGCATTTTCAAAATGCGTCGTCGTAAGCATTACCAGAAGCGTCAAGGCCATCGCCAAAACTACACTGAACTGCAGATTGTTTCTATCAACGGTTAATCCGTCGATAAAGCAATTTTCCCACCTGAATTTCAAGGAGCTAATTAAATGGCACATAAAAAAGGCGGCGGCACCACGCGCAACGGCCGTGACTCAGAGTCAAAGCGACTCGGTGTTAAAGTTTACGGCGGTCAGTCTATCAATGCTGGCGGTATCATCATTCGTCAACGCGGCACACGCGTTCACGCTGGTGAAAACGTCGGTATGGGCAAAGATCACACTCTGTTCGCACTGACACCAGGCAAAGTACAATTTGGTACTAAAGGTCCATTGAAGCACCAGTACGTGACTGTTGTAGCAGCTTAATACAGCAGCCAAGGCGCAAGCCCGTATATAAAAAGGCTCTGCCGTTGGTGGAGCCTTTTTAATTTGTACTATAAAATAAAAAATTCAGGATGGATGCAAAGTAGTTTTTGCCTGGTGCGCGCATTCGCTGCGCGGCAAATAGATTTGTTGTCCATCTATCGTATTCACCGGAAATCAAGCAGGAAAAATCGCGTAGCATAGGCTCGCTGGATTTTCCCTTGGCTCTGGTCTTAAAGCTGAAAAGCTCTATTGTTTAGGTGGCAAACATGAAATTTATCGACGAAGCAAGAATTGAAGTTATTGCAGGTGATGGTGGTAACGGCGTCGCCTCCTTCTGTCGTGAAAAATTCAGACCATTTGGCGGTCCGGATGGCGGCGATGGCGGCAAAGGCGGCAGCATAATCGCGGTAGCCGATCGCAACATCAACACCTTGGTTGATTTTCGTTATGCCAAGTTGCATAAGGCCAAGGATGGCGAAAACGGCCGTGGTGCCGATTGCTATGGTAAGGGCGCTGATGACATCTTCTTGCGTATGCCGGTTGGTACACTGATCGTCGATCGCAATACCGATGAGCCGATTGCCGATCTGACCGAGCATGGTCAGCAAGTTGTCTTGGTTAAAGGCGGCGAAGGCGGTTGGGGTAATATCCACTTTAAATCTTCGACTAACCGTGCACCGCGTCAGCGTGGCGATGGTAAAGAGGGTGAACGCCGCGAACTGAAACTGGAATTGAAAGTATTGGCCGACGTCGGTTTGCTGGGTTTGCCCAATGCCGGTAAATCTACTTTCATTACTGCGGTATCGAACGCACGACCAAAGATCGCTGATTATCCATTCACCACCTTGCATCCGAATCTGGGTATGGTACGCGTCAGCCACGAAAAGAGTTTCGTGATTGCCGATATCCCTGGTCTGATCGAAGGCGCTGCTGATGGTATCGGTCTTGGCGTACAGTTCCTCAAGCATTTGCAGCGTACCGGTTTGCTGTTGCATATCGTTGATCTGGCACCGTTTGATGACACGGTTGATCCGGTCAAGGACAATAAGGCGCTGGTCAAGGAATTGCGTAAGTACGATGAGTCGCTGTTTGAAAAACCGCGCTGGTTGGTGCTCAATAAGCTTGATATGTTGAGCGAAGAAGAGCGTAAAAAGCGCGTCAAGGATTTCATTAAACGCTTTGCCTGGAAAGGGCCGGTATTTGAGATTTCCGCTTTGACTCATGAAGGTTGCCAGGATCTGGTCGTGGTCTGATCTATGCGTTTTAAAGTTTATGCAGCGGTGCGACGATATCACCGTAACGCGCCACATAACCGAGCGCCGCCAATTGATAATCGGCGGCCTTGATCAGGCTACGGCCAAAGTGGGCGCGGCGCGAGACATGGATTTGTGTAATCGCGGTGGCTTTAATTGGCCAGGCCTGTATCGCCTGCAGGATTTGCTTACTGCCATACGACAAGGCAATCGAGCGCGCGTCCTGACTGGCTTGCTCAGATGGCGAGTAGCAAGATGTCGCGGGCGGCATAGCCTTGCTGGTGCAACATTAAGGCCAGCGCCTGGCCGACCGGGCCGGCGCCGCAGATGGCGATGTGTACGTGCGCTGTCAAAATGCGGTTCTCCTTATTGCTCGCTGCCGGCCATATTGCAAAGGCCGGTATGGTTTATCTGGTCAGCATCAATGCTTCAATTTCGGCCACGGTTTTTGGCGTGTCGCGGCTGAGGTTGAGATGGCCTTGCGGCGTGATCAGGATATCGTCTTCTATGCGTATGCCGATGTTCCAGTATTGTTCCGGTACACCTTCTGCCGCACGCACGTAGATGCCAGGTTCTATGGTGAACGCCATGCCCGCTTCCAGCTTGCGGTAAGGGCGTTCATTGCCGACCTTGTTGGTCTCGCGATAGTCACCGACATCATGTACGTCCAGGCCTATCCAGTGGCCGGTGCCGTGCATGTAAAACTGGCGGAAGGCATTGCTGGCGATCGCATCGTCGAGATTGCCGACTTTGTTTTTATCGAGCAAGCCGGTGTCGAGCATGCCCTGCGTGAGTACCCGCACTGCCGCGTGGTGGCCGTCCATATACGCCGCGCCCGGCCGGGCACAGTCCAGCGCCGCCTGTTGGGAAGCGAGTACCAGTTCATACAATGTCTTTTGCGCAGCGCTAAATTTGCCGTTGGCGGGGAAGGTCCGGGTGATGTCGGAGGCGTAGCTGTCAAATTCGCAGCCGGCATCGATCAGGATCAAATCACCATCCTTGATACGGGCGGCATTGCTCTGGTAATGCAGGATGCAGGCATTGGCACCGGCGGCAACGATGGAACCATAGGCTGGCGCTTGCGAACCCTGACGGCGAAATTCATGCAATAGCTCGGCTTCGAGTTCGTATTCATGCATGCCGGGTCTGGCATGGCGCATGGCGCGCGCATGTGCCGTGCCAGAAATGCTGGCAGCGGTTTGCATCAGTGCGATTTCGCTGGCATCCTTGAAGAGGCGCATTTCATCGAGCAGCTTGCGCAGATCCAGGGTTTTGTCTGGTGCCGTGATGCCGCTACGCGATTTGGCGCGCACCGCATCCATCCATTGCTGCAATCGGGTGTCGAGCTTGGCATCGGCACCGGTGCTGTGAAATACGCTAGCGGCATCGGCCAGCAGCTTGGGCATTTCTTCGTTCAGTGCCGTGATAGGGTAGGCGGCATCAAAGCCGAACTGGGCCTGGGCTGCTGCCGGACCGTAGCGGAATCCATCCCAGATTTCGCGTTCCATATCTTTTTCGCGGCAAAACAAGATGCTGCGCTGGCTGCTGCCATCGGCGATCAGTACGATCAGCGCTTCCGGTTCGGTGAAACCGGATAAATAATAAAAATAACTGTCATGGCGAAACGGGAATGTGTTGTCGCTATTGCGTGTCATTTCCTGTGCAGTCGGCACAATCGCGATACCGCCGCCTTGCGCCTGCATCTGCTCCAGCAATTGCCGGCGGCGCCGGAAATAGGAGTTCATGGTGGCGTTCATGGACGTGGTCCGGAGTTGACCTTGCTATTCATCACACCGTTGAGGGGGGCATTGAGTGCCGCCAGTTGCTCAGGTGTGCCGACGTTATGCCAGACCCCGCTATACAACTCACCACCGAGTTGGCCGCGATCGGCGTAGTCGCGCAGTATCGGCGCTAATTTGGCGTGTTCGCCTGCCTTGATGCCGGCAAACATCTCGGGCCGGTAGACCCCGATATTGCCGAAGGTCAGACGCGGTTCGCCCTCTTTGCCCTGATTCGACAATCCCATCAGGTTCAGCGCAAAATCGCCCTCAGGATGAAACGAGGGGTTTTTTACCATGTACAGCCAGGCCACGTCGCGCTTATCGAGCGGATGCGGATTGCCCCACATGTCATTGTCTTCCAGCGTATTGAGGCATTCGGTGAAATTGAAATGCGGAATGTAAATGTCGGAAGAAATCACGATGAAAGGCTCGTCACCCAATAACGGCAAGGCCTTGGCGATGCCGCCGGCGGTTTCCAACGCAGTTGCTTCGGCCGAATAACTTATTTGTGCGCCGAACTGGCTACCGTCGCCCAACAACTCTTCTATCATGTGACCCAGATGGGCGTGATTGATGACGATCTCGGTAATCCCGGCCTTTACCAGATTGAGGATGTGCCAGACGATCAAGGGACGGCCGCGTACCTTCAGCAGAGGCTTAGGGCAGGTGTCGGTCAAAGGTCGCATCCGTTCGCCGCGACCTGCGGCAAGTAACATGGCTTTCATGGAGATTCTCTATACTGGATGGGGGTATTTAAATATGCGCGCTATTCTATTGCGCAACATGGGTGGTTTTTACTGATACTCCCCATATTGCACGGATAGATTGGGGTTTTAGAAAGTGAATCCGACGACCGGCGCGGTGTCTTCTATGACATCGAGCAGACGCAATAAGGGGATCAGGATGTTATAGCGCTGCGCCGTCTTGCGCACATACGACATCACCAGCGGGATATCTTTCAGGTAGTGCTGCTTGCCATCCCGGTGTGCCAGGCGGGCAAAGATACCGAGGATTTTCAGGTGGCGTTGCAGCCCCATGAATTCGAAATCGCGATAGAAGCTGTCAAATTCAGGACTAATCGGTAAGCCGGCGCGGCGTGCCTGTTCCCAATAGCGGATCGCCCAATCGAGTACCTTGTCTTCATCCCAATAGACGTAGGCATCGCGCAGCAGCGATACCAGATCGTAAGTGATAGGTCCGTACAGCGCGCCCTGGAAATCAAGAATGCCGGGGTTGCCCGGCTCGATGACCATCAGATTGCGCGAATGGTAATCACGGTGTACGTAGACTTGCGGCTGCGCCATGATATTGGCCAACAGCGCATCGAAGACCTTGTTCAGACTGGTGCTTTGCTCTTCGGTGAGCGTGGCGCCCCTGTGTACGCCTAAATACCATTCCGGGAATATCATTAGTTCGCGCAGGAAAAAGGCGCGGTCGTATTCCGGCAATACCTCGGGCTGGCTATGGCTTTGCATTTGCACCAGCGAGGCGATCGCATCCATATAGAGAGCATGGACGCGTTCCGGCTGCGCATTGAAAGCGTCGAAATAGGTGGTCGTGCCCAAGTCGCTCAACAGCAAGAAACCTTGAACCGTATCCTGTGCCAGTACTTGCGGTACCGTCAGGTTGATCTGCGAAAGTAGTTCGGCGATCTCGATGAAGGGTCTGACATCCTCTGCCGGTTGTGGCGCATCCATCACGATGTAGCTATTGCCATCGCTAGCGTCGATGCGGAAATAGCGACGGAAGCTGGCATCGGCCGAGGCCGGACGCAGGCTGGCTAATTCCAGCGCAGGCGTGCTGATCTGGCCTAGCCAAGCGTTGATAGCAGCCATGCGTTGCTGATCCGCCTTGGCCAATTCGGCTGATTCGGCCAGTTCGGCTGACTCGACCAACCCGACCAACCCGGCCTGTGGCGCGACAGTGTTGGCCGGCTGGCTCAATGCCTTCTTTAAATCGTTATTTAAATCGTTATTTAATTGTGAGGACATAGCGAAAAATTCTTGGTTAAAACCGATTGGTTGCCCTTGCGCAGGCAGTGGTTCTTGGTAAATAAGGCGGGCTTAGCCTATTTCAACCTATAATGTGCGCTTGATTTCAGGCAGACATCGAAAAGCATGGCTGCCAGCACTTTACATTCATAGACAATATTTGCCTCAACGCCCTTGACCACTTACATGCGCCGGAAATACGTATTATCTCACCCGCAGCCCTTGTTTCCTACTTTTCCGGCATTGGCCGCCAAGGTATTGTTTCCGGCAGCGCTCTCATTTACCACTTTGGCGGCAACGGCTCAGGTGCAAAGTGTCGCGATCGCCGGCAAGCCTAGCACCAAGGCCGATGATAAAAACGCCACCACCGTGATCCAGGCCGAGCAGATTTCCGGCCGGCCTGAGCGCTATATACAGTTTGACGAGAAAGTCGAACTGGTAAAAGGCACGACGACCATGGTGGCCGATCATGCCATCTACCGCAATCTGGAGGACGAACTCGACGCCAAAGGCGATGTGCGGGCAGTGCGCAACGGCGACTGCTATAACGGCGACGAAATGCGCTTGCGTCTGGATACGAATGCCGGCTTTGTCATCAATCCCAGTTATAAATTGCTGCGAAACAACGGTCAGGGTAAGGGCGAGCGGATAGAGTTTCAGGACGAAGAACGCTCCACCGTCTTTAAAGGTACCTACAGTACTTGCGAAGGTTTTGATCCTGACTGGTATTTGAAAGCTGATACCCTGAAGCTCGATACCGGGATTGATAGAGGCGTCGCCGGCACTTCGGTGGTGTACTTCAAGCACGTGCCTATCTTGGCGGTGCCATCGTTTCTGGCGATGAGTTTCCCTTTGTCAGATGCGCGTCATTCCGGTGTGCTGCCGCCTAGCCTCGGTAGCTCATCAACTGGCGGGATGGAACTGGGGTTGCCGTATTATTTTAATATTGCCCCGAACCGTGATCTGACGGTTTTTCCAAAATATATACAGAAGCGCGGCCTGCAAGTGGGCCTCGATGGCCGTTATTTGGGAGTCGGTTATGCCGGCGAGACTAATTTTGAGTTTCTGCCGGATGATAAGCAAACCGGCACCAATCGCTATGCGCTGGCATCTACCCATGCCCAGACCCTGTTGCCGAAACTGGCGCTGTCATGGAATATCAATCACGCCTCCGATGATGCCTATCCGGCCGATTTTGCCACGAATATCAATAAGACTGCGGTACGGGTGTTGCCGCGTGATCTGACGTTCGCCTATACGGACACCTACTGGAATGCGATCTTGCTGAGTTCTAAGTACCAGGTGCTACAGGATATTGCGGCACCGATCGTTCCGCCTTATGACCGTCTACCGCAATTGACCGTGCATGGGGGCCAGTTTGACGTTCTGGGCTTCGACTGGGCGGTCGATACTATATTGACCAGGTTCTCCCATCCGACGTTGGTGCGAGGTGACCGGGCGGTAATTATTCCACAAGTATCCATGCCATTTTTGCAGCCTGGTTATTTTGTGACGCCTAAATTGTCATTGCATGCCACCAATTACCATCTGGATAATCCCGTCGCCGGCCAGGATGCCAATTCGCAGCGTACCTTGCCGACCTTCTCGCTAGATAGCGGCCTGATCTTTGAGCGTAAGGCTAACTGGTTTGGTTCGCAGATGACGCAAACGCTGGAGCCCCGGCTGTTTTACGTAAATACACCGTATCGCGATCAAAGTCAGTTACCGAATTTTGATAGTGCCACCGCTGATTTTAATTTCGCCCAGATGTTCAGTGAAAACCGCTTCACCGGACACGACAGAATTGGTGACGCCAATCAGTTGACCGCCGCCCTGGTATCTCGATTTATCGAAGATAGCGGTGAAGAGCGCGTCAAGTTGGCTATCGGTCAAAGAATTTATTTCAATCAGCAAAAGGTCTCGCTTGGTGGTAGCGTGAGTCAGAGTCGCTCTGATCTACTGCTGTCTGCTGCCGGAAAAATCTCTGATACCCTTAGTGCCGAAGCTAGCTTACAGATGAGTCAGAGCGATAACGAAGCGGTACGTTCCAACTATGGTCTGCGCTGGAGTCCAGCACCAAGAAAAGTGCTGAATGCGGAGTATCGTTTTCAGCGCGATACCGTCACACCGAATAATCAGGTCAAGCAAATTGACGTCTCCATGCAATGGCCGCTGGCAAATCGCTGGTATATGGTGGGCAGAAGTAATTTTTCGCTGCAAACCAATAAGCTGATCGAGGGTTTAGCCGGTTTTGAGTATAAGCAGGATTGCTGGTCATTTCGGGTGTTGGCACAACGCTTTGTGACTGCCACCTCCACCAGTACCACAGGGATCTCGATGCAGTTGGAGTTGAACGGTTTGGCCAAATTGGGGTCGAATACTATTGATGTCCTGAAAAAGGGAATATCGGGTTATCAGCCGATAAATTAGCGTGTATATTGCAGCTTTCGCCATACATTGGCGATGATGGACGGATGGCGATCCGCCTATGCCTTCATTTTTACTATGAATTTTGGAACACTATGCGACACATCTTGCCCATGAATCAACGAACTATTTTTTCTGTATTGGCAGTATCCGTAACTTTGCTGGCGTCGAGTCAGGTGCTGGCGCAGCTCAAGACTAATGCTGCGACTGCGGTCCCGGCAGTTCCATTCATGCCTGCCGCAGCGGTCGCTCCGGTAAGCGCGTCTTCCGGCAAGGCCGCGAAAGCTGAATTGGTCAATAGTATCGTGGTAGTCGTCAATGATGAAGTCATTACCCGTCAGGAGCTTAACGAGCGCTTGCGTTCTGTCGAGCGTCGCCTGGCTGCGCAAGGAACGGCATTGCCGAACCGCCTTGACCTGCAAAAGCAATTGCTGGAGCGCATGATCATTGATCGCGCTCAGTTACAATTGGCTAAAGAAAATGGCATACGCGTTGATGATGTCATGCTTGATCGCTCTATGCTGCGCCTGGCGGAGCAAAATAAAATGTCTTTGCAGGAATTTCGCAATCAGGTTGAGCGTGAAGGTACTCCGTTTGCCAGATTCCGCGAAGAGATTCGTGACGACATCTTGATGCAACGTATCCGCGAACGCGAGGTCGACAGCAAGATACAAGTCTCCGAAATGGAAGTGGATAATTTCATCGCTGCCGAAGAAAAGTCTGCCAATGGCCAGCAAGAGTTGAATCTGGCTCATATTCTGGTGCGTATTCCGGAAAATGCCTCGGCCGACCAGATTGCCCAGCGTCGCGCCCGCGCTGAAGGCGTGTTAGCCAAGCTTAAGGCTGGCGAAGATTTTGCCAAACTTTCAGCTACCTATTCCGATGCGCCTGAAGCCTTGAAGGGGGGCGATGTAGGCTGGCGCGAGCAAGATCGCTTGCCTCAGCTATTCCTCGATGCCATCAATAAAACCCAGGTCGGGGGAGTCTCCGAAATTGTCAGAAGCCCTAATGGTTTTCATATCGTTAAGTTATTGGGTAAGCGAGCCACATCTGCCAATGCGGCGGTAGATGCTCCGCAGCAGACCCATGTGCGGCATATCTTGATCAAGGTTAATCAGGTAGTGAGCGCGGCGGAAGCCAAGCGCAAACTGGTAGAACTTAAGCAGCGTCTGGATAATAAAGCGGCTAGCTTTGAAGAATTGGCAAAAACTTTCTCCAATGATTTATCAGCGTCCAAAGGCGGCGACGTGGGCTGGGTATTTCCTGGTGATACTGCGCCTGAATTTGAGCAAGCCATGAATAAGCTGGCGATCAATGAAATTAGCCAGCCGATAGAGTCTCCTTACGGTATGCATTTGATCCAGGTTCTTGAGCGCAAGACCGATGATGTCTCAAAAGATCGCAAGCGTCTGGCGGCGCGCCAGGCGGTGCGTGAGCGCAAAGCTGATGAAGCCCTGCAAGACTGGTTGCGTCAGTTGCGCGATCGCGCTTATGTTGAGTTCCGTCTGGACGAAAAATAATGTCACAACAGCGTGCGGTGATCGCCGTAACGGTAGGGGAGCCTGCCGGCATAGGACCGGAAATTTCCTTGCGTGCGGCATGGGCCTTGCGCAGTGAGTTACGGCCGGTCTTGGTCGGTGATGCGGCCTACTTGTCTATGCTGGCAAGTGAAGTAGATCCGGCGATACGTCTGATGGGCGTGTCGCAGCAGGCCTTGCGTTATAGTGGTTTGCCAGGTTGCGGCAAAGACCAGATTACCGTGATTGATTGTCCGCTCGACGCCCATGTGGTTGCTGGCCAGCTTGATCCGCGCAATGGTCGCGCTGTGCTACAGACCTTGGTGGTCGCCCTGGAAAGCGTGCAGCAAAAGTGGTGCGATGCCTTGGTTACCGCTCCGCTACAAAAAAGCACCATCAATGATGCCGGCATTCCGTTTACCGGACATACTGAATATTTTGCCGGGCAGACTGGCACCGATCAAGTTGTCATGATGCTGGCTTGCAATGCCTCGGCCAGTTTGCCGCAAGCGCTCAGGGTGGCGTTGGCCACCACGCATTTGCCTTTGAAAGAGGTTGCTGCGGTGATAGGGTTTGATAGTTTGCTCAAGACTTTGCAAATCATTTCTCAGGATTTGCAGAGCAAATTCGGTCTGGCGCATCCCCGTATTCTGGTGGCCGGTCTCAATCCGCATGCCGGGGAAAGCGGTTATCTGGGGCGCGAGGAAATTGAAGTGATCAGTCCCGTGATTGCTCACGCACAATCTTTAGGAATGAACGTCAGCGGCCCTTATCCGGCCGATACCCTGTTCCAGCAAAAATATCTGCAAGATGCCGATTGCGTGCTGGCGATGTACCACGATCAGGGTTTGCCGGTATTAAAGCATGCCAGTTTTGGTCTGGGCGTGAACATTACCCTCGGTTTGCCTTTGATACGCACCTCCGTTGATCATGGCACTGCGCTGGATCTGGCTAAGCTTGGAGTCGGCCATGCCGATATGGGCAGTATGCAGGTCGCTATCCGCATGGCGGCCGAGATGGTCGCCCGGCAGGCAAAATAACATACTTTCAATCGTACATTTTCTCAAAAATAACAATAAAGTCATTTCATGAAACACATAGCACGCAAGCGCTTCGGTCAAAATTTTTTAACCGATCAGTTGGTACTGAGCAATATCATCGCTACCATCAATCCACAGCCTGATCAGAGCATGGTCGAAATCGGCCCGGGTCTGGCGGCAATGACGCGCTTATTGCTAGATGGACTGACAACTTTGCACGTAGTCGAACTTGACCGCGACCTGGTTGCCCGTCTTAAGAAAAGTTTTGATCCGGCTAAATTGATCGTGCACGAAGGCGATGCCTTACAGTTTGATTTTTCCGCTTTACCGGTTGCCGCGGGCAAGAAGTTGCGTATCGTTGGTAATCTTCCTTACAATATTTCCAGTCCCTTGCTGTTTCATCTGGCCGAATTTGCCCATCTGGTCGAAGATCAGCACTTCATGCTGCAAAAAGAAGTGGTGGAGCGCATGGTCGCTGAACCGGGCAGCAAAGCTTACGGACGTTTGTCCGTTATGCTGCAATGGCGCTACCACATGGAAATGATGTTTGTCGTGCCGCCTACCGCTTTCGACCCGCCACCTAGAGTGGAGTCGGCGATTGTGCGTATGATTCCGAAACAGACGCGCCTGGCCTGCGATGTGCGCAAACTTGAGCAAGTGGTGACCAAGGCATTTTCACAAAGGCGCAAGGTAGTGCGCAATTGTGTGGCGGGCATGTTTACCGAGCAGCAATTGCTGGATGTAGGGATTAATCCCCAGGTGCGTGCTGAAACTATCGCATTGGAACAGTATGTGGCGCTGGCAAATCTACTGGCTGATTAATTGGTATTAATTAGTATTAATTGGTATTGGTTAAATGGCATTATTCGATTAACATCTGTCAGTTTACATTTACCAATCAAGCTTACTTACACTCTATGAATCTGACGCTCACTCCGGAATGGCAAGCCCTGCTGTCACATAAAACCAGGCTGGAGCATCAGCATTTGCGTGAACTGTTCGCCGCTGATGAACAACGATTTGCCAACTTTTCGGTCGAACTCGAAGGTTTGCTGGTGGATTATTCCAAGCAAAGACTAGATGCGGACGCTTTGCAGGATTTGCTGGCGTTGGCGCATAGCACCAATGTGACTGGTTGGCGTGATCGTATGTTTGCCGGAGAGAAAATCAATTTCAGTGAAGACCGGGCGGTGCTGCATACCGCATTGCGTCACACGGCGTTTACGCCCTTTCCTAATGCTGAACATGATGTGATGCCGCAGGTGCGACTGGTGCGCAAGCAAATGCGAAGTATCGTCGAACGGGTGCGCAGTGGCCTATGGCGTGGCTTCAAGGGAGATGCGATACAGAGTGTCGTCAATATCGGTATCGGCGGCTCTGATCTTGGTCCCAAACTGGTAACCCGCGCTTTGTCTGCCGGGGAACATCCCGGCCTTGATTTTTACTATGTTTCCAACTTGGATAGTGCGCATCTGGCACCTTTGCTGGAAAAGCTCGATCCGCGTAGCACCTTATTCATCGTCGCCTCGAAAACCTTTACCACGCAAGAGACCAGCATCAATGCGCAAACCGCGCGTACCTGGCTGATGGCGGCGGCGATGGAAGAGTGGGCAGTCGCCAAGCATTTTATTGCGGTTACTTCCAGTCCCGACAAAGCACACGAATTCGGTATTCCGGACAGTAATATTTTGCAAATCTGGGATTGGGTAGGCGGGCGTTATTCTTTATGGTCGGCAGTTGGCCTGTCGGTGGCATTGGCAATCGGCATGAGCGGCTTTGAGCGCCTGCTGCAAGGTGCTGAAACCATGGATAAGCATTTTTGCGCGGCGCCGCTGGAGAGTAATCTGCCGGTATTGCTGGCCTTGATTTCGGTCTGGAATACCAACTTCCTTGGCGCCGAGACTTCTGCCGTGTTGCCGTATAACGAATCAATGCGGCATTTTCCGGCCTTTTTACAGCAGCTGGAAATGGAGTCCAACGGCAAGACGGTCAGCCGTGATGGTGAACCTTTGACTTGCCGCGCCAATCCCATCGTTTGGGGTGAAATCGGGGTGAACGGGCAACATGCGTTTTTCCAGTTGCTGCACCAGGGTGGTTGGCTGATACCTTGCGACTTTGTCGTGAGCGCCTCTAGCGACTATCCGCTGCCCGGGCATCAGGCGCCGCTGCTGGCAAATTGCCTGGCGCAGAGTGCCGCGCTGGCGTTTGGCAAGACTGAAGCGCAGGCGCGCACCGAGTTATCCGCCGCCGGACTGGATGAAGCGAGTATCGCTAAGTTATTGCCGCATAAGGTATTTGCCGGAAATCAGCCATCGACCACGATACTGATGCCTAGTCTTGATCCGTTTCAGTTGGGTATGTTGCTGGCCTTGTACGAGCATAAGGTATTTGTGCAAGGTGTGATCTGGGGCCTGAATTCCTTCGATCAATGGGGCGTCGAGTTAGGTAAGCAATTAGCCAGTCGCCTGTTGCCGGCGATTAATGGTGACCAGGCTTATGATACCCATCTGGATGCCTCGACTACCGGCTTGATCGCCTATTTCAGAAGGCACGGTAATAGTTGATCCGGTTTTGCTGCGGCAGTTGCGTTAATTTTCCGTTTTTAAAGAGCGTTAGCATTGCCGTGAATTATTTTTACAATTACGTTTGAATCTCATCTCAACATCGGAGTTTTCCATGATCGTCTTAATTACAGGTGCAAGTTCGGGTTTCGGTGAGGAAATGGCGCGCAAGTTTGTGCGTCATGGCCACCGGGTAATTGCCGCCGCCAGACGGGTGGAAAGGCTCAGTAGCCTGCATCAGGAGTTGGGCGAGGCGCTATTGCCGGTGATGATGGATGTGACTGACAAGGCGTCGATTGCGCAAGCGCTGGCCGGATTGTCCGACGACTGGAAGCAAATTGACGTGTTGATCAATAACGCTGGTCTGGCGCTAGGCACGGAGCTGGCGCATCAGGCCTCGCTGGATGAATGGGAAACCATGATAGACACCAATGCCAAGGGCTTGGTGATGGTGACTCGTGCCATCTTGCCTGACATGGTGTCGCGCAACAGTGGCATGATCATTAATATAGGCTCGATTGCCGGCTCTACCGCTTATCCGGGTGGCAATGTCTATGGCGCGACCAAGGCGTTTGTCGATCAGTTTACCAAAAATTTGCGTGCCGATATGGCCGGCACCGGGGTTCGCACTACCAATATCGCGCCTGGCCTGTGTGGCGGAACCGAGTTTTCTAATGTGCGTTTCCGTGGCAATGATGCCGCTGCCGCCAAGGTGTATGAAGGTACGGTTCCTTTGACGGCCGTCGATATCGCAGAGTCAGCGTATTGGATTGCCACCTTGCCGCCGCATGTGAACATTAACTACATAGAAATGATGCCGACTTGCCAGGGCTTTGGCCCTCTGAACATCAAACGTAGTCCGGTTTGAGGCTAATTGGTACGTTTTTTTATGCGCATCCTTCAAGCGACATGTTGAAACGATACTTTGAATTTTGATTAATACCGGGGGGTATTTTATTCGTGGCATGCTGGTGGCCAGTGGCAGGCATGAAACGGCGGATACTCCCCCGCACGTGATTGTGAGATAGGTTTGATGCAACAGACGTTTGAATGGCCGGTACGGGTGTACTACGAAGATACGGATGCCGGTGGCATAGTGTTTTATGCCAATTACCTGAAATTTTTTGAGCGCGCCCGCACTGAGTGGTTGCGTACTTCCGGCATCAGTCAGCAATTGATGACGGTGGAACATCAAGCTATGTTTGTAGTCAAGAGCGCCGCGGTCGATTATCATGCTGCGGCACGTCTGGATGATGAACTGAAACTGACGGTGACGGTCGAACGCATAGGACGCGCTTCCGTGCAGTTTTTGCAACAAGCCTGGTGCGGTGAACGTTTACTGGCGACCGGCAAAGTCAAGGTCGGTTGTGTAGGTGCCCTTAATTTGCGTCCTACCGCTATTCCCGAAGAAATTCTGCGTCTGATCGCAGCCTGATTCCATCCTGTATTGAATGATTCAACAAGTAAAAAGATAAATTAGCCATGACCGTTACCCAAGACCTTTCGTTTATTACCCTTATCGCCAACGCTTCGCTGCTGGTGCAATTAGTCATGCTATTGCTGTTAGGCGTATCACTGACCAGCTGGACCTATATTTTCAGCAAAATGTTTGCGGTCAAGAAGGCCCGCGAGCAAACTGAAGAATTTGAACGTACATTCTGGTCCGGTGGCAGCCTGGTCGAACTGTATCAGGTGGTGTCATCAAATCACAGAAACAATATGACCAAGACCGGTGCGCTTGAGCGTATTTTTGAAGCCGGCATGAACGAATACCACAAAGTCAAGGCGATTAGCAAAACCAATATGGACCCTGGTGCCATGCTCGATGGTGCACGCCGCGCGATGCGGGCCGCCTATCAACGCGAGATGGATACGCTGGAAACCCATTTATCCTTTCTCGCTTCAGTTGGTTCAGTGTCGCCGTATGTGGGTTTGTTCGGCACCGTATGGGGCATCATGAACGCTTTCCGCGGTTTGGCCAACGTACAGCAGGCAACGCTGGCGGCAGTCGCGCCGGGTATTGCGGAAGCCCTGATCGCGACCGCAATAGGCCTGTTCGCGGCAATTCCCGCCGTATTGGCGTACAACCGCTATACCCATGAAATCGACAGGCTGGCGATACATTTTGAAACCTTCATCGAAGAGTTTTCGAATATTCTGCAAAGACAATCACGCTAAGAATGGATGAATCTGCATGAGTTATCTGCGTGGCGAACGTAAACGTAAAATAAAGGCTGAGATCAATGTGGTACCTTACATCGACGTGATGTTGGTCTTGCTGGTGATCTTTATGGTGGCGGCACCGATGACCAATCCTAGCGTGATCAATCTGCCGACCGCCGGTCAGTCGACCCAGCCGCCTTCCGAATACATAGAGATATCCCTGAGTCCGGATGCTTCTGCAACCATTAGCCTGAATAAACCGGCTGGCTCCGGTGGTAACAGTGAGCCTAAGGAAACGGCCGCCAATCGCAAGCAGTTGATACAAAAACTGCGCGAATACCATGACGCCAAACCGGATCTGTCGGTATTGGTGTCGGCCGATAAGGAAATCAAATACGACGAAGTGATACAGGTGATTTCTGAAGCCAAAAAACTCGGCATTAATAGGGTAGGGCTGGCGACCAAGTGAACTACTCGCGTTTTTTTTGCGCCACTCCCGCATTACTGTTGTTGCTGTCCGTTGCTGATAGCTGTGCGGTCGAACTCGCGTTGAATGCTGAGTCGCCAAGCATATCGGTCGCGGATCTGACACTTAGCGAGGATCAGCAGGTGTTGGTGCAACAAAAAAAAACTGAAGCGGAGCAAGCCGAGCCTATGCTCGAGCCAGATGCTGATGCTGATGAGGAGCAGCAAGATTTCACCTTGGCCGCCACTTCAACACTGATCCGTTTCCGGATAGGGCAGGCCAACGGCGAATGGCTGGAATTACTGCAAGAGCATATCCCTGAATTTGCCAAGACCTCGGAAGCGCAAAGCCTGACTCCCGGCGTATTAAAAAAGATACGCAACGCGATCTCTTCCATCCTGGCGACCGAGGGATATTTTTCTCCGGTGATTCGATTTGAAAAAGAAAATCAGGGGAGTAAGCTGGTTCTGGTCAATATTGATGCCGGCCAGCGCAGCATTGTGCAATCGCTCAATCTGCGATTTTCCGGAGCCTTGGCCGATGCCGCTAATGCCGGTCAGGAAAGCCAGGTCAGGCGGCGCGATAACCTAATTGCAGATTGGTCGCTGCCTCAGGGGGCGCCATTCCGGGATGCCGAGTGGGGTCGTGCTAAAAACAAATTGCTGGAAAATTTGCGTGACGAGTCTTTTGCTGCGGCAAGAATCGAAGATAGTAGTGCCACCATAGACGCAGACAAACATAGTGCGGCGCTGGTGCTGGAGATAGCTAGCGGCCCGCCGTTTATTCTCGGTGATCTCAATATCACTGGCTTGCAGCGTTATCCTAACTGGTTACTGGAGCGCTACGCACCGCCAAAGAAAGGCGAGCCATACTCGCGCAGCAGGTTGCTAGAGTATCAGCGGGCCCTGCAAAATTCTCCGTACTTTTCTACCGTAGCCGTCAGCGTAGATGCCGATACGTCTAAGGCAGATGCCGCGCCAGTGGAGGTCGCCGTGGTTGAGCGCCGCGCCCGCGATATCGCCATCGGTGCCGGTTACAGTACCAATACCGGGTTAAGGACAGAGCTTACTTATAGGGATAGGCATTTGTTTGATCGTGCCTGGGATTTGCGTAGCGCAGTCAGGATAGAGCAAAAAAGACAGTTGGCGTATGCCGATATTTATTTGCCGCCAACGGAAAAAAATCAGCTCGATTCATTCGGCGTGCTCAACGACCATAGTGATTTATCCGGCCTGATGACGACGCGTTCCGCTTTTGGTATCAAACGCACTACCACCAAAAATAAGCTGGAGCAGCGTTTGGGACTGAACCTGGCCTTCGAGTCCAGCCAATTAAGGGGCGAGATTCCTAGTGTTAATCGTGCGCTGGTCGCCTCGATAGGCTGGACCTGGCGTGATGTCGATAATAATTTCGCGCCTCGCAAAGGGCAAATTGCGCAATTTGATCTGGCTGCTTCGGAAAAAACTTTGCTATCGAATCAGCGGTTTGTCCGCAGTTATGGCAAATATCAGCGTTGGATACCCGTAGGCGAACGCGATAGCGTGGTCTTGCGTGGAGAGCTGGGACAAGTAGTGTCTGCCGGATCAGAAGGAATACCTGAGGATTACTTGTTTCGTACCGGCGGCAGCACCACCGTACGCGGTTATGCTTATCAAAGTCTGGGGATACAACATCCTGGCGGTGTCACCGGCGGACGTGTGTTGGCGGTCGCCAGTGCGGAATACGTCCATTGGCTCGATGCAAGTTGGGGTAGTGCCGCCTTTCTTGATGTCGGTGATGCGGCAGATACCTGGCGCGACTATAGTGGCAAGTCCTCATATGGCGTGGGAGCCCGATATATGACGCCTGCTGGTCCGATTGCACTCGATCTGGCGTATGCCACTAAATCGAAAAAAATCGGCGTAGAGTTTTCTATCGCCATCGCATTTTAAGCAGAACAGTACACGATGAGTTTTCCTACGCACAGCTCTGAGCACGATAATGCTGCACCGAATGCAAGCATGCCGGCAAGCCGTAAGCCGGTGCGTGTCTTGTTGCAAGTGTTAGCCTTTTTCATCGCTACGCTCGCTGTGCTGTTGCTGGGCTTAATCGGGCTGTGCCGCACTGAACTTGGTACGCAAAAAAATCCTGCAACTGGCGCAAGCCTTTTCTGGCGATGCATTAAAGATATCCGGTGTCAGCGGCAGGCTGGCGGATCAACTACAGATAGATGAACTGTCTTACCAGAGTAGCGGTAGCAAGGTGTTTGCCAGCGGTATCGGGCTGAGATGGCGGCCATGGTCTTTGCTCAGCGGCTTGGCTGAAATTGATGTTTTGGAAGTATCCTCACTCAAGCTTGCCAATGCACCTGATCCTAGTCCGGCGCAATTGCCGCTCAGCTTACAGTTGCCGATCAGAGTTGAGGTGAAGCGCGCGGCCATCGGCCGTTTGTCGATCGCCAGTTTGCAGCCTGACGGCAGCGAATTGCCGACTGTGCAGTTGACGGCACTTAGCGTTCAGTGGACATCAAATGATTTGCAGCATCAACTCCAGGGTGGGGTGACTTCGCCGTGGGGTAAATTGCAAGTGCAAAGCAGTATGACTAGCCTCAGGCCATACAAATTAGACGGCCGCTTCACCTATCATGGACAGATGAATCCGGCGCTGCCGAATTTGGGCATAGACGGTAGCGTGGGCGGATCGCTGGAGGAATTATCCATACAAGGCAAGGCAATGGTAGACGCCGATGCATCAAAAACTCCCGCTTTGAATAATAAGCCGGTTTTGCAAGGTGGCTTTGATACCGTACTAAAAGTGTTTTCTGATCAGCCGTTGCGCTCCCTGCATGTAAATATCACCGGCCTCAATCCTGGCGATTTTGCTGCTGCGGCACCGCAGGCCAATTTGCAGGTGCAGGCGAATTTATCAACGGCAGCAGACAAATCCGCTAGCGGAAAAAAACCAAATTTAGCGACGGATGCTTTGTCCGGCAGCATCGCAATCAGCAATACGCAGCCGGCCAGAATCGATCAGCAAGGCTTGCCTTTGCTGTCCTTGCGTTCGGACCTGCATTGGTCTAAGGATTTGATCTTGCTTAAAAGCACGGAAATTAAATTGCCGGGCAATGCCAAGATCAGCGGTGACGCCCGCATACAAATACCTGTCGCGGGTTTGCCGCTGGTGACATCTCGTTTTGACTTGTCCGGTATTGATCTGGCGCAGCTAGACCGCCAGCTACAAAAGACCAAGCTCGGCGGGAGTGTGCAGATACAGACACGCACCGGCGAAAAGGGCGCTACGGCCTTGGATATGCAAACCCGCTTAAGCGAACCGCGTGCCAGTTTGATGGCTGAGGCGAGTTATCAGCTAGATGCTGCCGGTACTGATGGCTTACTTAAATTGACGAAATTTGAGTTGTTGGCAGCCAATTCCCGCATGCAGGGGCAGGGCGAGATTAGTTTCGCCAATCAGCAAACTTTTAACTTTAAAGGTGAGTTGCGTCGCTTCGATCCGTCGCGCTGGGTCGCAGGCCCGGGCGGTAGCATCGATGCTGATGTATCGGTAAGCGGCCAGTTGCTGCCAAAATTGTCGCTCAGGCTGCAGGTGCCGCGCTTGCAGGGAGCATATGCGGGGCAGGCGTTAGCTGGTGCGGCCGAACTCAACTGGCTAGACAATGCAGTGCTGGAGGTGCCCAAGCTTGATCTGCATTGGGGACGGAATGCGCTCAATGGCCGCGGTGTCTGGGGCAGCGCTAAAGATATGTTGCAACTTACTCTGGATGCGCCCGATTTACCGGCTCTCTCGGTGCTGGCAGGCGTCAACCTGACCGGTAGCGTGCAGGCGGACGCCCGTTTACGTGGCAAGTTGAGCGAGCCTTCCGGTCAAATCAGCTTGAATGCCCAGGGCATAGGCATCGCCAGACAATTACGCCTGACAAAATTGAGTGCGAATATCGATCTGGAAAAAGGTTTGCAGGGAGCGCTTAAGGCCGATCTGCAGGCGCAGGAGCTAAGAAGTAACATGGGTGCTTCGAAGGCGCCGCAGCCGGGCTCCTCGACCAATGGCAAGACTGAAGAATCCAGGAAAGCTGGAAAATTGCCTCTGCTTGCCGAGCAACTGGCAATGACGGTAACGGGCCGGCGTGACGCGCATAAAATTGAAGGCAACATTGGTTTTAATACCGCCAGGCAGCTTTTGCTTAGTGCGACTGGTGGCGTAAAAAACGATAACGGAAAACCCTTGCAATGGTCGGGACAGCTAGAGCGTTTTAGCCTGAGCGGTAATCCGGATATTCGCTTGTCCGATACGATGTCGCTGGAGGCCGGAGCCAAGTCTGTGCGGTTGGGATCGGCACGTTTTGACGGTGCTTTGGGTAGTCTGGCACTGGAACAGTTTGAGTGGCTGCCGGGTAGCATCAAGACGCGCGGCAAGATGAGTCATGTCAAAGTAATAGATCTGCTTAATTTGCTCAAACCGCAGTCGGCAGTGGATGGAGATTTGCAGGTGGCGGCAGACTGGGATCTGCAATTGAAGGATAATGTTCGAGGTGAATTGCGACTGCAAAGACAAAGCGGTGATATTCGCGTCATGGATGTTGATGGCACGGGTAAGCCCTTTCCTTTGCAAGTGACTGACTTGCAGGTGCGGCTGGCCTTAGGCGGTTTGGTGGCCGGCACCGATGCCGAAAGAGTGTCCTTGCAAGTGGACGCTTCAGGAACACGTCTGGGTAAGCTGTACTTGAATGCCAATTCGCAGTTGAGCAAGCGGGCGGAGCAATGGAGCTTGCCGGCCGATTCTGCTATCGATGGTAAATTCAATGCGGATCTGCCTGATCTGCAATGGCTGGGACCGTGGATCAATCCAGGCTTGGCGCTCAAGGGCAAATTGACGGTGGGCGCTAGTCTGGGTGGCGTTATTTCGGCGCCAAAATATCAGGCGCAAATCGAAGCGCGCGATCTGGAAGTGGCATTTGCGTCCGAAGGCTTGTTGTTGCCAAACGGCAGCCTTAGCGCGCAACTCGATGAAAAACGGCTTAAGCTCAATCAGTTGCAATTCAGTAATAAGGTGACGAGCATGCCGCAACATGCAAAGTTTCGTGAGCAGAACTGGATAGGACAAAAAGGGGAGTTCAATGCCACCGGCGAAATTGACTGGCATAAGCAAAGCGGTAGCATAGAGGCGAATTTCCAGAAGTTCCCGCTGCTGCAGCGCAAGGATAGATGGATAGTCGTTAGTGGCGATGCCAGTATCAATCAAAGTAGTGATATTTGGGCGCTGGCCGGAAAAATCACGACCGACGGTGCCTACTTCAAATTGCCTAAGTTGCCGCCTCCTAGCTTGTCCAGTGACGTTATCGTGAAACGTGGCGGTGCCGGTAACAGTAACGGCAATGGGCATGCTGAGGCTGTCACTGAAGAAGGTAAAAAAGGCATCAAGACCCGGATTGATGTCAGCTTTGATATGGGAAACCGATTTGTATTTACCGGTAGTGGTCTGGATACCGCCTTGGCCGGCAGTATACGCTTACGTAGCACGGATGGCTCGCCACTGCAGGCGACCGGCTCGATACGTACCGTGGGCGGGATTTACGAGGGTTATGGTCAGCAACTGGAGATAGACCGGGGGATTTTGAATTTTCAGGGTTCGCCAACGAATCCGGGCCTGAATGTCCGCGCATTGCGAACCGGTCTTGAGGTGGAGGCTGGGGTGGAGGTGGTCGGCACCGTTTCCTCACCGCAGGTAAGGCTGGTCTCTGAGCCTAATGTGCCGGATGCGGAAAAACTTTCCTGGCTGGTGCTGGGGCGCGGCTCCAATCAATTAGGCGGCGGCGATGCCAGCTTACTCATGTCGGCAGCCGGAGCCATTTTTGGTGGCGATGGTAGCCGGAATGTGCCGCGTGAGATTGTGCAGGGCCTGGGCTTCGATGAATTTTCTGTCGGTGCCGCCGATGTCGGCGGGGCCTCCAAATTGCCGGGGCAGACGGTGGCAGGATCGACTTCGGTAGGAAATTCTTCGGGGGATCAGGTGGTTAGCGTAGGTAAGCGTCTGTTACCTGGTCTGGTATTGTCGGTCGAACGTGGCTTGTCAGATGCCAGTGGTGCCGTTAAGCTGAGCTGGCAATTGACGCGCCGTATCAGTATTGTAGGACGTTCTGGGACGGAATCCTCGGTCGATGCCTATTACACCTTTTCTTTTCATTGAAGAATGGGTTGGAATCATTATTTTTTTAACGTTTAAATCTGGGGATGCGCAGTTTGGCTGGCACTGATGTCAGAGATGACGTGTTTAAGCGGATTGTTTTACTCCGGGATGGAACTAAGTGCAGCATGCGAACTCAAATAAAGTCATGACAGAATTTTCTTCAAACACCTTGCCGGGAATGGCCGGATCTCGCCCCTTGCAATGGCAGTCGATTTCATTGGCGGCCTTGGTGCATGTGCTGCTGATCGTTTTTCTTTGGGTAGGCGTGCAGTGGCAAAACAAGGAATCGACCGCAGTTGAGGCTGAAGTCTGGGATATGACTACCCGTGAGGCTGCGCCTAAACCTGTCTACCAGGAGCGGATTGAACCGGTGGCCGAACCAGTGCCGGTGGCTCCGGTGAAGGTTATGCCTAAAGAAGAGCCGCTGGAAGATCCGGAAATTGCCCTAGCCCAGGGAAAAAAAACGCAAACGTATTGAAAAGCAGAAGCAAGAGCAGGAGTTGGCGCGCGAGCTCGAACTCAAGCTTGAGCGGGAAAAAGCCTTGAAGTTGGAAAAAGACAAGCTTGCCGAGCAGAAAAAGAAAGCAGAAAAACTAGAAAAGGCAGCCGATAAGCTGGCCGCCGATGAGGCTGAGAAGAAAAAACAGGCGGATTTGGCCAAGCAGAATGCCAAAGAGAAAGCGGTGCGCGACAAGGCCTTTGAAGAAAATATGCGTAGACTGACCGGGCAGGCCAGCACGAATACCAACACCAGCGGCGTGACCGGTAGCGGCGGCAATGGCGATGCCGCTAAATCGACAGGGAATAATCGTGGCGACCCAAGTTATGCTGCAAAGATCGCTGCTAAAGTGCGTTCCAATACGGTATTTAACGCTACTGATAATTCGACGAATAATCCTACCGTAGAATATAGGATAGATCTGTTACCGGATGGCTCATTGCGTGGTGTCGTGCGTAAATTGAAGTCTTCCGGTGTGCCGGCATTTGATGATGCGGTAGAGAAGGCGATAGATAAATCCATGCCGTTTCCCCGTGATAAGTCGGGACAGGTTCCGTCCAGTATTGTGTATGTTCACCGCATGAAAGAATAGTAAAGCAATGAAAATAGCTCCGATTTTTTAAAACCATAGTCTTTTCTGGTCTGTTGGCTGTTACTGGCGCACATGCTCAGTTAAGAGTGGAAGTGTCAGGCGTAGGTTCTAGTCAGTTGCCTATCGCAGTAGCGATGTTTGCCGATGAATCGATCGCGCCACAGCAGGTTAGTGCCATTATCAAGGACGATCTGCTGCGTAGCGGGTATTTTAAGCTCATTGAGGTCGGTGGCGTTATCTCTGAAACGAGTGCGGTCAATTTTGGCGACTGGAAATCCCGTGGCGCTGAAGCGCTGGTAGTTGGTAGTGTGCAGAAATTGAGTGACGGACGTTTTGATGTCCGATATAAATTGCTCGACACCATCAAATCTTCGACCTTGTCAGGTATTTCACTGGCCAATACTGCCGCGAATACCCGCTTGACCGCGCATCGTATAGCGGATGATATTTACGAGAAGTTAATTGGTGTGCGGGGTGCATTTTCCACACGGCTAGCCTACGTTACCAAGGCCGGTAGTAGCTACCGGCTGGAAGTTGCCGATGCTGACGGTGAGGGTGTCCAGGTAGCGTTTATTTCCAATGAACCTATCATTTCACCGGCCTGGTCACCGGACGGTACCAAGGTCGCCTATGTCTCGTTCGAGGCGAAAAAACCGGTAGTGTATGTACAAAATCTGATTACCCGTGAACGCACGGTAATTGCTAACTACAAGGGCAGTAATTCGGCGCCAGCCTGGTCGCCCGATGGAAGCAAATTGGCGATATCTCTGTCTCGCGACGGCTTGACGCAAATTTACACGGTTAATGCTAATGGTAGTGGTTTGCAGCGTCTGACCACTACCAGCGGGATAGATACTGAGCCGCAATTTTCGGCGGACGGCCAGTATATTTATTTTTTGAGTGATCGTAGCGGCGGCCCGCAAATCTACCGAATGAGCTCAGGCGGAGGGGATGCCAAGCGCATTACTTTCAGCGGGAGTTATAATATAACCCCACGTATTTCTCCGGACGGCAAGACTTTGGCGTATATTTCCCGTCGTGAAGGAAAATTTCAGCTGTATTCATTAGATTTGGCAAGCGGGCAAGAACAGCGTTTGTCTGATACTACCAAGGATGAGTCACCGAGTTTTTCCCCGAACGGCAGGTATATCATGTACGCCACCGAGTCCGGTCGCAGAGGTTCTTTAGCTGTGGTGTCAGTCGATGGTAGGGTAAAGCAGAAATTGACGGTTCAGGCCGGAGATATACGGGAACCTACCTGGGGTCCTTTTATGAAATAAGCAGCCAGAACTTTGTCTGTGTTTATTGGCTTGGTAGTTAGTTAGTTTAGTGGTTAAGTAGTGTTAAGTAGTTAAGTAGTTAAGTAATTAAGTAGTTAAATAATTAAATTGTTGTTTTTAATATTAGTTAAATCATCAGGAGAAAAAAATGAATTTCAAAAGCTCAAGTATCGCCATATTGTTGTCCAGTCTTGCCTTGATTACTGCTTGCAGTACGCCAGTTAAGTTGGAAGAGAAAGCGCCGGTTGTAGAAGATAAATCAAAGACAACAACGCCAGTCGATACTCGTGCAGTCAATCCTGTAGTTGCCCCAGCGGTTGATCCTCTGAATGATCCAAAAGGTGTTCTGGCTAAGCGTAGCGTGTATTTTGACTATGACAGCTATGTCGTTAAGGATGAATTCAAGCCTCTGGTCGAAGCGCATGCAAAATATTTGAGCGCTAACAAGGGCCGTAAGATTTTGATTCAAGGTAATACCGATGAGCGCGGTGGCCGCGAATACAATCTGGCATTGGGTCAGAAGCGTGCCGAAGCCGTACGTAAGGCAATGGCATTGTTGAGTGTTTCCGAATCTCAGATCGAAGCAGTTTCCCTGGGTAAGGAAAAGCCAAAAGCAACTGGTAGCGATGAAGCATCATGGGCGGAAAACCGTCGTTCTGATATCGTCTATCAGTAATCTGCTTTCAGCCCATAGTGGCATAGGATAGTGTGCAGACACTTTCCCGATCGGGCTTTGCAGCGTCATGCTGCAAGGCCCGATTGCCATTGTCTTGGCGTTCCTCAGTACGATATTATCTTTGACTCTGAATAAACTTAATTAAAGCTCAAGCTGCCATGAAATTCCCTTCTTTGACTAAATTCTCACGCGTTGCAGTGTTTGCTGCCTTGTTTGCTCCAGGTATTGCCTCGGCCGGCCTATTCGATGACGACGAGGCGCGTAGGGCGATTCTGGATGTGCGTGCCAAGGTAGATGAGGCCAGCGCCAGACTCGAAGCGAAACTCGATACTAAGGCAGACAAGAGCAGTGCGCTTGACCTGGCTAATCAGAACGAATTGCTGCGTATGGAAATCGCCAAATTACGCGGGCAAATTGAAGTGTTGACCAATGATTTATCGAATACCCAACGCCGGCAACAGGATTTTTATGTTGACCTCGACAATCGTTTGCGTAAGATCGAGCCAAAAAAAATTACGGTCGATGGTAAGGAGTCCACGGTAGAAGTGAGCGAGCAACGCGCCTATGACGCCGCCATGGCCTTATTTAAGGCAGGTGAATACAAGAGCGCCGGTACCGCCTTTGCCGGCTTTGTAGCGAGCTATCCGCAGTCAGCCTATGCCGGCTCTGCGCAATACTGGCTGGGGAACTCTCATTATGCCCAGCGTGACTGCAAAGCCACCATTTCATCCTTGCAGGTATTGGTCAAGGCGCATCCTGAACATCCGAAGACTCCGGATGCCATGCTCAATATTGCCGCCTGCCATCTGGAGTTGAAGGATAAGGCCGCAAATAAGAAAGTTTTGGAGGCGGTAATTGCCCAATATCCAGAGACCGAAGCGGCGCAAGCGGCCAAGAGCCGGCTGGCTTCAGGGAAATAATCTGGTCTTGGGATTGACAGGGTAAGCGAAACGCCCCATAATATCGTTCTTTCGGGTCGTTAGCTCAGCTGGTAGAGCAGCGGACTTTTAATCCGTTGGTCGCAGGTTCGAATCCCGCACGGCCTACCACGAAATTTAAGGTGCTTAGCTTCATATCTAAGTGCCGCCAATTTAACTAAGAATATCTAGGTATTTTTAGCTAAATGCAAAAGCAGTCTTTGGGTCGTTAGCTCAGCTGGTAGAGCAGCGGACTTTTAATCCGTTGGTCGCAGGTTCGAATCCCGCACGGCCTACCAAATACGAAGGACTCAGGTGAAAACCTGAGTCCTTTTTTGTTTTTTCAGCGATAAGCTGCTTTGTCAATTACACTCATGCCTGAGTGCGATCTGGCAAATAAGCCGGTCCGCTGCCGTATCTACCAAATCAAGGATGCCCGATGAAAAATAAGCCGGCAAGCAAAGAAAAACGGGCACAAGTAAAACCAGTGCAAAACGAGCAGGCGCAGGAAAAGCATGAAATTCGTCCTGGCCAGTCGCTGGAGTTGCTCAAGGAATTGCATATCCTGACCCGTGACGGCAAGATGAACCAGGATAGCCGCCGCAAACTCAAGCAGGTGTATCACCTGTATCAGTTCATCGAGCCCTTACTGCAGCAAGTGCGCAGTGATCGCGGTTCTGTGAGTGTGGTTGATCATGGTGCCGGTAAGTCTTATCTTGGTTTTATCCTATACGATTTGTTTTTCAAGGCGCTCAATGATGGCGGTCAGTCCCGCATTTACGGTATCGAGACGCGCGACGAACTGGTGCAAAAGTCCCGTGAACTGGCCGATAAGCTTGAATTTCCGGGCATGTCCTTCCTTAATCTGTCGGTAGCGGATTCAACTTCTTCGGCAGAGTTGCCGGATCAGATTGATATCGTTACCGCCTTGCATGCCTGCAATACGGCGACCGATGATGCGATAGAGTTTGCCCTGAAGAAAAAAGCCAGGTTCATGGTGCTGGTACCTTGTTGTCAGGCGGAGGTGGCGGCGGAATTGCGCAAGGGTAAGGGCGATGCGGTAAAAAACAACCCTTTGTCGGAAATGTGGCGCCATCCCATCCATACCCGCGAATTCGGTAGTCAGATCACCAACGTATTGCGTTGCCTGCAACTGGAGGCGCATGGCTATCAGGTTCGCGTGACGGAGTTGGTCGGCTGGGAGCATTCCATGAAGAATGAGTTAATCATTGCCGAATACAAGGGCATGCCAGCCAGACGTCCGGCTGAGCGCCTGGCGGAAGTCTTGAAAACCACTGGGCTTGAAGGCTTGAGTAATCGTTTTTTTGTCCCGCAATAGTTCGCTCGCTCACCGGCGTTGCGTCGACTGACGGTATTTGCCCGGGCGTCACCGACGCGTCATAAATAATGATTAATATCATTTATCTTTATTTGGCTGTGGCAGTATTGCAGATCGCTACTGAGGCCTGGCAGTCAATTTGCTTAGAAAAGGAGGTCGGACTATGTTTGCCGCCGTAGATCTTGGTTCCAATAGTTTTCGTTTGCACATAGGCCAGCATGATGGCGATGTGATCCGTGTCGTCAAAAGCGCGCGTGACCCTATCCGTCTGGCCGCAGGGCTGGACGCGCAAGGTAATCTGACGCCTGCCGCCATCCAGAGCGCCATCAATTGCCTGGCGCGCTTCCGTGAGCTGCTTAATGCCTATCCGATAGAGTCGGTCAGGGTGGTGGCGACCAATACTATCCGCATCGCAAAAAATGCCGGTGATCTTTTGCCTGCCGCAGAAGCGGCGATCGGTTATCCGATTGAGGTGATTTCCGGTCAGGAAGAAGGTCGCCTGATCTACATGGGCGTCTCCAATTCCATCGCGATACCAGGCGAACGCAGGCTGGTGCTCGATATCGGCGGCGGTTCTACCGAGGTGATACTCGGACGCGGGCATGAGATCGTGAAAGTGGAGTCGTTTAGCATAGGCACCGTCAAGCACAGCGCCACTTTTTTTCCTGATGGCCGTATTACTGAAGCTGCTTTTGACGCGGCTATCCTGTCGGCACGCTCCTTGTTTGAAGACGCGGCGCCGCCGTATCAGCCGCAGCACTGGCGCACCGCTTATGGCTCATCGGGAACGATGCGCGCCATCTCTGATGCGATCCATAAAAACGGTCTGGGTGATGGCAGTATTACGCTGAAAAACCTGAACTCCTTACGCCAGTATTGTGAGCAGACCGGCCAGGTCAGCCTGCTTGAGCTCAATGGCATCAAGCCGGAACGCATCGCCATGGTGGTCGGTGGTTTGGCCATCCTGATCGGTTTGCTGCAGGAATTTAATATCCAGGTCTTGCGTCCTATCGAGGCCGGATTGCGCATGGGCGTGATGTGGGATATGCATCTGCGCTCGACCAAGCGTGACCGCCGTGAACAGTCTGTACATCAGATTGCCAGCCTGTTTCATGCCGACATGTCGCGCGCCAACCGGGTCGCCGAGATGGTGAGGTCGCTGTATGTGCAACTCAAGCCTGCTTCCGATACCTATACGCGGCACTTGTACTGGAGCGCCCTGATGCATGAAATCGGTATGGTGGTTTCGCATACCGGTTATCACAAGCACGGTGCCTACATGATAGAAAACGCCGATATGGCAGGTTTTACCACGCGTGAGCAACGCACCATGAGCAAACTGATCCTGAGCCAGAAAGGCAATCTGAAAAAAATCAGTGATGGCTTTGTCGATCTTGATTTTGCCAAGGCGGTACTGGCCTTGCGTCTGGCGGTTACGCTGATGCATTCACGGGTAGAGCTTGATTACGCTGATGTTCGTTTGCGCATGAAAAGTCGGATAGAGCTGGAGATACGTCAGGATCTGATGAACTTGCATCCTACGGTGGTGTTCTGGCTGCAAAAAGAAATTGAAAGCTGGCGTGAAGTCGGCGTCGAGTTTGTGGTTAAGGCGAACGCATAAAATGTGAGAAGCGAATACTGGTGCGCCTTACGGGCGAGTTTTCCTTGAGCAGGCGCATCAAGATTGGCTTTTCTTAAATCGATAATGGAATAATTTAGAGCGCTGGCTCTAAATGCGGTCATTTCCTGGTAACAATGTTTTTCTACTATTGTCTGCTTAGTCACTCATGGATAAGCCAGATGAATCTCAAACCTTCCCGTCGCCAATTTATTCGCGATTTCACTTTTACCACGGCTGCCGTTACTGGCTCCCTGGCACTTAGTGCCTGCGGTGGCAGTAGCGACGCAGCACTCTCCCTTAGTTTTTTGCATGGTGTCGTCAGCGGTGATCCTTTAAGCGATCGCGTCATGCTGTGGACGCGCGTAACGCCTGCCGGCGCGACCGATGGCAAGGATATCGCGGTAGACTGGGAAGTCGCTTCCGACGAGCAATTTAGCAAGATCGTCAAGAGCGGCAGTTTTGCCACCAATGCGGCGCGCGACTTTACCGTCAAAGTCGATGTCACCGGCTTAAGCGCCAACAGCGTTTACTTCTATCGCTTCGCTTATGGCAGCACACGTTCCGCTACCGGTCGCACCAAGACCCTGCCGGTTGGCAAGCTGGATCAGGTCAAGTTGGCGGTACTGACTTGCTCGAATTACCCTGCCGGTTATTTCAATGTCTATGCTGAAGTGGCGAAACTGGCCGATATCGATGCGGTGATCCATCTGGGCGATTACATTTACGAATACCCGCGTGACGGTTACGCTTCGCAAGATGCGGCAGCCTTAAATCGCCTGGTTGACCCTAAATCCGAAACCATCACACTGACCGATTATCGCAGCCGTTATGCGATTTATCGCACCGATGCCGATTTGCAGGCGATGCACGCCAAATTGCCGTTAATCGCGATCTGGGATGATCATGAGTTTGCCAATGACGTCTGGAGTGGTGGTGCGGAAAATCATGATCCGGCCACTGAAGGCCCGTTCAGCGCACGCCGCGCCGCTGCCTTGCAAGCCTACAATGAATGGATGCCTATCCGTCTGCCGGATGCCAGCAAGAACGACAGAATCTATCGTTCCTTCGACTTTGGCAATCTGGTTTCCCTGCACATGCTCGACACCCGTTTGATAGGGCGTGATAAGCAATTGTCTTATGCCAGCTACATGGGTGCCAACGGCGCTTTTGATTCGGCAAAATTTACTGCCGATATGGCGAGCCCTAGCCGCCAGTTGATGGGGGCTGAGCAAACTAGTTGGTTGCAAGCGCAGATGGGTAAATCCAGCGCTACCTGGCAAATCCTGGGGCAGCAAGTGCTGATGGCGCGCATGAATATTCCTGCGCCTTTAGTCTTGCAGCAAATTTCTTTTGGCGACTACACCACGTTGCTGGGCAAGGCACAATTGGCACCAGCTAGTCTTACTCCTGCCGAGCAAGCGATCCTGGCGCAACCAGCCATTCCTTACAATCTCGATGCCTGGGATGGCTATGCGGTAGCGCGTGAAACCGTGTTTGGCACCGCCAGGGCCATGGATAAAAACCTGATCGCATTGGCCGGTGATACGCACAATACCTGGGCCAGTGATCTGGCTGATTTGAAAGGAAATGCGGTCGGGGTGGAGTTCGGCGTGACCTCAGTCACTTCGCCGGGTTTTGAAGATATCTTCCCTAAAGAAGATCCGGCCAAACTGGCTGCGGGTCTGGAACAAATCATCGGACCTCTGGTGTATGCGGAAACCAAAAATCGCGGGTTCATGATTGTTACCGCGACCCCGGCAGAAACCAGGGCGGAATGGCGCTATGTCAGCACCGTCAAGTCCAAGACTTACACCATGGTAGCAGGCAAGACGCTGAAGACTTTACCGGGTGCGGCTAACCGGAAATTACTGGCAGTCTAAGTCTGTGCAAACAGGGATTGGTCGCCACGATGAATCCCTGAATTTTTTATCTGCGGCAAAAAAAAGCAAGTTTGACGAATACGGCAGGCTATTGGGGGAGTGCAGTGAATTACTGCAATTTTCAATAGCCTGTTATGCTTTCGACCTTTGCTCACTGTCTCGTCCACTTATGATCGCTGTGCCCATGATTTCAGGCCTGCTTGCCAAGGCGAGAGCCCTTTGCACTGAACGTATCGCTAAGAGCGTGATATCGGCTGGCTTGTGTGCTCCCTTATTCGCTTACGCGCAAGCACAAGCAGTGCCGGACACGTTGGAGCAAAGGCTAAAAGCTTGCACCTCTTGCCACGGCAAAGACGGCAGGGCCGCCAGTGATGGCTATTACCCGCGTATTGCCGGTAAGCCGCAAGGCTATCTGTACAATCAGCTGAAAAATTTCCGCGATGGCAAGCGCAGCTATCCGCTGATGAGTTACATGGTCGGGCATTTATCAGATGCCTACCTGAACGAAATCGCAGCGTATTTTTCAGCGCAACATCCACCGTATTCGGCGCCACAGGCCAGCGACGCGACGCCCGCCATGCTGGAACGCGGGCGCGTGCTGGTGCAGCAGGGCGATAAATTGCAAAAGCTACCGGCTTGCGTTTCGTGTCATGGTGAAAAAATGACCGGCGTTGCGCCGTTTATTCCCGGCTTGCTAGGCTTGCCGCGTGACTATCTGGTGGCACAATTGGGAGCCTGGCAAACCGGTAGCCGGCATGCCGCGGCACCCGACTGTATGCAACAGATTGCATTGAAATTGCAGCCACAAGACATCGGGGCGGTCTCGGCCTGGCTGGCGGTTCAACATACGCCTGCCTATGTGGCGCCCGTATCGGCGGCGCAACTGCCTCACTTCAAGTTACCGCTGTCCTGCGGCAGCGTTCCGGAGTGAGTTCAACTATGACTATGAAACGAACTTTTTATTTGCTGATCTTGCTTCTGTCACTGGTCGTCGCGGGTGTGGGCGCTTACGGTTATTTTTTGTCTGATCAGCCAACCGATCCGCTGGTAGCGCAGCAAGCCCTGACACCAGCTCAGGCTGGTGAGCGGCTAGCCCATGGTGCCTATCTGGCGCGCGCCGGTAATTGCATGGGCTGTCACACCGCCCGCGGTGCTGAACCGTATGCCGGTGGGCGCGTGATTGAGTCTGAATTTGGCAATTTTATCTCGCCCAACATCACGGCGGATGTCCAATACGGGATAGGTGGCTGGAGTGCCGACGATTTCTGGAGTGCGCTGCATAACGGCAAATCCAAAGACGGGCGGCTGTTATATCCGGCGTTTCCTTTTGCCAATTACACGCAGATTACGCGCAACGATTCGGATGCGCTGTTTGCCTATTTCAGGACGATCACTGCGGTCACCAAACAGAATCAGCCGCATGACTTGCGCTTCCCCTACAACCAGCGTGCCCTGCTGGCGTTCTGGCGCGCCTTGTACTTTCGTCCCGCCGTGTTTCAGCAAGAAAAGCAAGCTTCGGCTGAGTGGAATCGCGGTGCCTATCTGGTCAATGGCCTGGCCCATTGCAGCGCCTGTCACAGTAGCCGCAATGCCCTCGGCGCCAATGGCGGTAGCCAGGATTTATCCGGCGGCGCACTAGCGATGATCAACTGGTATGCGCCTTCACTGGTCGATCCGCACGAGGCCGGTCTGGCGCAATGGCAACCGGCACAATTACAGGCCTTGCTGAAAACCGGCATCTCGCAGCATGCCGTGGTGTCGGGGCCGATGGCCGAAGTGGTTGCCGGTAGCCTGCAATATTTATCCGATACCGATATTGCCGCCATGAGCCATTATCTGCAAGCGCTGCCTCAGGTAAAAGTAGCGGCTAGCGATATGCTAGATCGCGCATTGCAAGCACCGCAAGTAAGCGAACAGCAAATGCAACAAATCATGCAGCAGGGCGCACGTTTATACGGGACTCATTGTGCCGATTGCCATGGTAAGCAAGGTGCGGGAGTGGCCGCGGTCTACCCCGCACTGGCGGGTAATCGTGCGGTGCAGATGCAAAATGTCGCCAATCCCTTGCGTATCATACTGGCTGGTGGATTTGCCCCGGCGACCGAGGGTAATCCGCGGCCCTATGGAATGCCGCCGTTCGGCCCGGTTTTGTCTGACGCAGAAGTCGCGCTGGTATTGTCGTACATCCGCAATGCCTGGGGTAATCAGGCTAGCGCCATTAGCTCAGCGGAAGTCAACCGTTACCGGACTGCACCTTTGAATTGAATCGACTGACCCGGCGAACAGGGCCAACAAAAGTCTCAGGAAAATTAGGATAGAACATGAATCACCGCGCACTACAGCATCAGGTATTTTTATTTTTATTGATTACAGTCTCGCTGGCATTTGCCTGGATACTGCTGCCTTTTTATGGCGCCATTTTCTGGGCTTTGGTATTGGCCATACTCTGCGCTCCACTGCAAAGACGTTTGCTTAAGTTGTTGCGTCAGCGCAATAATCTGGCCGCTGTGCTGAGTGTGCTGGCGTTTTTGATTGCGGTGTTTTTTCCCTTGCTGCTGATTGCCGCTTCGCTGGTACAGGAAGGCACCTTGGTGTATGGAAAAATGCGCTCAGGCCAGATCGATTTCGGTACTTACTTTCAACAAATTCTGAGCTCGCTGCCAGGTTGGCTGGCGAAGCTGTTAGCGCGTTTCGGCGTCGATGATATTTCCACGTTGAAGAGCGCATTGTCGGAGGCAGCGACCCAGGCCAGCCAATTGATCGCCTCTAAGCTGTTGGGGATAGGGCAGATCACGGCGCAATTTGTGATGAGCATAGGCATCATGCTATACCTGCTGTTTTTCTTTTTACGCGACGGCACTGGTCTGGCGGCCAAAATTACGCATGCGATCCCGCTCAATAAGATCGATAAGCAACAACTGTTCGCCAAATTTGCCACCGTGATCCGCGCCACCGTCAAAGGCAATCTTACGGTCGCCGCGACCCAGGGCGCCATGGGTGGGGCGATGTTCTGGTTTCTTGGTATCCAGGGCGCCATGCTGTGGGCAGTATTGATGACCGTCATGTCGCTGCTGCCGGCAGTGGGTGCCGGCCTGATCTGGGGGCCGGTGGCGCTGTATTTTCTGGTAACCGGCGCAGTCTGGCAAGGCGTGACCCTGATACTGTATGGTGTCTTCGCAATCGGCCTGGTTGACAATATCCTGCGGCCTATCCTGGTCGGCAAAGATACCCAGATGCCCGATTATGTGGTGCTGCTGTCGACACTAGGCGGACTCTCGGTATTTGGCTTAAATGGTTTTGTGATCGGCCCGGTGATTGCCGCCATGTTTATCGCCAGCGCCAGCAAATGCCATTTGACCGGAAGAGACCTTTCCTCCTTGCATCAAATCAAATGGGACCTCAAATATGGTCCCTATGGTCGAGGGCCATGCATATAAAACCGGCACATAGACCTCGCGACCACTTACGCCTATCCATTCGTCGCCGCTCGCATCTGGTTGTATCACACGAAAATTGTGCTTGCCCTCGGCACGGGCTTTTTTCTCAAATTGAGCTAAGTCACTCGCCGCTACCAGTGGTTGCCATTCTAGGATGCGTACACTGTCTTGTTTCGCCAACGCGCGGTTGGCGTAGGTTTGAAATTGGAGATTGTTCAGATCAGGGTTGACCTCGATCATTAAAGCCCCAAACTTGACCGCGCTGATGGCGCTCGAGAGTCTGGTGTGAAACGCCTGCACAACGCGATCGCTTAGTTGATGTCGGGCATCTTGCGAACGCAGTCGATCTGCTTCGTGTAGTGAAAAAAAAGCCAGCGTACTTCCGAGTAAACCAACTACAAAAATGAAGAGTGGTAAGGCAAAATCTTTAGCGTTTAAAGATGAAACTTGGCTTGTATTGGTTTCGTCGCGAGTATTTTTCATCATGAGCGCTAAAGGAAATTATTCGATACAAAGGCAAGCCGATTTTATTTCTAGGACTTACGCAAAATTGTTTCAGCTAGACTTACCGCCGTAGACAGTACTTGAGTACGGCAAGGCGGATACAAGGACGCAGGGTCAGTTTTGAGTAAGTCCTAATTTCATCACTTTTCCTTAGCTTAACGAATAAAGAAAGCGATAGCAAAATACTTTTGTTGTCTAATGGGTACACAAAGACAGGCTGGCGCAGGCGTCCAGCTCTCAAAATTGGGCTCGCCAACAGTAAATACTAGGTACTCATAGCCTGAAGACACTCATGGATTCGACTAAAGTGTGGGATTGTTCACGCAAGCCTTCGGCGGCTGCGGCAGCTTGCTCGACTAGTGCCGCATTTTGTTGCGTCATTTCATCCATTTGGGTAATCGCTAAGTCGATTTGTTCTATGCCCGCCCTTTGCTGATCGGTGGCTGTGACGATTTCGGACATGATATCGGTTACATGTTTGACGCTGGCGACGATATCGTTCATGGCGACACCGGCGTCTCCCGCTAATTTATTCCCTGCGTCAACTTGTTCTACGCTATCACTAATGAGGGTCTTGATTTCTTTGGCGGCGGCGCTACGCTGTGCCAGAATTCTCACTTCACTCGCCACGACCGCAAAGCCCCGCCCCTGCTCGCCAGCACGTGCCGCTTCCAGGTTCTTGGCCGCTTCGTGCATATATAGGTAGGTCGGTATGCCAGCCAGGACCAGGGCGATAATACTCAGGAGTTCAAATTTTTGCCATAGCAAAAATCGACCGAGTTGAGAGCTCATAGTCATTTTATTCTCCTATCAAATCACCCCAGAAACCTCAGCGGCGCACCCAGAGACAATAATATTTATATTAGGTCAACGATGAGGGAAATCCGATGCCATTAGTGCAATATGGAAAATACTTGCTAATTGAAAACAATGATCTATTCGGCCTCTGGCATCAAATCTGGCTTGTAGCGGCCGTGCAGCCTTGCTATTGGCTAGTATTGTGCTTTACAAAACTTTACCTTAGCGACATATCCTAGCAAGGCGGCACGCTTACAGTAGGCGCTGAGCAGACTAACTCTGCTGGGTGGGCCAAATTGCCCACTCAAATCTACGCTTACAGGTGAGTCTATGATGTCTGCAACGCCGGTGCTTGAGCTTAAAGCCATTACCAAAAACGTCCTTACTCAAGAGGGGGATTTGGCAATACTGCGTCCGATTTCTATGCGAATAATGGCCGGTGAAACGATCGCCATTACCGGTGCTTCTGGCTCTGGAAAGTCGACCTTACTGGGTATCTTGGCGGGGCTAGATGTGCCTACTAGCGGAGAAGTGTTTTTGAGCGGGCATTGCCTGACGGCACTCGATGAAGAGGGGCGTGCCCGAGTCAGGGCTGAGAATGTGGGCTTTATCTTTCAGTCGTTTCAGCTTTTACCGGGGCTCACCGCGCTTGAAAACGTCATGCTGCCGCTGGAATTGCGCGGCAATCAGCAGGCCAGACCTATGGCGACAGAATTTTTAAATCGGGTAGGTCTGGAGTCGCGTATCCGCCACTACCCGCCCCAGTTATCCGGCGGCGAGCAGCAAAGGGTGGCGATAGCACGCGCCTTTGCCAGTCAGCCACGTATTTTGTTTGCCGATGAACCTACCGGTAATCTCGATAGCAAGACCGGTGCGCGGATTATCGATTTACTGTTTGAACTCAATCGAGCGTCCGCTACCACCCTGGTTTTTATTACGCATGAAGAGCGTCTGGCCTGTTTGTGTCAGCGTCGCATTGTGCTAGAGGCCGGACAAATGGTTTGCGCTTCGTCTAGCCAAGTTGGGAAAGGAGAGAGCCATGCTAGCCTTGAAATTATTGCTGCGTAATTGGCGTAGTGGCGAACTTAAACTGCTGAGTGCATCTCTGGTATTGGCGGTTGCCGTACTCAGTGGTATTGCGGTGTTTACCGACCGGTTAGAGACAACGATGCTGGCACAAAGTAGCAGTCTGCTAGGTGCCGATAGTGTGCTCACAGGTACTCAGGCACACAACGCAGCATGGGCGCTCGAAGCCGAACGGGATGGGATCGCACATACCCAGGCGGTAGCGTTTGAGAGCATGCTATATGCCGGTGATGAGATGGCGCTAGCCTCAGTCAAAGCGGTGGCGCAGCACTATCCCTTGCGTGGACATTTAGAAATCAGTCAACTGCCGTTTGCCGTGCAAGCACAAGATATTCAACAAGCTACAGGCATCCCTGCGGAGGGGGAAGCCTGGATAGATTCACGCTTAATGGCGGGCTTAAAAATACAACTGGGACAGCAAATAGAGCTAGGTGAGCTGAGTCTGAAAGTTAGTCAGATACTGATACGTGAACCTGAGTTATTTAGTTTAGCCCCACCTGTGTTAATTAATCTTCAGGATTTAGCTGCGAGCAAGCTGCTGCAAGCAGGTAGCCGCATTGAATATAAATGGTTGCTGGCCTCTGATAACATCGGGCAATTGGCAAACTTTGTACAAAAACTCAAGCCACGTCTAAGTCCGAGTCAGACTGTGACGGATGCTGCCAGCGTGCAGGAAAGTTTGGGTAGCGTGGCTAAAAACGCTAAAAAATTTCTGTTATTGACTGCGATACTGGCGGTGTTGTTGGCGGGCGTCGCGATCGCTATCGCAGCACAGCAGTTTTCGCAAAGACATATCAATCAAGTGGCCCTGATCAAGAGTCTCGGGGTCAGCGCTAGTCGGATCCGCGCTCTGTATTTTGGCCAATTGCTAGCCTTGGGCATCGTCGCCTCTTTGATCGGCTTGGTCTTTGGCGAACTAATACAAAGAGCGGTGGCCGCCAGCTTGCTACAAATCTATAAAATCAGTTTAGGGCAGGGGCGCGCCTTGCCGTATGCCCTGAGTTTTTTAAGTGGTCAGTTGTGCCTGATTTTTTTCGCCCTGCCAGCGCTTTGGTTCTTACCGACAGTGCCACCCTTGAAAATTTTGCGTAAAGAGTTGACAGTAAATTTTACCCAGCAGTGGTTACAGGCAGCGCTGGCGTTGGCAGCGGTATTTTCCCTACTTGTCTTATTTAGTGGCGATCTGATTCTGGCCTTACTGGTTGTCGCTGGGCTGATCGTGGTGGTGGTTTTTTCGATATTGCTGAGTGTGGCTTTTTTAAGTTTTAGCCGATATTTTTCTGCTAATCTGAGTGGCTACCCTCGGCTCGCCTTCGCCAATTTGCTAAGACGCAAACGATCAAACGTGATGCAAATTATCGTGTTTGCGATTGCCCTCATGTCTTTGCTCAGTTTGAGCATAGTGCGCACTTCGTTGATGGATGAGTGGAGTGCGAAATTCCCCAAAGATGCAGCAAATCATTTTCTGGAGAATATTCCGGCCGCCGAAGTCGCTGCAGTACAAGCTCTGATTGAGCAGGAAAAACTGTCACATGAGCCGTTTCATCCCGTAGTGCGCGGCCGTATCAGCGCGGTCAAGGGCATAGTGCCAGATGAAATGATGCGTAAAAAATCGCGTACTCTGGAGTTCGAAAATGATTTTAGCTGGAGCACTCGCTTGGCCGATGGCAATCAGTTGGTCGCTGGTCAGTGGTGGGATCAGTGGCGTCAGTCGCGTCAGCCTGGGCAATTGCCAGGAGTTTCAGTCGCTGCTGCCACCGCCAAAAACATAGGCGTAACCGTGGGTGATCGCTTGCGTTTTTTTGTGGCCGGTTTCGAGTTTGAAGCTGAAGTGGCCAGTTTGCGTCAGTTTGAAGAAAGTGCCGTTAAACGCTCGTTCGCCTATTTGTTTGAGCCCGGCACGCTAGATCATTTATCGCCCACGTATAGCACGGCATTTTTTCTGCCGCCGCCGCAAACAAACTTTTTGCCACGACTCTTGCGTGCCCATCCTAGTATGCTGCTGTATCAGTTAGATCGCTTCCTGGAGCAATTGCAGAATATTATCAAGCAGGTTTCGGATGGCGTGATGTTGATCTTATGGCTGACGTTGGCAGCGGCTGCTCTGGTATTGGGTTCTGCGGTGATGAGTAGTATTGATAGTCGCAGACAAGAGAGCGCATTGTTGCGTGCGCTGGGTAGCCCCAGGGAATTGATCCTTGCTAGTCTTTGGCTGGAATTTAGTCTTTTGGGTTTGCTGGCGGGCGTGGTCGCCATTCTGGGCGCTGAGTTTATTTTGTTCGGTCTGCAAGTACTGGTCTTAAAAACGCCGCTACAGCCACACTATACTTACTGGCTGGCGGCACCCTTGCTAAGCGCTGCCTTGCTAGGGCTCTTCGGTGCTACGGCTTGTCGCAGTGTGCTCACTAGCGCACCTGGTCTGGTATTGCGAGGAGTAAATTAAGATGATGCGAATGATGAAACTAGGCGGTGTTTTATTCCTGCTTTGCATTAGCCTGGAGGTGTGTGCAAAGAGCGCCGCAGTTAAAGTCTTGGTGCTTGGTGATAGTCTCAGTGCTGGTTTTGGAATACGTTCAGAGTACGGCTGGGTGCGCCTGATGCAACAAGACTTACAGACACGGCATGGCGTGCAATTGCTCAATGCCAGCGTTAGCGGAGAAACCAGTAGTGGCGGGCTTACTCGCTTGCCAGCCCTACTGCGCGATTATCAGCCTGGTATCGTGGTCTTGGAGTTGGGTGGCAATGACGGCTTACGTGGTCAGCCTCTCACTTTGCTAGAGAGTAATCTGCAAGCGATGATAGATGCCGCTCTGGGTTCCGGTGCCAGAGTATTATTGGTCGGGATGCAGATACCGGGTAGTTACGGGGCGCGCTATAGTAAGCAATTTAAGGAAATTTTTCCTAAAATTGCAGCTAAAAATAAGCTGTCTCTGGTGCCCTTTTTACTCGAAGCTGTGGCGGTTCATCCAGAGTGGATGCAGACCGATGGCATTCATCCTAAGGAGGAGGGACAGGCCAGAATGAAGGAAAACGTCTTGCCGTTTTTATTGCCTATGCTGAAGTTAAAATGAGCGGCTATCCTTCCTGTTGGAACGATTTTTCCTGTGTACTGACTTGGATTTATTTTTCTTTTTTGTCAAAAATTTTTGTGCTGAAAGACAAGCTATGCATTGCTTAAACAAGTTAACTTTGTTCCCGATGGGCCTGATGCTATTGACGCTTTGGGGGCCGGCCCGCGCCGACGGTCTGGCTGATCTGAAATCTGCCCTGAGTCGCTTGCAAGGGCAAAGCCCACTCAAGGCGACGATAGAGCTGAAAAGCGTCCGGCGCCTGGGCGAAGGTAAGGAGTTGGAAGAAAGCAGCGCGCACGCCAGTCTGAGCGTCGAAGACGGCGCGCGTGGCATGCAAGTTTTTTACAGTAAAGAGACCTTGACGCGGGCTGAGACTGAGGCTCGTGCTAAAGGCAAGGATCCCAAGAGCAAGACACCCACTGTGACTGCCTTGAGTGAGTTGAGTACGGCTGAACTGCGCCCTATGGTGGCGGCGGCGCTTGGCTTATCAAGGCAGATCGATGAGGGTATTTTTAAGGGGGAGAAATTCGACACTTATAATGGCAAGCCAGCGCGTCTGCTGAGTTTTGAATTCACTATGGATCGCTTGAGCGAAAGAGAGCGTAAATATGTAAAAAAAATGGAAAGCACACTCGATCTGTGGATCGCTGCTGATGGCACTCCACTGGCCAGTAGTTTTCGCCAGAGTGGTTCCGGGCGCGCATTTGTGGTGGTCAGTTTTGAGCAAAAATACGATGAAGACAGCATCTACGGCTTGAGTGGTGATCGCCTGCTGCTCATGCGCAGAGAAAGCCGGCTCAGCTCTTCCGGTGCTGGCGAAAAAATGGAAAGCAAGGTAGTCAAGACTTTGCAATTGTAGTCTTGCTCTGCCCCAGGCGAATAACGCATCATAATCACGAAAACTCTACCTATGCATCCACGCTTGTTAATGATAGAAGACGATCAGCGTCTGGCCGATATGCTGCAGACCTATCTGCAGCAAAACGGTTTTGAGGTTGTGCATGCCAGCAGCGCGCAGCAAGGTTTGGCATTGCTGCAGGATCAGTCTCAGAGCTATGCTTTGCTGTTGCTCGATTTAATGTTGCCGGATGCCTTTGGCCTCGATGTCTGTCGCCAGATTCGCGCACAGCAAGGACCTATCGCGACGATTCCTCTGGTGATGCTTACCGCTAAGGGCGATCCTATGGACAAGGTGATAGGACTGGAGCTGGGGGCGGATGATTATGTTGCTAAACCGTTTGAGCCGCGTGAACTGCTGGCACGCCTGCGCGCTCTGTTGCGGCGCCAGCAACAGCTGCCGGCGTATTCGCCGCAGTCCTTGGAGCCAGCCAGGGTTTTGCGTTTTGGCCGGCTAGAGATTCAATCCGATACGCGCCGCGTGTATCTGGATGGGCGAGAGCGCAGCCTCACGGCCTATCAATTCGATCTATTGCTGGTGCTGGCCGAAAGCGCCGGCAGAGTGCTGTCGCGCGAGCATTTGATGGATGCGCTCAAGGGCGAGACCCCGGATGCTTTCGATCGCTCGATTGATGTGCATGTCGGTCGCCTGCGCGCCGCCATTGAGGACGATCCCAAGCAGCCGCGTCGCATCATCACGGTGCGTGGTGCCGGTTATGTGTTCGCCAAACTACAAGATGTGTAAAACCATGAAAAACTGGATATCGAGATTGCGCTCACGCTGGTCGTTGAAATTTTATCTGCGTATCTATCTGGCGATGCTGGCCAGTCTGGTGCTCGCTTTCGTCCTCATGGCCTTGATCTGGCAAATACTGCTCAATAGTCCGCGCTATTTCAAGCTCAATATGGAACATTTTTCGCAGATAGCGACCGATGTCTTGCCGGCCTCCGGTGTTTCTAAGGAGCGCCAATTAGTGACGCTAAAACGTTGGGGGACGTGGATGGATTCCGATCTCTCGCTGTATGCGCCAGACGGAACCTTGCTGAACTCGACAAAAAGCGATGCGCCAGCGCGCGTTCCGGATAATGTTAAACAAGGCTGGTTCTTTGGGTTTCCTTTTAGCGTGATCGGCCACTTGTCGGATCAACGCTGGCTGCTCATGCAGAGTAATCGCGTCTTTTTTGCTCCGACTTTAGGACAAGTTCTACTGGCGCTGTTGGTGGCATTGGCACTGGCGCTTGGCTCCTACCCGATTGTCCGGCGTTTGACCAAGCGACTGGAGCATTTGCAAGAGAGCGTCCATGCCTTGGGACAGGGAGCGTTGGCGACCCGGGTGGCGGTCGAAGGGGATGACGAAGTGGCGCATTTAGCGATGAGTTTTAACCAATCGGCAGCGCGTATCGAGGCCTTGATGGCGGCGCAAAAATCTTTGTTGGCGAACGCCTCGCACGAATTGCGCTCGCCGCTGACGCGCTTGCGCATGGCGGTAGAGTTGATGCAAGAGCAGGCTGCGCCTGCCATCCGGCTAGAGCTGAGCCGCAATATCAACGAGTTGGATCAGCTGATAGAGGAGATCTTATTGAGCAGCCGCCTGGAGGCGAACATGGCGAATCCGCACACCAATGAGGAGCTCGATCTGACCGGTTTACTGGCCGAAGAGTGCGCGCTGACGGATGCCTTGTTAACGATACAGGTTCAGCACGGAGCCGCTGAGGGGGGCGCGTTATTGCAAGGTGATCCGAAATTGCTCAGGAGGCTATTGCGTAATCTGCTGGAAAATGCCCAGCGTTACGGTGGCACTGCGGCGCCCGAAGTGTTACTGCTGATCAGCCCACAACAGCTGCAAGTAGATGTTTGTGATCGCGGTGCCGGGATCCCCCTGGAGCAGCGCGAGCGTATTTTTGAGGCTTTTTATCGCGTGCCTGGTGCCAGCGAAAGCCATGGCGGTGTCGGGCTAGGCCTGAGTCTGGTCAGACAAATCGCACAGCGACATGGCGGTCAGGTGCAATGCCTGGCGGGTGAAGGCGGCGGCAGTTGTTTTAGAGTAATCTTACCTCGGGCCGTAAGACTTTAGCTGCTGCGCTGAAGCTTTAATGCAGGCAGGCTCAGTGCGCATATACCATGCGCCTCTCCAGCCTGCCTAGCCTGCAGGCCGCATGGGATATGCGCGTGGGCGGCACTGCCATTTCAAAATCAATCTACTCGTCTTCGCACCCGTCGTCAGCTATCGAGATCCGACGAGGTGTGGCGAAGTGTGGCAATGTATGGCCAGATATGACCGTAATCTGTCGCCTTCCTGCCTTGTGACAGACCAGCGCTCTGCTAAACTTGAGCTCGTCTACCTTCACTGTAACCCTCTCACGAAAGGTCTCCCATGCTTGAACTACGCCCTAGCTGCGAACATTGCGATAAGCTTCTGCCACCGAATTCAAGCGAAGCGCGAATATGCAGTTACGAATGTACATTTTGTCTGCACGCGTCGTGTCTTCCAAGCATTGGATTCATTGGAAAATCCCGCTCAATCCTGAATTAAATTTTGTATATGTATAACATCTCCGCATAAAGTATAATTCTATCTATGCTGGCATCCAAGCAACTCGCTATTTAGATATCTTCTTACCCTATGCATTCTGTAATTCAAAACGCCAAGCGACTGATAATTAAAGTGGGCTCTTCCCTGGTTACTAATGACGGCAAAGGTCTGGATAGAGTTGCTATAGAGAAGTGGGCGGCGCAGATTGCCGAATTACGCAAGCTGGGTAAAGAAGTTGTGCTGGTCAGTTCCGGCGCGATTGCCGAAGGCCGGCAGCGTCTTGGGTTTGAGAAGCGCCCGACCGGTATTCATGAATTGCAAGCTTGTGCCGCAGTCGGCCAAATGGGTTTGGCGCAGATTTACGAAACCAGTTTTCGCGCACATGGACTGGGCACCGCTCAGATTTTGCTGACGCATGCCGATCTGGCCGACCGTGAGCGCTATCTGAATGCGCGTTCCACCTTAGTGACTTTGCTGGGATTTGGCATCGTGCCGGTGATTAACGAAAACGATACCGTCGTTACTGACGAAATCAAGTTTGGCGATAATGACACCTTGGGCGCGCTGGTGGCGAATCTGATCGAGGCCGATGCCCTGATCATTTTGACCGACCAAAAAGGCCTATACACGGCGGATCCGCGTAAAGATCCGAATGCCCGGTTTGTGCATGAAGCCAGGGCAGGTGACCCTGCGCTGGAGGCGATGGCGGGCGGAGCCGGTTCTAGTCTCGGTAGCGGCGGCATGCTGACCAAGATCTTGGCTGCCAAGCGCGGTGCCAGTTCGGGTACGCATACGGTGATCGCCTGGGGCCGCGAAGAGAATGTGCTGGTGCGTCTGGCACAGGGCGAGGCGATAGGGACGCAACTGGTGTCGCAGATGGCACCACTGGCGGCACGCAAACAATGGATGGCAGACCATCTGCAAACCGCAGGGCAAATTGTGCTCGATGCCGGCGCGGTACAAAAACTCACATCGGAAGGCAAGTCTTTATTGCCGATAGGCGTGCTGGAAGTGAAGGGGGAATTCGGTCGAGGTGCCGTGATTACTTGTCTCAACGAGGCGGGCGTGGCAATCGCGCGCGGCCTGAGCAACTACACCAGCACCGATGCGCGCCGCATCAAACGACATGCCTCTTCCGAAATACTGGCGATTTTAGGTTTCGTGGTCGAACCCGAATTGATACACAGGGATAACCTGGTATTGCTCTAAGGGAAAATATCAGTGAGGATTGAAAAAGGCTGAACCGCAAATTGTTCAGCCTTTTTTACGTCTGCTATGAGGGCAAGTTTTGGGCAAAATCAGGAAAAAATGTTTTTAATCCTTTAGCCTGACCAATGTCGATTTGCCGAACAGGCTTTCTATCAAATCGACTGCCAGTACCGCAGTCTGATTGCGTAAATCGAGCGCAGGATTGAGCTCTACCACGTCCAGCGAAGCCATCATGCCGGTGTCGGCGATCATTTCCATACACAGTTGGGCCTCGCGGTAAGTCGGGCCGCCTAATACTGCCGTGCCTACACCGGGCGCAATCGCCGGATCGAGGCAGTCGAGGTCAAAGCTGACGTGCAAGTGGGTATTTTCGTCTAGTCCTTCCAGTGCGCTAGTCATCACGGCACGCATGCCATGTTCGTCTATGTAACGCATATCAAATACCTGCATCCCCATTTCGTGGATGAAGCGGCGTTCGCCTTCATCGACGCTGCGGATGCCGATCAGGCGGATTTCGCTAGGTAGCATGGCAGGGCTATGACCACCGTAATTAATCAGCTCTTGCGGGCCATGACCCATCAGGCAAGCCACTGGCATGCCGTGGATATTTCCGGTAGGACTGATACTCGAAAGATTACTATCGGCATGTGCGTCAAACCACAAGACGCGCAATTTCTTACCGACCTTGCGGCAATGACTGGCAATCGCACTGATCGAGCCTATCGCTAAACAATGATCACCACCTAGCATCATAGGCATCTGCCCTGCCGTCAAGGCCGCTTCCACGGCGTTGTACACAGCTTGATTCCAGTCTATGGCTTCTTTCAGGTGACGCAAACCATTAACGGGTTCCAGCCAGGGGTTGGCAGGGCCGTGTAAATTGCCGTGATCGACGACCGTCAGGGAGCGCGCTTGCAGCGCCTCGACCAAACCGGCTACACGTAAGGCATCCGGGCCCATGCCCGCACCTTTGACACTCGCGCCCACGTCAGTCGGCGCTCCAATTAAGGAAATGGTTTTCATTGTTTTAGCGTTTCAATCTAAAGTATTAAGCTGATATTGGTACGGCATTTTCTGTGGCGATAGGGCTGGCTGGTTTGCTCGTTTCTGCGGCAGCACCCATCCCGAACAAGTCCTTGGGATTTTGCAATTCCGGGATCAAATCCAGAATGCGCGAATCTTTTTGCACGACATATTTTTCTACGTAACGCATGGCGGAAAAATCTTCCAGCGCAAAGCCAACCGAATCAAACACAGTGACCTGCTGTTCGTTCTCGCGACCGGCTGCACTACCGTCTATCACGCGCCACAATTCAGTGACCACGAAATCGGCCGGCATTTGCTGCAATTCGCCTTCTATACGTGATTGTGGTTCAAATTCGACGATCACGCGGGCATTGTCGAGTATCGCCGGATGCAGCTCGGTTTTACCCGGGCAATCACCGCCGACACCATTGATATGCGTGCCAGGGCTAATCATTTCCGGCAGCAGGATCAAGGCATTGGTCTTGTCTGCGGTCACTGTGGTGATGATGTCAGCACCTTTGGTCGCCTCAGACGTCGAGCCGGCACGTATGATACGCAAATTCGGATAGGCGCGCAGATTATTGATCAGTTTATCGGTGGCAGCCGGGTCAACGTCATACACGCGCAATTCCGTGATGCCCAAAATGCAGTGAAAGGCAATGGCCTGAAACTCGCTTTGCGCGCCATTACCGATCAGGGCCATGCTGCGACTATTCTTGCGTGCCAGGTATTGTGCGGCCAGTACCGAAGTGGCGGCAGTGCGCAGCGCGGTGGTTAAGGTCAGCTCGGACAACACGCGCGGATAACCGGTGCTGACGTCAGACAATACGCCAAAAGCGGTGACCGTGAGTAAGCCTGCCTGAGTGTTTTTTGGGTGGCCGTTGACGTATTTAAACGAATATTGCTCGCCGTCGGAAATCGGCATTAATTCTATGACACCTACGTCAGAGTGGCTGGCGACGCGCGCACATTTGTCAAAATTATTCCAGCGCAAATAATCTTCCTTGATCATGCCGGCCAAAGTCGCGATTGCGTTCTCATGGCGGGTTTTAGTCAAGTGTGCTTGCATTTCTTGTGTGCCGATAAACGTCACCATAATGTTCTCCGTGGGTTTTTTTGATTTGCTACGACGCATTACCCTCAGTCCAGATCGAGAATTAGTGGGATTGAGAGATCGCTGCGATAGAAGAAGTATAGTGATTTGGCAAAATATTAGATTTCAAAATTTTGCATATTATTCTTATTTTATGAAATTAAATTTCTATTTATAACAGTTTGATTATTGATATTTCTTTAATCGTATAATTAGTAAAATTTATATTCATCAAGGGAAATTTGTGGATAACTACGACAAGAGCATTTTGAGGTATTTGCAAGCGGACGGGCGTATGAGCAATCTGCTACTGGCTGAGCGCATTCATTTGTCTGCACCGCAGACTTTGCGTCGTGTACGCACCCTGGAGGAGAAAGGCATTATTCGTGGTTACGTGGCGCAGGTCTCGGCCGAATCGATAGGATTGGCGGTGATGGCTTTCGTCAGTCTGTCGCTAGACCGCGAACAGTTTCGCAATGTGCGTGAGGTGGAGCGCAACATCATGGCGTTTCCCGACATCATAGAATGCCATACCATCTCCGGTGATTTCGATTATCTGCTGAAGGTAGTCGCACCAGACTTAAAAAGCCTCTCGCAGTTTTTGACTGATAGCCTGATGCAGGTGCCAGGCGTCGCCACCTTGCGCTCGATGATCTGCATGGAAGAGATTAAACCCGTGAGTAGTTTGCCTATCGTCTAAAATTTTAATAATAGGACTTACGCAAAACCGCCCCAGCGTCGTTGTACTCGCCTTGCCGTACTAAAGTACTGTCTTCGGCGTTACGCCTAGCCGGAACAATTTTGCGTAAGTCCTAAATAAGTCAGCTCTGCCAACGCGCATATTCCATGCGTTTCTTTAGGCACACCAGCCTGCAAGCCGTATGGGATATGCGCGCAGGCAGGGGAGGTCTATGGACTTTCTTGATAGGGGTATTTTGGCTCGCTTGCCAGACCCTAAGGCTCAGCGCTCGCTTCTATGGCCAGATCATAGTGAAATACCTTGCTGATGATTTGCCAGCGATCGTCCAGGTAAAGTAGCGTCAGAAAGTCAGTAAAGTGTTTATGGCCGATCGCGCACTTGACACGTGCAAACGCGCTGACCGGTCCGGCGAACTCTAGCGAAATAATTTCGTCGCGGCGTACTTCGAGTCGGCTTGCCGGTGACTGGCGTTGGTCGACAATAGGGAAATATTCCTTCATCGTCAGCGTTGATAGCTTGCCGTCGCTGGCGCAGGCATACAGTGCAGCCGGATGGAAGACGCGGCGTAGTAGCTGTGTATCGCTACCGTACAGACCATCGAAGTAGTCATTCAGGACCGCCGTCACGGCGTTAAAAGGCGGCGTCATTTGGCCGCTCTCAGGGCGGTGACGGTTTGCCCGGCGATACCCCAATTATCTGTGTCGACTTCTTGGATCACGATATGGGTGGTGGCTGGGTCTTTATTTAATACCCTTACCAGTAGCTCGGTGGTGGCGCGGATTAATTCGGCTTTTTGTTCGGCGCTAACGCCATCGCGGGTGATTTGTATATTCACGTAGGGCATGCTGATTCCTTTAATTGATTGTCAGGTGATGGTTGGATCACCCGTGCTAGAAAATTGCGACTTGTGTCGGGGGGCTCTACTTGAGCAGGCCTTCCGCTTGCATGGCTTGATAGACTGCCGGGCGGGCCGCCACTCGTGCTAGCAAACCCTGTAACTTAGGCAAATCAGACAAGTCTAAATTAAGGTATTTAGCCCAGCCTGTGACCGCGAACAAATAGGCATCTGCCACGGTGAAGTCGGCTCCAGTCAGATATCCGCTATCGTTTAACTGGCTCTCTAGCCAAGTATATTTTTTGCGCAGTAATTGAGTGTGTAAGCTCTTTGCGGCTGGCTCAAATTCAGGATTGAACAAGGGACTGAATGACTTGTGCAGCTCGGCTGTAATATAGTTCTGCCATTCCAATACGCGGTAACGCGCCAGGCTGCCTGCGACCGGCATCAGGGTGTGGTTGACTGCTCGTTCTGCGATGTATTGCGCAATCACCGGACCTTCACTGAGCAGGTTGCCATCTTCCAGCAACAGTGCGGGTACCTGGCCCTTAGGATTAATCTGAAAATAGTCGCGGCCTTCGCCAGTGAGGTGAGTCGCGATGTCGACTTGCTCTAGCGTAAAGGCGCTGGCAGACTCGCGCAGGATGATATGGGGCGCGAGTGAGCAGGCGCCAGGGGAGAAGTAGAGTTTCATCAAAATCCAAAAAAATAGTTATCGGAGTAAGAATTTTATTCATGGCTTGAAGATCGATAAAGATATAATTCGGTAATTTAATAGTTACATGAGGTAATGAATGGCGCGCTATTTTGATGACCTTATGTTGGGCAGTATCGAGTTGTTTTGTCTGACAGCAGAACGTCAGAGTTTCACTGCCGCAGCTGCTGCTGCCGGCTTGACACCGGCTGCGGTGAGTCGCTCGATCTCGCGGCTGGAGGCAAGATTGGCGGTGCAGTTATTTGTTCGCACTACCCGACGTGTGCGTCTGAGCGATGCCGGGCTCAAGTATTATGAACAATGTCGTCAGGCCTTGGGGCAATTGGTCGAGGCTGAGCGCGAGATTACCGGCAAGCAGAGCCTGGCCACGGGCACGGTACGCATCAGCCTGCCAACCTCTTATGGACACTATCGGGTCTTGCCCTTGTTGCCCTTGTTTATATCCTTTAGTCGCAGATATACAGCTCAGCAATCGCAACGTGACTTTAGTGCCGAGGGTTTTGATCTGGCAGTGCGCAGCCGCACACCCCCCGATTCCAGTCTGGTCGTGAGGAAACTAGAAGATGCCGATTTGTTGGTAGACTGAGTATGTGAAGCGGCATGGAAAACCCGGCATGGAACAAATATAGCCATGAATGCGTGCAGCCAGTAGCGGTCAAGTGGTGCCGTGGCTATTGCGTGGCAAGGGCGGGTATTTGAGTTTTTGCCGAAAGGCAGTGTGCGCCTCGATGATATTTTGGCGCCTATCACTCTGGCGATCGCCGCTGCGGGTCTGGTGCAAACCTATCGATTTTTGTTGCTCACCACCATTTAGAGCAAGGCTCTCTGATCTGCCAGAGTTCAGCGGTGCATCGCGCCCGTTCTCGTTAGTGTATCCGTCTAAGCGCCATCTGCCGCAAAGAGTCAGAGTTCTCATTGATTTTTTATTGCTGCATTTGGGTAAGTAGACGGTTTTAGGCCTACTAGACTGCAGCAGTCTAGTGATCGCCTGCCAACGCGCATATTCCATGCGCTTCTTCAAGCACACTGCCCGCAAGCCGCATGGAATATGCGTGCTGGCCGGGTGCTCATATCGATTTTTAAACCAGGTTAGCTGTTGTGTCTGAGTTCAGCTTGCTCTTGGTCGCAGCACAAAATAACTGAGCAATCCTATGCCTATGCCCCAGCAGGCTGAACCTAATCCCAGTAAAGTAATATTTGATGCGGTGACGATAAAGGTCAGTAGGGCCGCTTCACGTTCGCTGGTTACACTCATGGCATTGACTAAACCATTCTGGATTGCGCCTAGTAAAGCCAGTCCGGCTACGGTGGCTACCAGTGCTGGCGGCAAGTGCATGAAGCTGTCGGTTAGCGAACCTGCAAAGCTGCCTATCAGCAGATAAAAGACACCGCAGGCGACACCTGCCAGCCAGCGTTTTTCTGGCAGGTGATGCGCTTCCGGGCCGGTGCAGATCGCGGCCGTGATCGCGGCCAGATTAATGCCATGCGAGCCGAACGGCGCGGTGATGAGGCTGGCCAGACCGGTGGTACTGACTAGCTTACTGACCGGAGCGTGGTAGTTAGCGGCGCGCAGTACTGCCACTCCGGGAACCTGTTGACCGGTCAGGCACAAGACGGCTAGCGGTAAACCTATGCTGATGATGGCACTGAGTGAGAGTTCGGGTGTGGTCCAGACCGGCTGGGTTAAGGATAAATGAAAGGTAAACGGCAAGACACTGCGGCTTGCGCCATTGAACGCCGCAGCATTATCGCCCCAGCCCAGACCTAGCCACAGCGCAATTCCCAGTAACAAGGTCAGGACGATGGCGTAGCGTGCCGAACTGCGCTTGAAGATCAGGTAGCCGAGAAACATCGCCGCCACCAGTAAAGGCGCACCGGCAACCTCGCTGCGCGCTCCGGCAAAAACTTCTACGCCGAACTTAAACAAGATGCCTGCCAACATCGCTGCGCACAGGCTTTTGGGGATGACGGACATCAGCCGTTCAAATACACCGCTCACGCCAACTAACCACAGCGCTGCTGCCGCGAACAGGTAGGCCCCGATGGCCTGATGATACGGTACCGTAGCTAAGGCGCTCACCAGCAAGGCTGCGCCGGGCGTGTTCCAGGCGCAGATCACCGGGATTCTGTGACGCCAGCTTAGCCAGGCGCTGCAGGCGCCGGCACCGATAGAGATCGCCCAGACCCACGATGCCATTTGCGCCTGGCTCAGTCTGGCGCTTTGACCTGCCTGCAAAATCAACAGCGCGGGTCCGGCATACGAGATCAGTACCGCGATGAAACCGGCCAGTAGTGCAGGAAACACATCATGTGCCTGACGTAAGGCAAGCTGCGATTGAAAGGGGCTGCCGGGCGTGTCGGACGAGACGGCGGCAGAGTCAGGGTGGGCGGGGGATTTTGCAGTAGTCATGTGACTAGTGTAGGTGAACTGAGGGCACAGTTTGCCTACAGTTGCCAACTGCCTTATGCTATACAGATGGAAAATTTAGAATCTGTTATGCAGCACAGTTATCGGCAGTTGGCGGATCATCTGATGCACGAGATCAAGGCCGGTAATTATCAGGTCGGTGAACGCCTGCCCTCGGTGCGCGCCTATGCGGGCGCGCACGAGGTCAGCGCATCGACCGTGATCCGCTGTTATCGCTATCTCGAAGGCCTGGGCATGGTGACAGCGCGCTCCAAATCGGGCATGTATGTGGCCGACTGGAAAGCGCAAAACCTTAGCCGCAAAGACCAGCGTCAAGCTAATGAAAGCAAGCCGCCGGCGGTCGAATACGATAAATTGATGTCGCATCAGCACCGCATGATGCAGTTGTATGCGCTCACTGCACAACCCTTGCATCTGGGGCTGCATCTGGCTAGCGCCGCGCCGCAATGGTATCCGTGTGAGGCGTTGGCCAAGATAGGGCAAAGGCTGTTGCGCCATGATGCGCAGGCGATAGGCGTGTACCCAACCGGTACCGGCTTGCCGGTTTTAAAGAGCGCCTTGATTCATCATCTGGCTAGCTTCGGGGTCGATCTGCAAGCGCAGGATTTGCTTATCACCAATGGTAGTACCGAGGCGCTGAGCGTAGCCTTGCGCGCGGTGGCACAAGCGGGCGATGCCGTCATCGTCGAATCGCCGGTGTACTTTGGCTTGCTGCAAATGATAGAAAATCTGGGGCTGAAAGCATTGGAAGTGCCTTGCGTTGCGGGTGCCGGTATCAGCCTGGAGGCGCTGGAATATGCACTGGAGCATCATGCCGGTGTAAAGGCGATCGTCGCGATGCCGAATTTCCAGAATCCGCTGGGCTGCGCCATGTCGGAAAAAAACAAGCGGCGCTTGCTAAAACTGGTAGAGCACTACGACATCGCCCTGATCGAGGATGATGTCTTTGGCGACCTGTCGCACGAAGCCGAGCGTCCGCAGCCGGTCAAGGCCTGGGACAGACATGGTCACGTGATTTATTGCGGCTCTTGCAGTAAAAGTATGGCTCCGGCATTTCGGCTCGGTTGGATCGCCGGTGGCCGTTATCACGCCCGCATCGCCGCTTTGAAATTGAGCCATTCCTTAGTGACTCCCTTGTTTGAGCAGGCGGTGCTGGCTGAGTTCTTGCACAGCGGCGCACTGCCATCGCATCTGCGTAAATTGCGCGAACGGCTGGTGGCGAATATTCCGCTGGTGCTGGCTGCGGTACGGCGTTATTTTCCGGCGGGTACGCTAGTGATCAGTCCGGCCGGCGGTTGGTGGCTATGGCTTGAGCTGCCGGAGAAAGTCGATAGCCTGGCTTTGCTGCGATTGGCAGTCAGCGAAGGTATTGCCTTCACACCGGGGGTGATGTTTTCCAATTCGGCCAAGTACGCGCATTTTATGCGCCTCAACATTGGGCGGCCCTGGGATAGAGAGTTAGAGCAGGGCATCAAAATTTTGGGGCAACTGGTAGCGCAGTTGATGTACAGTCTTGCTGGGCTTTGACCAGTTATTACGGCTACTGTTGGTTTGAGCGCTGGCTGATGATTGCCGCAACGCTGGCCACGCAAGGGCAGGACATCCAAGCAGGTGAGCGCACGCTGTTGCCGTTTTCACCTATCTTCGCGCTGCTCTGGCCGGTGGCAGTGCGGCACTGGCCTGTGTCTGGGCCAGCAAATTTCACAGATTGACGGCGCTGGCATTGATGGGTGTCGCAGGACTTTGTACCGCCGATTACTTTTGCCTGGCGCTCGGATGGCATTGACCCAGTTATCGGTAGAGACTGTCACGACGTTGCAAAAATTGTTTCAGTCTGTTGCGCGTGCTGTTACGACTACTCTCTAGCCGGCGTTTCGACGCGCTTTGGTGAGCGTGCTACTGATTGCCGCAACGCTGGCCACGCAAGGGCAAACACGCTGTTGCCGTTTTCACCTATCTTCGCGCTGCTCTGGCTGATCGGTGCAGTGCGGCACTGGCCTGTGTCTGGGCCAGCAAATTTCACAGATTGACGGCGCTTCCACTTTTGCCTGGTTCTCGGCACCGGCTTCAGGCGCATGGGCCGACGCTGGTTACCCCTTGCTAGGATTGCGCTGGTTACCCAAGCGTATCGCCGCTTTGGAGGCGCTTGAAGTAAACTCTGAGAGTTTAACTTCCAGGGCCAGGCGCATGGGCCGACGCGGGCGCGACCTGCTGCTGGCGCTGATGGCGGGCGCTGGCATGACGTTGCTGTCGTATGCCATGATGAGTCGCGATTTTCCGCAAAGTATTTCGCCGTTTTTCCTGGAACGTGCTTTACCCGAGGGCTTCGGCACCAATGTCGTCAATGTCATGCTGGTTGATTTTCGTGGCCTTGATACTCTGGGTGAAATCTCGGTGCTGGGCATCGTGGCATTGACAGTGTATGCGCTGCTGCGACGCTTTCGTCCGGCACCAGAGAGTAAGCAACTACCTTTGCAGCAGCGCCTGTTAGCCGCTGATATCGCCACCGATCTGGTGCATGCCAATACTGCGACCGATACAGCCAGTGGTTATCTGCTGGTGCCTGCGGTGCTGGTGCGCTTGCTGCTGCCGATCTCGGTGCTAATTGCCGTACATTTATTTATGCGTGGTCACAATCAACCGGGTGGCGGTTTTGTCGCAGGATTGGTTTTATCTACCGCATTTATTTTGCAATACATAGTCTCAGGCACTTTGTGGGTAGAGGCAAATATACGGCTAAGGCCGCAACGCTGGATCGCTTTTGGTTTGCTGATGGCAACCACTACCGGGCTGGGTTCTTTTTTCTTCGGCTATCCTTTCCTGACCACCCATACCGCGCATCTGCATTTACCTTGGTTAGGTGAAATCCATATCGCCAGCGCCTTGTTTTACGATATAGGCGTGTTTAGTCTGGTGGTGGGGGCGACCTTATTGATACTCACTGCTCTGGGCCATCAGGCGGTGCGCGGTCATCGCGGTAAATTGCGTGCAGCAGAAACAGAAGCAGACGTCGATGCGCAAGTTGATGCGGGCTATCACACACCAACTACCGAAGGGAGCGCCTAATGGAAATCGTCATGGCCTGTGCCATCGGCCTGCTTACCAGTTGCGGGGTCTGGCTACTACTCAGAGCGCGTACCTATCAAGTCATCATCGGCCTCGCTTTGTTGGGCTATGCAGTCAACCTGTTCATCTTCAGCATGGGGCGTTTAGCCGTCGATAAAGAACCGGTGCTGGCGGCTGGGGTACCGACCACGCTGCAACATTACATCGATCCTATGCCGCAGGCCCTGGTGCTGACCGCGATCGTGATCGGTTTTGCCATGACAGCCTTATTTTTGGTGGTGATGCTGGCGCAGCGCGGTTTCTTTGGCAACGATCATGTGGATGGCACGCCAGATCCAAGTCCGGAACCAGAACCGGAGCAGCAGTCATGATGGCCTTGCTTAATGAATGGGCCTTGATCGCGAATGCGGCTTTGATGCCGCATCTGACCATGGCACCTATCCTGGTACCGCTGATCGCTGCCAGTTTATTGTTGATGTTGGGCGAGAAGCGGCATAAACGCAAGGTCTTGCTGTCGCTGCTGGCCACTGTCTGTAATTTGGCGGTGGCGGTGTTCCTGATGCTCAGCGTGGCAATAGACAAGGCGCAGCCGCAGGGCTTTGGCGTGTATCTGCCCTCTAACTGGGATGTGCCGTTTGGGATTGTGCTGGTGCTCGATCACTTGTCGGCGCTGATGCTGGTGGTGGCGGGCATAGTCGTCTTACTCGCCTTGCTATTTTCGGTGGCGCGCTGGCATAAGGCTGGTGCACATTTTCATGTGTTGTTGCAGTTTCAGATCATGGGTTTGAATGGGGCGTTTTTGACCGGCGATTTGTTCAATCTATTCGTGTTTTTTGAGGTGATGCTGGCCGCTTCGTATGGTTTGCTCTTGCATGGTAGCGGGCCGGCACGGGTCAGGGCAGGACTACATTATCTGGGAATTAATCTGGCCGCATCCTCCCTGTTTTTGATAGGCGCGGCCTTGATCTACGGTGTTGCAGGTACTTTGAATATGGCTGATCTGGCAGCCAAGATACCGACGGTGTTGAGTGCGGATAGGGGCTTACTACACGCCGGTTGCGCTATTCTGGCGGTGGCTTTTTTGGCTAAGGCAGCCTTGTGGCCGCTGAACTTTTGGCTGGTGCCCGCCTACAGTGCGGCGAGTGCCCCGGCCGCCGCCGTGTTTGCGCTGTTGACCAAGGTCGGGATTTTCGTGCTGTTGCGGCTTTCTACTTTACTGTTTTCAGCCGAGGCGGGCGCATCGGCTGGCTTTGGTAAGGACTGGCTGCTGTGGGGCGGTATGCTGACGCTGGCCTTCGGCGCTGTCGGTATGCTCAGTGCGCAAAGACCGGCGCGTCTGGCCGCCTTTGCGGTGATCGTATCGGCTGGTACCTTGATGAGCGTACTCGGTTTTGCCAACCCCGCGCTGACTGCAGGGGCGCTATATTATTTGCCTAGCTCGACCTTTGCGGTGGCAGCTTTTTTCTTGCTGGCCGAGCTGATGGAGCGCTCACGCAACCCGGATCCAGCGCTGCAACGCGCGCCAGAAGATGAGGAAGATAAGCTGCCCTTTGCTTTAGGGGAGCGATCGCCTATACAAGTCAACTTGAAAAACAGCACAATTATTTAATCCTGAGCCAAGTAACCCGACCTAAGACGATTCCCTATGAATGACTCTACTGCTGTTACCAGCCCGCCCTAGGGAAGAAGCGGTGTAGAGTTAGCAAGCAATTAAGCTGCTAATGCGTACGAGTTATCGTTTGCAGTTATATATTTCTGATTGTATTTACGAGGTAGTCAGGCCTCGGTATGCCCTGCACTGCTTTGCAACCCCTGTCGAAACCTGGTCGTCCCCAAAGCGTGTTCAGTATACCTCAATAATTGGGGGCGTGTCCTGTAGTTTCAAGAGCCTTTGTTAGGCAAATCTGTGGTGCGTATTAATTCCAGCAATTCCATAGGGTTTGCAAGAGTCACATCAGCGTTCCAATGGAGTGGTTCTGAGGCTCCGCAATAACCCCATGCAGCGGCGAGGCTAATCATGCCCGCCGCCTGGCCAGCCTGAATATCCCTTAAGTCATCGCCTATGTACCAGCATAGGAGTGGATCGATATTGATGCGGCGGGCCGCTTCAAACAAAGGTTCCGGGTGGGGTTTGGCGTGAGCAGTGGTGTCTCCTGAGATGATGCATGCGGCATCATGCAGGCCCAAAAGTGGTACGAGAGGATCGGTAAACCTGGCCGCTTTATTGGTAACTATGCCCCAGGGTAAATTCAGTGCACTCAAGCCATCCAGAAGCGTGGAGATGTCCGCGAACAGATGACTGAGTTCCGCAATCGATGATTCATAGTTGCTTAAAAACTCTATGCGCATCGCTTCGTATCCGTCTTGTTCGGGAGTGATGCCGAATCCAGCGCCGAGCAGACCGCGCGCACCTGCCGAGGCGAACGGCCGTAGGCTGTCGTAAGGCGCGGCGGTGAGGCCGCGTGAGGTTCGCATCAGGTTGACGGCGGCGGCAAGATCCGGGGCGGTATCTGCCAGCGTTCCGTCGAGGTCAAATAATATCGCTTGTGGGCGTGCAAGTTTCATGGTGTCGCGAGTGTAATGCGCGTCATGTCATAGTCTAAGGATGAGATGACGCGTGCTTTGATTTAGGCGGGGCGAGTGCAGGCGACCAGGTAATTAACGCTGGTATCCTGGTTGAGCGAATAGATTTTACTCAATGGGTTATAGCTCATGCCTTTGATCGCGTTCAGTTCCAGGCCTGCATTGCGGATGGCTTGAGACAATTCTGCAGGCGTAATAAATTTGGCGTAATCATGCGTACCTTTTGGCAGCATTTGCAATAAGTACTCGGCACCAATTACGGCAAACAGGTAAGACTTTGCGTTACGGTTCAATGTGGAGAAAAACACGTGTCCACCAGGTTTGACCAATTTTGCACAGGCGCGAATGATGGATGCAGGGTCGGGAACGTGTTCCAGCATTTCCATGCAAGTAACTACATCGTATTGCCCGGCTTCACGGTCAGCCATGTCTTCTGCAGCGATTTTTTCGTAACGTACGCTAATTCCTGATTCTAGTCCGTGTAAATCGGCAACTTTGAGTGCCTTGTCGGAGAGGTCGATACCGGTCACTTTCGCGCCTTTTCTCGCCATAGACTCTGCCAGGATGCCGCCGCCGCAGCCTATGTCAATGACGTTTTTCCCGGATAAGGCTACGCAATTATTAATCCATTCAAGGCGCAAAGGATTGATTTCATGTAAAGGGCGAAATTCAGAAGTGGGATCCCACCAACGATGGGCGAGGTCACTGAATTTCTGGATTTCTGCGGGGTCGGCGTTCAGGTTAGTCATGGATTGGGGTGTCAAAAGTGTGGCGATAAAAATAATCAGATTATTTATATAGGATAGGTTGTTATTTTATGTCACTTCGGTTGTTGCTGCCTGATTTCCCATGCTCGTACCTTGAGAAAGCTTGATCGTGGCTGGTTGAAAAAGAGATAAGTGCGGAGTGGGTCAGTAATGGAGTGGCGAGATCAGCATGGACAATAAAAAACCCCGCCTAAGCGGGGTTTTTGATAAACAAACCTTGACGGTTTATTTAATTATTTTTTCACAGCGCGTGTACCGACAACTTCGATTTCTACGCGACGGTTTTTAGTGCGGCCTTCAGCAGTTTTGTTGTCAGCAACAGGTTGTTTTTTGCCTTTGCCTTCAGTGTAAACACGGCTAGCTTCGATACCACCGTTGCTTACCAGGTAAGCTTTAACGGCTTCAGCACGTTTGATAGACAATTTTTGGTTGTAAGCATCGGAACCAACAGAGTCAGTGTGACCAACAGCGATAACAACTTCCAGGTTGATACCTTTCAGTTTTGCGGCCATGTCATCCAGCTTTGTTTTTGCTTCTGGCTTCAGAACTGCTTTGTCGAAGTCAAAGAAAGCGTCAGCTGCAAAAGTGACTTTTTCAGATGTCGGTGCAACTGGAGCTGCCTTAACTGGAGCAACTGGAGCGGCAACTGGAGCAGCTGCAACAACTGGAGCCGCTTTAGCAACAACGCCGTCGCAACCTACAACTGCGTCGGAATCTGCTGGTGTCCAGTAACCTGTTCTCCAGCACAGACCGAACGGGTCACGTGCGATAACACCGCGAGCGTCTTGAACGTAGGCGCTGTTTGGAGTTTTTGCGGTGATATCCGTCACTGTTTGTGCGGATGCGGAAAAAGCGACAACTGCGGACGCTGCAATAACGAGTTTGACTAAAATTTTCATATTTCTCTTCTCGAGTGAGATTACCGCAGATTAACTGCGCAAAAGACTGCATAAAACCGGATACTACCACGTGCTTGATGACAATACTGTGTCACAACGTTAAACAAATACCTAAAAAGTATCGTACTTGTACAACATTTTGACATAAAAACAGGGTCTAGGCTAGTGACTTAAGTTGGTAAAGTAGCATTTTATGCATTTTGTTGTATTTCTGCTGCAGTGCGGGTAGTTGCTTGGGAATTTTCGTTTTGCTTTGAGCTCTGTAAAGTACGTTGAATCCTGTTGCTTCGTAAAAAAACGTCTGATAAGTACCCTTTTTGCCTGTTTTTTTGTCTATTTAATTGTACTTTCAGTATTTGAATTATTTCATGCTTGAAAAAAGTGATGCGAAGATGACTGCTGGCAAGTATTTGTGCGGGTGCAGCAATTCTGTGTTTATGGAGTATTGACGTCTGCTTGTGGATTGCAAGCAGTAAGTTGTCCTGCTTGCATTCAATTGACGGAGATTCCCGTTTCAGGTGTGCTGTCAGGCTTCAGTATTGTTGTGCCTTTGATTGCGATTGTGTTTTTTGTCAAAATTTTCTCTGCGTAGTCCGAAATTTTCGGCTGATAAGGTTTTTGCATTTGAGTGATGCTGACTGTTTCCTTAATGGACTTAAAAACGATGTTGATGACGGGTAGGCATGTTAGAATCGGGAGTTCAGCACTAAAAAATACTTGTTGTCGAATGCATTATTAAAATGCAATTAGAGAAAAGTTTTTTGTGCACGACGTTAATGATCTTCTGATTGTTAGCTCGCTATTATCAACCAAGCTCTAAATCTGCCGGCCTGCCAATGGATCAATTCGCTAAAGAAACACTCCCGATTTCCCTTGAAGAAGAAATGCGCAAGAGCTACCTCGATTACGCCATGAGCGTTATCGTAGGCCGCGCCTTGCCAGATGTACGTGACGGTTTGAAGCCTGTGCACAGACGCGTATTGTTCGCGATGCACGAAATGAACAACGTATATAACCGCCCGTTTGTGAAGTGCGCACGTGTGGTCGGTGAAACTATGGGTAAGTATCACCCGCACGGTGATGCTTCGATCTATGACACGCTGGTTCGTATGGCGCAGGACTTTTCCCTGCGTTACACCTTGGTGGATGGTCAGGGTAACTTTGGTTCTGTTGATGGTGATAACGCCGCTGCGATGCGTTATACCGAGTGCCGCCTGGACAAGATTGCCAATGAAATTTTGGCTGATATCGAAAAGGAAACTGTCGATTTCGTTCCTAACTATGACGGTAAGGAAAAAGAGCCTTCGGTTTTGCCTACCCGCATTCCGAACTTGCTGATTAACGGCGCTTCCGGTATTGCCGTGGGTATGGCGACCAATATTCCTCCGCATAATATTACTGAAGTCATCAACGGTGCTTTGCATGTCCTGCGCAATGCAGATTGCACGATTGATGAGTTGATCGAGATTATTCCCGCCCCTGACTTCCCGACTGCCGGGATTATTTACGGTGTTTCTGGTGTGCGTGACGGTTATCGTACCGGTCGCGGTCGTGTGGTGATGCGTGCCAAGACACACTTTGAAGAGTACGGTAAAGAGGGACGTACCGCGATCATCGTTGATGAATTGCCGTACCAGGTGAATAAGAAATCCCTGTTGGAACGCATCGCCGAAAACGTCCGCGATAAAAAGCTCGAGGGTATTTCCGATATTCGCGATGAGTCAGATAAGTCTGGTATGCGCGTCGTAATTGAGCTCAAGCGCGGTGAAGTACCGGAAGTTGTCTTGAATAATCTGTACAAGCAAACGCAACTGCAAGATACCTTTGGTATGAATATGGTGGCGCTGGTAAATGGCCAACCTAAGTTGCTGAACCTGAAGCAGATGCTGGAGTGCTTCCTGTCACATCGCCGTGAAGTGGTGACGCGTCGTACCGTATTTGAATTGCGCAAGGCGCGCGAACGCGGTCACGTGCTGGAAGGTTTGGCTGTTGCGCTGGCAAATATCGATGATTTCATCGCTATTATCAAGGCAGCGCCAACGCCACCGATGGCGAAGTTAGAGTTGATGAATCGTGCCTGGGATAGCTCCATGGTGCGCGAGATGCTGACCCGTACCGCCGCTGATAATCCAGCTGGTATAGAAGCGTTCCGTCCTGAGAGTCTGCCTAAGCATTACGGTATTCAGCAAGATGGCTTGTATAAGCTGTCCGATGATCAGGCGCAAGAAATCTTGCAAATGCGTTTGCAACGCCTGACTGGTCTGGAACAAGACAAGATCGTAAATGAATACAAGGACGTGATGGCCGAAATTGCCGACTTGCTCGATATTTTGTCTAAGCCTGAGCGCGTTACGGTGATCATCACTGACGAACTGACCCTCTGCATGAATGAATACGGTGCCTGCAATAAGGACGTACGCCGCTCCGAGATCGTTCACAATGCAACCGATCTGGAAACCGAAGATTTAATCACGCCTTTGGATATGGTGGTGACCTTGTCACACACCGGTTACATGAAGTCGCAACCCGTCTCTGAGTACCGTGCGCAGAAACGCGGCGGTCGCGGTAAGCAGGCGATGGCGACTAAGGATGACGACTGGATTGAGCAATTGTTTGTCGCCAATACGCATGACTATATTCTGTGCTTTAGTAATCGTGGTCGCCTGTACTGGTTGAAGGTATGGGAAGTGCCGCAAGGTTCACGCAATTCACGCGGCAAGCCTATCGTGAATATGTTCCCGTTGCTCGATGGTGAAAAAATCACGGTCATTCTGCCTTTGTCCGGCGCAAACCGCAGTTTCCCTGAAGATCATTACATCTTCATGGCAACTAGTCTCGGAACCGTGAAAAAATCACCGTTGAATGACTTCAGTAATCCGCGTAAGGCCGGCATTATCGCGGTTGCGCTCGATGAAGGTGATTTCCTGATCGGCGCCGCCCTGACCGATGGTAAGCATGACGTCATGTTGTTCTCCGATTCTGGCAAGGCAGTACGTTTTGATGAAAACGACGTACGTCCTATGGGCCGTACGGCGCGTGGCGTTCGCGGTATGAATCTGGAAGAAGGTCAGCAAGTCATCGCCTTGCTGGTTGCCGAGAACGAGCAGCAATCGGTATTGACCGCGACTGAAAATGGTTACGGTAAACGTACTCCTATCGCGGAATACACGCGTCATGGTCGCGGTACCAAAGGCATGATCGCGATCCAGACTTCCGAACGTAACGGCAAAGTGGTTGCGGCGACTCTGGTCGATACTAGCGACGAAATCATGTTGATTACTACCGGTGGCGTATTGATCCGTACCCGTGTTGCCGAGATCCGTGAAATGGGTAGGGCAACTCAAGGCGTGACCTTGATCGCAGTTGAAGATGGTACTAAATTGTCCGGTCTGCAGCGTATTGTTGAGACTGATGTCGATACCGAGTTGGATGCTGAAGCGGGAGTGGTAGTAGATGCGGTATTAGATGCCGTAGTTGATACTGCAGTTGACGCCGCTGATACCGATGCGGGTGCTGATGCAGGAACTGCGGAGTAATAGTATGGCGACTATCTACAATTTTTCGGCAGGACCGGCGGTCTTGCCAAAAGAAGTGTTGCAGCAGGCCGCGGCAGAAATGCTTGATTGGCATGGTAGTGGCATGTCGGTCATGGAAATGAGTCACCGCGGTGCGGAATTTATGTCGATTATTGCGGCGGCTCAAAGTGATTTGCGTGAATTGCTGGCGGTTCCGGATAACTACAAAATCTTGTTTTTGCAAGGTGGCGGTCTGGGCGAGAATGCCATCGTCCCTATGAATCTGATGGGGCGCAAACCGCAGCCGGCGACTGCCGATTTTATCCATACCGGATCATGGTCAGGTAAATCGATAAAAGAAGCGCGCAAGTACGGCAACGTAAATATTGCCGCGTCTGCCGAAGTAAGCGGGTATACGGCAGTGCCGGCGCGTGCTAGCTGGAACTTGTCGAAAGACGCTGCCTATGTGCATCTGTGCACCAACGAAACCATAGACGGCGTTGAATATCATTTCACGCCGGAGGTGGCTGGCGATACCGCAGATGCCCCTATCGTTGCTGATATGTCTTCGCATATCTTGTCTCGCGTGATTGATGTTTCCAAATATGGCGTGATTTTTGGCGGCGCACAGAAAAATATCGGTCCGGCCGGATTGACGATCGTCATCGTACGTGAAGATTTGCTCGGACATGCCTTGCCGTGCTGTCCTTCCGCCTTCGACTGGAAAATTGTCGCCGACAATGATTCCATGTACAACACTCCGCCAACCTATGCGATCTATATTGCTGGTTTGGTGTTTCAGTGGCTCAAGCGCCAGGGCGGCGTTGCGGCAATGGAATTGAAAAATATCGCAAAAGCGCAGTTGCTTTATGACTATCTGGACACTTCCGATTTTTATGTCAATCGTATCGCGAAGGATTGCCGTTCGCGCATGAACATTCCCTTTTTCTTGCGCGATGAATCGCATAACGCGGCATTTCTTGCGGCGGCAAAAGAGCGTGGTTTACTGCAATTGAAGGGACATAAATCAGTCGGTGGTATGCGCGCTTCGATTTACAACGCCATGCCTATCGAAGGTGTACAGGCGCTTGTGAGTTTTATGCAGGAATTTGCCATTAGTCACGCATAAAGCGTTTGACGCTAAAGGTGGGCGCGACCTGAAGTGGTGCCCGCCGAAAAGCTATAGTTAGTCACTTCCCGTCGTTAGCCCTTTCTTCGCATGGAACAACACCATCACCTGGAAACCGTGGCGCTGACGAACCAAGCCAAAAGCCGGGCGGGAGTCAGGTAATATGTTCAGTGCTGCCGGTGCTGTCCGGCCGCAGCCTTATAAGAATACAAAACGGTTTTTAGGTTAATTATGAGCGACAATAAATTACTCCCCCTGCGTCATCAGATCGATGCAATCGACGCCCAGATCCTTGATTTGCTGAATCAGCGCGCCCGTGTAGCGGAGGCGGTTGGCCATCTGAAGGCAGAAACCAATGCGCCGGTATTTCGCCCTGAGCGCGAGGCTCAGGTGTTGCGCGGCGTGGCCGAACGCAATCCTGGTCCGCTCAATAGCGACGACGTGCAGCTAATTTTCCGTGAAATCATGTCTGCCTGCCGCGCTCTGGAGCGCCGCGTGGTGGTGGCTTTTCTGGGGCCAGTCGGCACCTTCAGTGAGCAGGCCGTGTATCAGCAGTTTGGTCATGCGATTCAGGCTTTGCCATGCGTGTCTATCGACGAAGTATTCCGCGCCACTGAGGCCGGTACTGCTGATTTTGGCGTGGTGCCTATCGAGAATTCTTCTGAGGGCGCGATTAACCGTACCCTTGATTTGCTATTGCAAACCAGTCTTGCCATTAGTGGCGAGCTGGCAATTCCGGTCCAACATAGTTTGATGAGTAAATCCGGCAATATGGAAGGTATCACCCGTATCTGCGCCCATTCGCAAGCCTTGGCGCAATGTCAGGCTTGGCTCAATCAGCACTATCCTCATGTGGAACGTCAGGCGGTCGCTTCCAATGCGGAAGCCGCCCGTATGGCTAGCGGTGATTTCAGCGTAGCGGCGATCGCCAGCGAAATCGCCGGACATCAATATCATCTGGGCATAGTCAGCGCGCATATCCAGGATGATCCGCATAATCGTACCCGTTTTGCGGTGATAGGACGCTTGCATACGACGCCTAGCGGCAAGGATCAGACTTCGCTGGTGCTGGCGGTGCCGAATAAGGCTGGCGCCGTATATAACCTGCTGGCACCCTTGTCGAAACACAGTGTTTCGATGACGCGTTTTGAGTCGCGTCCGGCACGTACCGGCAATTGGGAATACTATTTCTACGTGGATGTCGAAGGTCATGTGATGGATGCCAAGGTGGCGGCAGCCATGGCTGAGCTCAATGATAATGCAGCCTTCTTCAAGGTGCTTGGTTCATATCCCTGCACGGTGTAGCGTGGTATAGCGCCTGTTAATGCGCTTGTTGATGTGAGGAGGGAAGCTCTGAAAACTTCATTTATAGAGATACAGACCGCAAAGCGCAGCGGAGTAATACGTCGGTATTGCGAGGATGTGCAACAAAGGTATGCACTCTAGAAATGGGTATTGGAAGTTCCCAGAATTGGACGCGTAGTATCCATGCGCCTTACGGGGCAAAATTGGCCGGGAAGCCGCATGGAGATTGAGTCATTGTTCCGGGAGCTTCTAAAAGCCTGTTAATCGGGGTGCAGCGCAAGGCGCGGGTCGGAGCGATACGTCGGTATTGCGAGGGGTTGTAACGCCGCGATGCGCTCGAGTAACGGATTTTTAGAAGTTCCCTTCCCTGATATAAAAGAATGGTGTTTTGATGGCGAATGACAGAGAGCCGGGCTCGCAAGTATTTAAGCGTATCGCGATCTTCGGGGTAGGTTTGATCGGCGGGTCTTTTGCGCTGGCGTTAAAAAAAGCGGGAGCGGTGCAGCAGGTGGTGGGGGTTGGGCGTAGTCTGGCTTCCTTGCAGCGCGCTCAGCAACTGGGCATCATAGATCAGATTGCCGGTTCGGTTGAAGATGCGGTACGTGGTTCCGATCTTATTTTGATCGCCGCGCCGGTAGCGCAAACCGCTGCCATTTTATCCGCGATACAACCGCACTTGCAGCCGGGAACGGTAGTGGCCGATGCCGGCAGTACCAAGGCCGATGTGGTGGCTGCAGCACGTGAAATGCTGGGCGATAAGTTGGCGCAATTCGTTCCGGCGCATCCTATTGCCGGCCGCGAACTGAATGGCCCCGATGCCGCCCTGACCGATTTGTATGTGGGTAAGAAAGTAGTGATTACCCGCTTACCCGAAAATGCCCAGGCGGACCTCGATCTGGTAGCTGCCGCCTGGCGCCAATGCGGCGCCATTATTCATTATTTGAGTCCGGCCGAGCATGATGCCGTATTTGCCTCGGTCAGCCATTTGCCGCATTTGCTGGCGTATGCGCTGGTCGACGATATCGCCAGAAAGCCGCACGCGGAGCGACTATTTCAATATGCCGCCAGCGGGTTTCGCGACTTTACCCGTATCGCAGGATCATCGCCTGAAATGTGGCGGGATATTACGCTGGCTAACCGTGAGGCAATGTTGCAGGAACTCGATTCCTATACCGGGCAATTGGCACGCTTGCGCGCTTATTTGCAGGCAGGGGATGCCGCGGCGATTGAGGCAGTTTATGCAAATGCCCAGCAGGCCAGGCATAACTGGATAACTGCGATAGAATCGGCAGAGAAGCAACGCAAGGACGGTGGCGACTGAGTTCGCGACAAGGGATTGTTGTCCCTGAAATCAATCTAATAAGTACATCATCTACAAAATCTAGAGATCAAGTATGACTCAACAAAGTAAGCAATATCCGCACTACATTGATTTGCATCCGGCCATGGAGGTTGAGGGCGTGGTGCGTTTGCCAGGCTCTAAAAGTATTTCCAATCGGATTCTGTTGCTGGCTGCGCTGGCCAAAGGCGAGACACACATCTTGGATTTGCTGGCCTCGGACGATACTCTGGTGATGCTTAATGCCTTGCATGCGCTCGGCGTGCACTGGACGCAGGATGGCTCTACCCAAAATTACACGGTGCAAGGCGTCAGCGGCGTGTTTCCTAAGCATCAGGCCGATTTATTCATGGGCAATGCCGGTACCGCGATCCGTCCTTTGGTGGCAGCTCTGGCAGTGCTTGGCGGCGACTACACCGTACATGGCGTGGCACGTATGCACGAAAGGCCAATTGGTGATCTGGTCGATGCGCTCAATGCAGTCGGTGCGCAAATTACGTATACCGGTAATCCGGGCTTTCCTCCGCTGCATATCCGGCGCGGTCATATGCACGCGCAGCGCATGCAGGTGAAGGGCAATGTTTCCAGTCAGTTTTTGACGGCGGTACTGATGGCTGCTCCTTTGATGGCGCAGCAGCATGATGTGGTGATTGAAGTGGTCGGCGAACTCATTTCCAAGCCGTATATAGAGATCACCTTGAACTTGATGCAGCGTTTTGGCGTAGAGGTGCAGCGCGATGGCTGGCAGGCATTTACCATTAAGGCCGGTCAGCATTATGTCTCGCCAGGCGAGATTCATGTTGAGGGCGACGCTTCGTCCGCTTCGTATTTTCTGGCGGCTGGCGCCATTGCCGGTGGCCCGATCAGGGTTGAGGGTGTAGGTTTAAACAGCATACAAGGTGACGTGCGCTTTGCCGAAGCGCTGGAGCAAATGGGCGCTAGCATTACCCGTGGCGACAACTGGATAGAGGCCAAGTCGAACGGCGTATTGCAGGCTATCGATATGGATTTCAATCATATTCCCGATGCCGCCATGACGATCGCGATCGCCGCCTTATACGCCAATGGCACCACGGTGTTGCGCAATATCGCCAGTTGGCGCGTTAAGGAGACCGACAGGATCGCTGCGATGGCCACCGAATTGCGCAAGCTCGGCGCGCTAGTCGAAGAGGGTGAAGACTATATGAAAGTGACGCCGCCGGCACAGATACAGCCTGCCACTATCGATACCTATGATGACCATAGGATGGCAATGTGTTTTTCTTTGGCAACGCTTGATGGCAAGGCGCGACGTGGCGCAGCCATGCGCATCAATGATCCGAAATGTGTGGCAAAAACCTTTCCCGACTATTTTGAGGCGTTTGCCAAGATCAATCACAAGGAGTTATTTTGACAGTTCCGGTTATTACCATTGATGGACCTACCGCTTCCGGCAAGGGAACTGTCGCGCATAGGGTGGCCAAGCATCTGGGTTTCCACTATCTGGATTCCGGTGCCCTGTATCGCCTGACTGCCTTGTCGGCATCGCGTCATGGGGTCGCACTCGATGATGAGGAAGCGCTGGCTAATCTGGCGCGTGTATTGCCTTGCCAATTCGTTAAAGGCCATGTGCTGCTTGATGGTGAGGATGTCACCGATGCCGTGCGTGCCGAGGCGATAGGCGTAGCCGCTTCCAAAATTGCGGTATTGCCCAAGGTGCGCCAGGCCTTGTTTGATTTGCAGGTGGCGTTCCGGTATGCGCCTGGCCTGGTGGCCGATGGGCGGGATATGGGGACCGTTATTTTCCCCGATGCAACACAGAAAGTGTACTTAACGGCAAGTGTCGATGCGCGCGCTAGTCGCAGATATAAGCAATTGAAAGAAAAGGGATTTCCTGCTACTATGGAAGACTTGGTAAAAGATTTGGCTGAGCGTGATGCGAGAGATACTGCCCGTAGCGCTGCCCCGCTGAAGCCCGCACCAGGGGCATATATTTTAGATACTTCTGAGATGACAGTCGATCAGGCTGTACAAACCGTGTTGGATTTGTATGTCAATGCAGTAAAACTTTCGACCTGAGTTATTAAAATAATTCAGTTGTCCAAAGGAAAAGTTCTCGCGTACTACCCATAAAGTATGCGTGAGATTGTTTTAATCTTTCCCGGTAAATAGCGCCTTTGCACTATTCCGGCTAACTCGTGAATATTATGTCTACTGTTTTCATGTCCCAAGATTTCGCTACCGGCGCAGACAGCTTCGCAGCTTTGTTCGAAGAATCCCTGTCACGTCAAGATATGCGTTCCGGTGAAGTGATTTCTGCTGAAGTCGTTCGTATCGACCACAATTTCGTGATCGTGAACGCTGGCCTCAAATCTGAAGCCTTTATCCCTGTTGAAGAATTCAAAAACGACCAAGGTGAACTGGAAGTTAACATCGGTGATTTCGTTTCCGTAGCGATTGATTCGCTGGAAAACGGTTTCGGCGACACTATCCTGTCCCGTGACAAAGCTAAACGTCTGGCCTCTTGGCTCGCGCTGGAAAAAGCGTTGGAGTCTGGCGAGATCGTTACTGGTACAGTTAATGGCAAAGTTAAAGGTGGTTTGACTGTTCTGACGAACGGCATCCGCGCTTTCTTGCCAGGTTCTTTGGTTGACACACGCCCAGTTAAGGATACAACTCCTTACGAAGGCAAGACCATGGAATTCAAGGTTATCAAGCTCGATCGTAAGCGTAACAACGTTGTTCTGTCCCGTCGTGCTGTAGTTGAAGCATCCATGGGCGAAGAGCGTCAAAAACTGATGGAAACACTGAAAGAAGGCACAGTGGTCGTCGGTATCGTAAAAAATATCACTGACTACGGCGCATTCGTTGATCTGGGTGGTATCGATGGTCTGTTGCACATCACTGATCTGGCATGGCGTCGTGTGCGTCATCCTTCAGAAGTATTGACAGTCGGTCAAGAGATCACTGCTAAGATCCTGAAGTTTGATCAAGAGAAGAACCGTGTTTCCCTGGGTGTAAAACAACTGGGCGACGATCCATGGACAGGTCTGTCACGTCGTTACCCACAACACACCCGTTTGTTCGGTAAAGTAACGAACCTGACCGACTACGGCGCATTCGTTGAAGTCGAGCAGGGTATCGAAGGTTTGGTACACGTTTCCGAAATGGACTGGACTAACAAAAACGTTGCACCAAACAAAGTTGTTCAATTGGGCGACGAAGTTGAAGTTATGGTTCTGGAAATCGACGAAGACCGTCGTCGTATCAGCCTGGGTATGAAGCAGTGCAAAGCTAATCCTTGGGATGATTTCGCGATCAACCACAAGAAGGGCGATAAGCTCAAAGGCGCAATCAAATCTATCACTGATTTCGGCGTATTTATCGGTTTGTCCGGTAACATCGACGGTCTGGTACATTTGTCTGATCTGTCTTGGAACGAAACCGGCGAAGAAGCCGTACGTCGCTTCAAGAAAGGTGACGAACTGGAAGCCATCATTCTGGCTATCGACGTTGAGCGTGAGCGTGTTTCCCTGGGCGTTAAGCAACTCGAAGGCGATCCATTCAACAACTATTGCGCAATGAACGACAAGGGTGCCATCGTTACTGGTACTGTTAAGTCTGTTGAAGCAAAAGGCGCAGTCATTCAATTGGCTGACGAAGTTGAAGGCTACCTGCGTGCATCCGAAATCTCCCGCGACCGCGTGGAAGATGCCGGTACACACCTGAAAGTTGGCGACACTGTTGAAACTCTGGTGTTGAACATCGACCGCAAAGCACGTGGTATCCAATTGTCTATCAAGGCAAAAGATTCCGCTGAAACACAAGAAGCTATGCAAAAAATGTCAACTGACACTAATTCCAATGCAGCTTCCGGCACTACAAGCCTGGGCGCATTGTTGAAAGCAAAGTTCGACAACAAGAACTAAGCACCAACTAAGTCATTGAGGCTTTATTTATGACGAAGTCGGAGCTAATTGCTCGGCTGGCAGAGCGATATCCACAACTGATCGCAAAAGATGTGGATGTCGCGGTCAAGGCCATTCTCGATGCGATGACGGATGCTTTGTCTACCGCTCAACGTATCGAGATTCGTGGTTTTGGCAGTTTTTCTCTGAATAGTCGGCCACCACGTATTGGACGTAACCCGAAATCCGGTGATAAGGTAATGGTTCCTGAAAAGCGGGTGCCGCACTTTAAACCAGGCAAGGAATTGCGCGAAAGAGTCGATGCAATGGTAGGGCAGCCTATCCTTGATGATTGAGTGGTAGCAAGCATCTAATGCAACAGAAATGAAAACGGCATAACGGATTTCCGATATGCCGTTTTTTTTCACGTACAATTTCATCCGTATGTGAAAAATAGCGATGTGACATTTACTAGCGCTGCGGCGCAGGCATTAATTACCCAAGTTAAATAAGGTAAAGCATGAAAATTATTTCAAGAATTATGGCGGTGATCTTGTTCATCGTCTTTTTCGGATTTGCATTAAAGAACGACCAGATCGTCACCCTGCACTATTTTTTTGGTTACGCACAATCTGCTCCTCTGGTTATCTTACTGTTGGCGTTTTTTTTGTCCGGTGCCATTCTAGGTATTCTGGCGATGGTACCTATCGTATTTCATCACCGCAAGGATATTTCCAGGCATAAGAAAACTATTGCCGAAATCGAGCAAGAGCGAGCGGCAGAGCAGCGCGCCAGCACTCAGCCACCACAGCCTGATAGCATTCGAAATACCTAATACATAAGCGAATAGAACAAACATGGAATTTGAAATCTGGTTGTTGTTGGGTATACCCCTATTTTTTTCTTTAGGCTGGATAGCGGCACGGGTGGATATTCGCCAATTGCTGGCTGAATCTCGTGGCTTGCCGAATGGCTACTTCAGAGGCTTAAATTACCTGCTCAATGACCAGCATGATAAAGCAATCGATGCCTTTATTGACATAGTAAAACTAGATCCGGAAGCGGTTGAGTTGCATTTTGCTCTTGGTAACCTGTTTCGCCGCAGAGGGGAAACTGAGCGCGCGATCCGGGTACATCAGAATCTCTTGTCTCGTCCCGATTTACCGTTAGAACAGCAAACCCAGGCGATGTTCGAATTGGGGCAGGATTATCTGAAGGCGGGTTTATTGGACCGCGCTGAAGAAACCTTCAACCAGCTTGTTGCCGGACCTTACGCGATTCAGGCGCGCCGTTCTTTGTTGGAAATTTATCAGCGTGAAAAAGAATGGGCGCGTGCGATTGATGCCGCTCATGCTTTGCAGGAGTCCGGTGCCGGCGGACGCCAGAAGGAAATCGCGCAGTTTTATTGTGAGTTAGCGCAGGATGAACTGGTACACACTAATTCCGCAGCAGCCCTTGCGATGCTGGATAAGGCGCTGGCGACCGATCGTCACAATGTACGTGCCGCAATTTTACTCGGAGATGTACAAGTCTCCAGCGGCGATGTTGAAAGTGCCTTGTTATCGTGGCGCCGCGTGGAGCAACAAAGTGTGCCGCATGTCGCTTTGGTGGCGCAGCGCCTGATGGATGGCTATAGGACGCTGGAACGGCCGCAAGAGGGTTTGAATTTATTGAAAGGCTATCTCGCTGAGGCGCCGTCTATCGATTTACTTGAGGTGGTATTTAAGGCAACGTTGGAACTAGATAGTGTAGACGCGGCCAATCAACTGGTCAGTGCCGAGTTGAAGCGCACGCCGACTTTGTTAGGCTTGGATAAATTACTTGATGCGCGCCTGATGGTGGCGGCACCTGAGGTAATGCCTGAACTGTCTATGGTGAAGAATCTGGTGCATGGCTATGCCCAAAAACTGGCGCGCTATCAGTGCTCGCATTGTGGCTTTAAGGCGCGCCAATTTTACTGGCAATGTCCGGGTTGCAGCCGCTGGGAAACTTACCCGCCGCGACGTACCGAAGAGCTGAGTGTCATGAATTAAGTCAATAAGTCCGTGGATGGACTTGATAGAATTTAATGGCATGAATTAGAAATTTATTTTTGACTGTGAAAAAACATGAAAATTACAATTATTGGTACTGGTTATGTGGGGTTGGTTACTGGCGCCTGTTTAGCGGAGTTAGGCAACGATGTATTTTGCCTGGATGTCGATCACAACAAAATTGAAATTTTGAATAGTGGCGGAATTCCTATTCATGAGCCGGGCCTTGATGAAATCGTTGCGCGTAACCGTGCCGCCGGGCGCCTGGTGTTTTCTACTGATGTGGCAGCCAGTGTCGCTCACGGTGACGTCCAGTTTATTGCGGTCGGTACGCCTCCGGATGAAGACGGCTCGGCAGATTTACAATACGTGTTGGCCGCTGCGCGCAATATCGGTAAGCACATGAAGGGTTTTAAGGTTATCGTCGATAAGTCGACGGTGCCGGTAGGGACTGCAGAGCGGGTCGCCGCAGCCATTCAGGATGAACTGGCTCAGTGCGCGTCAACTGCGACATTTTCTGTCGTCTCGAATCCCGAGTTTCTGAAGGAGGGGGCTGCAGTTGAAGATTTCATGCGTCCAGATCGTATCGTTATCGGATGTGATGATAATTCGCTCGGTAACCTTGCCCGGGCGCAGATGAAAAAGCTGTACACGCCATTCAATCGCAATCATGAGCGTACCTACTGGATGGACGTCCGCTCCGCTGAGTTCACCAAGTATGCAGCCAACGCGATGCTGGCGACCCGCATATCATTCATGAATGAACTGGCTAATCTGGCAGATCAGGTTGGGGTTGATATCGAGGCTGTGCGTCATGGCATAGGTTCAGATCCTCGTATCGGGCATAGCTTCCTGTACGCCGGTTGTGGCTATGGGGGATCTTGCTTTCCTAAGGATGTCCAGGCATTGGAACGTACCGCGCAGGATTATGGACAGGATTTGTTGATCTTGCATGCGGTCGAAGCCGTGAATGAAAAGCAAAAGCAAGTGTTGGGCGCAAAAATCATGAAGCGTTTCGGTTCAGACTTGAATGGCAGGCATTTCGCGATCTGGGGACTGGCTTTTAAACCAAATACCGATGATATGCGCGCCGCTTCTTCGCGCGTGTTATTGAGTGAATTATTGCGTGCCGGGGCGACGGTAGCGGTTTATGACCCGGTCTCTATGGCTGAGGCGAAACGAGTGTTTGCATTGGATTTTGCCGATACGCCTGAGCTACTGGCAAATATTCATTATGCGACCAATCCTATGGACGCATTGGATCAGGCTGATGCCTTAGCGATCGTGACTGAATGGAAGGCTTTCCGCAGTCCGGATTTCGAGCAAGTCAAAGCGAAGCTGAAGCAAGCGGTGATTTTTGATGGCCGCAACTTATTCGAGCCTGCCGTGATGACTGAGCTGGGGGTGGAATATCATGGCATTGGCCGCTCTGTGCTAACCCGCAGCTGAGCGTAAATATGCAAAAAAATCTAGCGAAACGTATGCTGGTAGTCGGTGATGTGATGCTTGACCGTTACTGGTTCGGCGAGGTCAACCGGATATCGCCCGAAGCTCCGGTACCTATCGTTCGTGTAGAGCGACGTGAAGAGCGTCTCGGTGGTGCCGCCAATGTTGCGCGCAATGCGGTGGCACTAGGTGTCACTGCCGGTCTGTTAGGTGTGATAGGCCAGGATGAAGCTGGCAATATCGTCGAGAATTTGTTGCAAGAGGCAGGGATAGAAAGTTACCTCAACCGCGATCAGGCGATCTCTACCATCATCAAGTTGCGCGTCATCGGCAGGCAACAGCAATTGTTGCGTATCGATTTTGAAGAGAAGCCGACGGCCACTGTGCTGCGAGATAAATTAAGCCGCTTTAATGGCCTCATCGCTGATTATGATGTGATTGTGATGTCTGATTACGCCAAGGGCAGTCTGGTGAACGTCTCAACGATGATCACCGCCGCCAGGCAGGCTGGTAAGCTAATTTTGGTCGATCCTAAGGGCAGTGATTTTTCGCGCTATGCGGGCGCAACCATGCTGACGCCAAATAAATCCGAAATGCGGCAAATCATCGGTGACTGGGACAGCGAACAAGAGCTAACCGAAAAAGCACAGGCATTAAGACAGCAATTGGATCTGCAAGCCATATTGCTGACGCGCTCAGAGGAAGGCATGACGTTGTATACGGCAACTGAAGTGATTAATGTACCGGCCATGGCGCGTGAAGTCTATGACGTCTCTGGTGCCGGTGATACGGTCATCGCTACCATGGCAGTCATGCTGGCCGAAGGGAAATCTATGCAGGAGGCGGTATTGATCGCGAACCGGGCTGGTGGCATTGTCGTTGGTAAGCTCGGCACGGCAACAGTTTCGAAAGGGGAGTTATTTCCTAATTTGTGATAAATTGTTATTTTTATGATAATTCGCTCTTTCCTGTCAACGACTCTTTGTAAAGTTCGTTATCGCTAAACAAGGTCACTGGATATTAAGAGTGAAGTTTAGGCTTTTTGTCCTGTTGACTGTAGTAAGGCGAAGTATCGACATTTAACTATTTAGGGAGTATTCATATGTTTAAGAAATTATTGTTGGCAGTGCTTACTGTGATGGCATCCATTGGTATAGCGTTTGCGGAAGTTGACGTGAATAAAGCTGATCAGGCTGCATTGGATAGTATTAAGGGTATCGGTCCGGCTACCTCTAAGGCGATTATTGACGCACGGAGTAAAGGCGGTAATTTTAAGGATTGGGCCGATTTTGAATCCCGGGTGAAGGGCATTGGTGAAAAAAGTGCCGTTAAACTATCTGAAGCCGGCTTGACAATAAATGGCCAGCCAAAGTCTGGAACTGCACCAAAGAAAACCCCGGCAACTAAGGCACCTGCCGTGTCTGAATCCAAAACAGATGTCACGCCTGAAGCAAAGGCTAAAGCGATGGAAGTAAAGCCTGCACCGGCTACACCAGCGGTGAATTCGAAAGCCACGACCGCCTCCAAGCCTGTAACTAACAAATAAGTTTTTGAGCGCGCGTCTCTTCAATTAGTTTTACCCATATAAAAAATCCCCTGATGTCTGGTATCAGGGGATTTTTTTATCTGTGGGAGTTGCGATTATCCTTTGATAGCAATCAAGCATGAACTGTCGCTTACGTTTAGAATGGTGTTTCGTTATACTTTCCTCTTACGCCATATGCCCTACCTGACCATTGAAGACACCATAGGAAATACCCCTTTGGTACAGTTGCAACGCCTGCCGGGTGAAGACGCAAAACGTAGGAATAATATTATATTGGGGAAGCTCGAAGGTAATAATCCTGCAGGTTCAGTTAAGGATAGACCAGCTTTGTCGATGATCAAGCGCGCAGAGGAACGTGGTCGCATCAAACCCGGTGATACGCTGATTGAAGCAACCAGTGGTAATACCGGAATCGCGTTGGCCATGGCGGCGGCAATGCGGGGTTATAAAATGCTGTTATTGATGCCGGAAAACCTTAGTATTGAACGTCGTCAGAGCATGGCTGCCTATGGTGCCGAGATCATTTTGACACCAAAGACGGGGGGATGGAATATGCCCGTGACCTAGCTGAGCAAATGCAGAAGGAAGGCAAGGGCGTAATTCTTGATCAATTCGCCAATCCCGACAATCCTTTGGCGCATTATGAAACCACCGGCCCTGAAATCTGGCGTGACACCAATGGCAAGGTTAGTCATTTCATTAGCGCGATGGGAACTACCGGAACAATTATGGGCGTGTCTGCTTACCTGAAAGAGCAAAATTCACAGATACAAATCATCGGGGCACAGCCTGAAGACGGCTCGCAAATTCCGGGGATTCGCAAATGGCCGGAAGCGTATATGCCAAGAATTTTTGATAAATCAAAAATCGATCAGGTCGCATCGGTAAGTCAAACGGATGCTGAGCATATGGCTCGTAGGTTGGCTGTAGAAGAGGGGATTTTTTGCGGAATCTCCGCTGCGGGGGCTTGCGAAATCGCCTTACGCTTGTCCCAGACAGTGGAAAATGCCACTATCGTATTTATTGTGTGTGATCGCGGTGATCGCTATCTGTCTACCGGCGTGTTCCCTGCGTAAGTTTGGTCTTGATTAAGTGCGTTTGCAGTATTCATAAGTGAAATAGTTTCCTCTGATTTTTGATGCAGAATGGTAACGAAATTTTAAAAAATTGTTACCATTCTTTCTAATATCACCTATAGTAAAAACGTAACGTGCTGGAATATATTGCTTCTCCGGCATGTGCAAAATAGTTTCGGCATGTGGTTTTGATTATCGCTATTAAAGGAGATCAGGATGAAAATCTTTGACAACTACGCAGCACGCTACGAACGCACTCGCGAGGAAGAATATTCTCTTTCAGAGTTTCTGGATTTGTGTAAAAAGGATCCTTTGGCATACGCCACCGCAGCAGAGCGGATGTTAGCGGCGATAGGCGCTCCTGAACAGGTCGATACTCGCCATGATTCGCGGCGCTCGCGAATTTTCTCCAATAAAGTCATCAAAATTTATCCTGCATTTCGTGAATTTTACGGAATGGAAGAAGTCATAGAGCAGGTTGTTTCCTATTTTCGTCATGCTGCGCAAGGTCTGGAAGAGCGCAAGCAAATCCTTTATTTATTGGGACCGGTGGGTGGGGGGAAATCCTCGATAGCGGAGCGTCTTAAATATCTGATGGAGAAAATTCCTTTTTATTGCATTAAGGGCTCTCCGATTAATGAGTCGCCTCTCGGCTTGTTTAGTGAGGACGAAGATGGTGCAATCTTAGAAGAAGATTTCGGGATTCCGCGGCGCTATCTGCGTAGCATCCCTAGTCCTTGGGCGGTTAAGCGACTGCATGAGTTTAACGGGGACATCAATCAATTCCGCGTGGTTCGCCGTTATCCTTCGGTCTTAAAGCAAGTAGCGGTTTCCAAGACTGAGCCAGGCGATGAAAATAATCAGGATATTTCCTCTTTAGTCGGTAAGGTCGATATTCGCAAACTAGAGGACTTTGGTCAGGATGATCCTGATGCCTATAGTTTTTCTGGCGGTTTGTGCCTGGCCAATCAGGGCTTGATGGAATTTGTTGAAATGTTTAAGGCTCCCATCAAGGTCTTGCATCCGCTATTGACTGCGACTCAGGAGGGTAATTTCAAGGGAACCGAAGGCTTTGGCGCGATTCCGTTTGAGGGAATTATTCTGGCGCATTCAAATGAATCTGAATGGAAAACTTTTAAAAATAATAAAAATAATGAAGCGTTTCTTGACCGGATTTATATTGTCAAAGTCCCTTATTGCCTGCGCGTCTCTGATGAAATAAAAATCTACGAGAAGTTGGTCAGAACTTCTTCTTTGGCGGATGCTCCTTGTGCTCCCGGCACCTTAAAAATGATGTCGCAATTTGCAGTGCTGTCCCGCCTGAAGGAGCCGGAAAACTCCAGTATTTACAGCAAGATGCTGGTCTATGATGGCGAGAATCTCAAGGATACCGACCCGAAAGCGAAATCACGTCAGGAGTATGCGGATTATGCAGGCGTCGATGAGGGAATGACCGGACTGTCTACTCGCTTTGCGTTTAAAATTTTATCTAAGGTATTTAATTTCGATAATACCGAAGTGGCTGCAAATCCCGTCCATTTATTGTATGTACTTGAGCAGCAAATCGAACGTGAGCAATTTGCGCCAGAGGTCGAGCAGAAATATTTTTCATACATCAAAGAATATCTGGCACAGCGCTATGCTGAATTCATCGGCAAAGAAATTCAAACCGCATATTTGGAAAGTTATTCCGAATACGGCCAAAATATTTTTGACCGTTATGTGACTTTTGCCGATTTCTGGATACAGGATCAGGAATTCAGGGATCCGGATACCGGTGAGAGTTTTGATCGCGATTCCTTGAATAATGAATTGGAAAAAGTTGAGAAGCCAGCGGGTATTTCTAATCCTAAAGATTTTCGTAATGAGATCGTGAATTTTGTTCTGCGTGCCAGAGCGCAGAATGCGGGGAAAAACCCAACCTGGACCAGTTACGAAAAATTGCGTACGGTCATAGAGAAAAAAATGTTCTCGAATACCGAAGAACTTTTGCCCGTTATTTCCTTTAACGCCAAGGCTAGTGCGGACGATGTCAACAAGCATCAAGAATTTGTCGATCGCATGGTCGCTAAAGGTTATACCGCAAAACAGGTGAGATTATTGTGCGAATGGTATTTGCGGGTCAGAAAATCATCCTGATATGGCGCAGCGCTGCTTGCTCATGCTAAGAAGGTTTGCGCGACTTTGAAAGGGAGATCATTTTGGTTCACTTAATTGATAGACGAGTTCAAGGAAAAAAACAAATCTGCACCCAATCGAGAGCGCTTCTTACGTCGGTATAAAGGGCAGATCAAGGAAGCGGTCGCACGTGCAATTAAAGGACGATCCATCACCGATATAGAAAGCGGTGAAAAAATTACGATACCAGTCAAGGATGTGAATGAGCCCACGTTTGGGCATGCGCATGGCGGTGTTTGGGAAACGGTGCAGCCTGGCAATCAGGAATATCTGAAGGGGGATCAGATACAAAGGCCGAAAGGTGGTGCCGGATCCGGTAAGGGACAGGCCGGCAATAGCGATGATGTCAATGAAGATGATTTTGGTTTTCAACTTAGCAGAGAGGAGTTCCTTAATTATTTTTTTGAGGACTTGGAGTTGCCTAATTTGATCAAGACTCAATTGGCCTCCACTACGGACTTCAAAAGCCAGCGTGCTGGTTATACGACTTCGGGAACGGCATCGAGTTTGCATGTGTTGCGCTCTTTACGTGGTGCGCTAGGGCGACGTATTGCCGTTGGTGGCAAGTCTGCCCGAAGGCTCAAGGATGCGGAAGCTGAAATGACCGGGTTGCTTGATGCCGGAGTTGATATGGGGGATCTGCGTATTCTTGCGTTGAAGCAGGAAATACACCACTTACGCACGCGTTTGCTGGCGATTCCTTTTATTGACCCCTTCGATCTCAGATATAACAATCGCATTAAGGTTCCCAAGCCATCGACCAAGGCGGTCATGTTTTGCATTCTGGATGTCTCCGGGTCCATGGACGAGCAAAAAAAGGACATGGCTAAACGCTTTTTCATTTTGCTCTACCTTTTTTTGACCAAGGCGTATGACCATATTGATGTCGTGTTCATCAGACACCATACCGCCGCCGCTGAAGTTGATGAGAATGATTTTTTCCATTCCCGGGAATCAGGAGGGACCATCGTTTCATCGGCACTGCATTTACTGACGAAGATTATTCAGGAACGTTACCCGGGTTCAGACTGGAATGCGTATGTGGCACAGGCTTCAGATGGTGACAACTGGGACAATGATTCAGTCACCTGCCGGCAATTGTTGATCAATGCGATTATGCCGTTGGTTCAATATTATGCCTACGTTGAAATTACCGAGGGAGATCCGCAAAACCTGTGGGATGAATATACCCAGGTGCCAGGGCATCACGGCCATTTTGCGATGCAAAGAATCAGGACGCCTGCGGATATCTACCCTGTATTTAGAGAGTTGTTCAAGAAACAAACCAAATGAGGTGAGCTATGAACAGCCCGGACAATGTTGAAAGAAAAAACAATCCGAACAGGTTGCCAGAGCAATCTGAATGGACATTCGAATTGATCGAGCAGGCGCACGAAGAGATTCGCCGGGTGGCGAAAAATTTCGGATTGGATACTTATCCGAATCAATTGGAAATCATCACGGCAGAGCAAATGATGGATGCCTATGCATCAGTGGGCATGCCGGTGTCTTACCATCACTGGTCATTCGGCAAGCATTTTGTTTCTACGGAAAAAAGCTATAAGCGCGGCCAGATGGGATTAGCGTATGAGATTGTGATTAACTCCAATCCCTGCATCGCTTATCTGATGGAGGAAAATAGCCTGACTATGCAGGCGCTCGTGATTGCCCATGCGGCTTACGGGCATAACTCTTTTTTTAAGGGGAATTACCTGTTTCGCACCTGGACCGATGCTGATGCGATTATTGACTATATGGTTTTTGCCAAGAACTATGTCAGTGAGTGCGAGCAGCGTCACGGTATAGAGGCGGTGGAGTTGCTCCTTGACTCTTGTCATGCGTTGCAAAACTACGGAGTTGATCGGTATAAGCGTCCGGCTAAACTTTCTTTGGCTGAGGAGCGTGAGAAGCAGGAGGATCGCGAGCGCTATATGCAGTCGCAAATCAATGACCTATGGCGCACCTTGCCACGGAGGGATGATGCAGAAATTCCTCATGAAACACAAAGATTTCCTCCTGAACCACAGGAAAATCTTCTATATTTTATCGAGAAATATTCTCCTCTCCTGCAGCCATGGCAGCGTGAGTTAGTTCGTATCACGCGAAAAATTTCTCAGTACTTTTACCCTCAGAGACAGACTCAGGTGATGAATGAGGGCTGGGCGACGTTTTGGCATTACACCATTTTGTATCAGTTGTATGAAGAGGGCATTGTTGGCGACGGGTTCATGATGGAATTTTTACAAAGCCATACGAATGTCGTTTATCAGCCACCGGTCTCCAGTCGCTATTTCAACGGCATTAATCCTTATGCACTTGGGTTCGCGATGATGCGCGACATACGCCGGATTTGCGAAAACCCTACTGACGAAGATAGGGCATGGTTTCCCGATATCGCCGGATCGGATTGGCTAACTACGCTTAATTTTGCCATGCGCAATTTTAAGGATGAAAGCTTCATCGCACAGTTTTTGTCACCAAAGCTGATCCGCGATTTTCATTTCTTCTCTGTGCTTGATGATGATAGTAAAGAGCAGTTAAGCATTTCGGCAATTCATGACGAGAGCGGTTATCAGGCGATACGCCAGCAACTGGCTGGACAATATAATCTGGGAAACCGTGAGCCGAATATTCAGGTGTGGGCGGTTGACATGCAGGGTGACCGGGCATTGACGCTCAGACATAACCAATATCTGCGCCGCCCTTTGAACTCCCAGAGTAACGATATGCTCAAACATGTGGCGCGACTTTGGGGGTTTGATGTGTACCTTGAAAGCGTCGATGAACAAAATAAGGTACTCAGTACCCAAGAATGCAAATGGGAAAAACGTAGCCGTATCAGATAATACAAATTAATACAAATGTTCCAATTGATGGCTGCCGGAAACAAGATCAGATAGAATGAAGCAAACTCACCTTATGGAGAATGACGATGTATCTGGATCATGCAAAGATTTCCGCAACACATAGCGAAACCGAACCTGATCGTCTGGAGCGCTTGTATCGCGTATATGGTTACGCGATCGCCATGTCCGATGTTGATGGTAATGCCGAATGCATAGTCAAATTAGCCAAACTGCATGATCACAAGGGCACCTTGATGGCAATCTGGCATGTTGCTCCTACCGAAAGAGAAAAATCATATTTTCTCAAGGCATGGAAAAGTAAGGTAGGCGATGAATCTACTCATGTTGAACATGCACTAATGCTTCAGGACGATGGCGTAGTCGAAGCGGTTTTATCTTGATAGCTCAATAAGCGCAAACCGTTCAGCACCACTAGCAAGCTAGTTCCGGTATCCGCAAACACCGCCATCCACATGCTGGAATGGCCACTGAGCGTCAAGATGAAAAACAGGATTTTGACGCTAATGGCAAAAGCGATGTTTTGCCACAAGATAGCGGAGGTACGTTTTGAGATGCGGATGAATTCAGGCAGCTTGCGTAAGTCGTCCTGCATTAATGCCACATCTGCAGTTTCCAATGCCGTATCTGAGCCAGCCGCACCCATGGCGAAACCGACATGGGCGCGGGCTAAGGCCGGAGCGTCATTGACTCCGTCACCGACCATTCCGGTTACGTGTTCAATACTGAAGTCACTAATCGCGGCGAGTTTCTCTTCCGGCAGCAATTGGCTGCGCACTTCTAAAATCCCGGCTTGCTCAGCGATAGCCTTTGCCGTCTGTGCATTGTCACCGGTTAGCATGACCAGACGGATTCCCATATCCTGCAATTCACGTACTGCAATTTGACTATTCACGCGCAGACTATCTGCCACGGCCAGCACCGCCAGCACCCTAGTTGTGTCGCTTAGCAGGACGACGGTTTTGTTTTGTTTTTTCAAGCTGGACAAATCGTTCCTGCAATAGTCTTGTCGACTCATCTGTCACCTGTAAATTGAGCGCATCGAACATCCGCAGGTTACCGAGGTAATAGTGCTGGCCGTCGATTTCCCCGTTGATTCCACATGCAGTTACCGAAGAAAATCGGCTGACCTGTGCCAGTTCACCGCCCGATTCAGCGTAGGCGTTCAGCAGGGCATGTGCTAGCGGATGTTGTGATCCAGCCTCAAGACTTGCCGTGATGCGCATAACTTCCTGTTTAGTCAGATCTGCCATGGTAATGACATCGGTCAGGCGTGGCTTACCTTCGGTTAATGTGCCGGTCTTGTCCAAGGCGATTAATTTCAGTTTTTTACCCAGTTCCAGATATAAGCCGCCTTTGATCAGGATGCCTCGTTTCGCTGCCAGCGCCAGGCCGCAAACCACAGTTACCGGGGTGGAGATTACCAGCGCGCAGGGGCAGGCGATTACCAGCAATACCAGAGCCTGATACAGGCTGTCATGCCACGAGTGAGTGCCCAGCAATGGCGGCAATACGGCGATCAGGATCGCAATAATAAAAACAATCGGGGTGTAGCGTGCCGCGAACTGATCGACCAGACTCTGGGTTGGCGCCCGCTGGCTTTGCGCTTGCTGTACTGAGCGAGCGATGCGGGACAGCATAGTGTCACTCTGCAGTGAACTGACGCGTATGTGGAGGGTGCCGGATTGGTTCAGGGTGCCGGCGTAAACCAGATCACCGCTGGTCTTTTCTACCGGCATACTTTCACCAGTGATGGCGGCCTGATCAACGCTAGAGTGGCCGGAGTCGATCGTGCCATCAAGGGCAATGCGTTCGCCGGCGCGAGCCCGGATGATTTGTCCTATGCGGATCTCGCTGACTGCTTGATCTAGCCATTGGCCATCTGCTTGCTGAACATTGGCGGTATCGGGGCATGCGCCATCAGGCCGGCAATCGCATTGCGGGCGCGATCAAGGCTGGCGGCCTCTATCATTTCAGCGATACCAAACAGAACGATCACTACCGCCGCTTCCGGCCACTGCCCTATGGCGATGGCACCGATGACTGCGGTAGTCATGAGCAGATAGATATTTAAGCTGAAGTGGCGTAGTGCAATCCAGCCTTTTTTAAGGGTAGGGATGCCACCGGCAATTACGGCAATTAATGCAGTGATGATGACCGGTAAGGAATTGCTGCCATTGCCGCTCCAGGCCAAAAATTCGGAGGAGAACGCGGCCAGTGCGGCAATGCTCATGACCATGATCTGACGCCGTGAGATAGTTGATGCGCCGGCGCGTGCTGTTTCTCCATGGGATGACGTAAAAATGTCAGCCGACATTCCTATCTGTTTTAGCTTACTGAAAACGATGGTTGTATCGGCTAGCGTGTGATGTACGGTCAGAATACGGTTGAGCAAATCAAAATCGAGCGCTAGCACCCCCGGCAAGGAGCTTAGGCACAGTCTGATTAATTTTTCTTCGGTGGGACAATCCATGTTCTGGATTTTTAGCGTCAAACGCTTAGCTCCCGCAATGGTTTCAATACGGGTTTCCGATACGTCAGGTGGGACGATCAGCGGTGTAGTCTCGGTGCCATGGATATGATGATCACAGCTGCAGGATTTTTTTTCTGACATGATTGACGCTCTTTTAGCAAGAATGAAGTCAGTGTAGACTCTGTAGTGGCTACAGGGTCAAGTAATAGTTGACACTGGAACCGGACTTGCCTGGATATTTTAAGTATAGTTTTTTTGAAACGGACAATGATGATGCGTATCAGTGAATTGGCAAATGCCACCGGGGTCGAAACTGAAACCATCCGCTATTATGAGAAGCAAGGTTTGCTGGCGGAACCGCTGCGTCAGCCTAATGGTTACCGCAGTTACACCGCATCTCATTTGGAACGCCTGTCTTTTATCCGGCATTGCCGCGCCTTGGATATGCCGTTGGCGGAAGTGCGTGCATTACTGGACTTTATCGATCATCCGGTTGCCGATTGTGCAGAGGTTAATCATTTGATCGATGCCCAACTGTCTCGTGTGCGGGCCAGATTAAAAAGCATGAAGGCACTGGAAAAGCAGCTGAGCCAATTACGTAAGCAATGCACCGATACTCATGCCGGGCAAGCTTGCGGCATTTTGCATGAATTGGTGGCGGCGGCGCATGGAGAAGCATGCGCCTGTCACTCTGCCATTGAACATCAATGAAATCGTAAATCCTCAAACAATGCGGAAAGGCCGGTCCAGCCTATTTCTATTCCTATACACAACAAGATGAAGGCGGAAAGGCGCATCAATACGGTGGCTCCGACGTTACCCAGGAAACGCTCCAGATTGCGTGCGTAACGGTAGCATAAATAAATGCTGATGGTGGTCAACAATACTCCTAGCAAAGAGGCAAAACCGGTGAGTAGCCAGTCTATTGGCTTGGAGGGTAATTCGGTACCTATTGTGATTGATGCTGCAATCGTGCCAGGCCCTACCGTCAGGGGGAAACTGAAAGGGTAAAAGCTGTGTTGGCGTAGTTCGACTTTACTCCAGGTATTCGCTGATGCCTCTACTGAAGAGTGTAATTTATCCTGACCATTGTCATTAAGCAGGCGCCAGCCCGCCATTCCCACTACGATACCGCCGGCCACCCGCACGATAGGCAGGGAAATACCAAAAAAGTCGAGGACATGTGATCCTATGAATAAGGCGCCTATCAGCAAGAAAAAACAGTTAATCGCAATCCGTTTAGCCAGGCGAGTTGCCACCGTTTGCTCTAAGGGGCCAGTCATCGACAGGAAGATAGGCGCAATCGCGATAGGGTTCAGTATCGGTAGCAGCGTAATGGGTACCACGATGAGTGCTTTGGCAAATGCGATCAGTTCTATGCTCATGAAAATGCTTTCAAAATCTGGAACGTTGATTATGCAACAATCTGGATGGCAGTGGCCGTTGTGGTGTATTTTGCTTACAGCATGCGCAATTCAAGCCTGAACGCGATGAGTAATCTTAAGTTACGCGTTTTTCTAGTGGGCAGCTTGATGGCCGGGTTAGCCTCTGGCGAAACCATAGGCAGTGTCGACACAGCCTTTATCGACAAGCTAGGTCCCGATCATAAAGTGGTGGTTGATGCCTATGATGATCCTAAGGTGGCGGGCGTCACCTGCTATGTGTAGCGCGCCAAGCCACTGGCGGCATACAAGCGGTGGCTTGGCGGAAGACAAGGCCGAAGCTCATCGCTTGCCGCCAGGTCGGGCGCTATCAGCTTTGCCAAGCCGCTCAAGCAACAGGAAGAGGTTTGCAACCAAAGCCTGTCCGTGTTATTTAAAAAATTGGTAGTGCGCATGGTGGATAGGCACGCAGTATTCCGACAAGCTGGTGGACGGCTCGCCGAAGAACGGCATTACTGCGGTGCCGGTAGATCGCAGCAACCCGATACCGCTGCGATAATTCCGTAGCACCAGCATGCCACGTTTGCTCGCAATCATATCAAGCGTGGCGGTAGCGAGCTTAGACGCTAGCGCACCCTTGGGCCGCCGGCCGTGGGGGCGCTGTCGCTAAGCATTTATTCAGCTGCCAAGCTGTTGTTCGATGTACTGCTATGCTTTATTTTACTACGCCGTCGTCTCTTGCTTAGGCTGGCGGCAGGGAAGATCCGCATCGCCAACAGCATGCCCATAACGATGACTGCAACTGCCGATGTGTAGAGTAGGCACCAGCGTATGAAGAGTGAGATTTCAGAAATTGGCGCTGTGCGATTTTCGCCCAGGATGAATTGTATGCCAGAGAAAACCAGCCCGTCTTTGACGATCAAGGTATCTATGCCCTGATTGAGTAAATACCAGCTCAGCGGCAACATGGCCAAGCTCATCAGACCAGGTTTTAGGTAAGTGCGGGCGCGATACAGATGTTCTGCCATCAAGCTGGCATGCAGTGCCAACAGGATGATTATGGCGAACAAAAAGAGATTGCCATTCGGCGCAATCAATTCCACCAGATTGTCGGTAATCGCATTATCGATCACTACTAATTTTGCGGCATACCAGAATGGTGCCAGGAACAAGCTATAGCCGATCAAGCGCGCCAGTCGATTTGTCTTAGGCAATGCCAAGGCAGCTAAGGTCAGCGGTATCATAAACAGCGAGTACAGTGCGCAATAACGCAAGCTAGATTCCAGAGTTTCCACCAGCGCCTGCGGCAGCACAGAGAAACGCAGACGCCAGACATCACCCCAATAATCTTCTGTGACCACGCGCCGATACAGGTCTGGCGCACCGATGATTTTATTCAACATAATCTCTGGAGTAGCAAAATACAGCAGACCTAGGCTAATCAAGGCCATCGCTAGCAATGCCAAAGGAATCCAAAGCAAGATGTGGCGTTTTTGTGCATTGCGTCGGATGATTGTTTGTGCCAGCCACCAGGGGGCCATGCCCAACCACAGCAGTACCAGCGAAAAAATACTTGCACCCAGCAAGATTTGGTCACCAAAAATTTTTTTGAGATTGTAGGGAATGCCCGGCAGATGGAGCAGTATCCAAAGCGCTAGCGTCAGCGTCAGACTGCTGCCCAGCAGCCAGCGCCAGTGTGAAGCAGCTGTGGCGGAATTAAGCGGAATCGAGGCCTCCACACGCAAATGCGAGTCCGATGTCTGGGGCGACGGTGTTAAATGAGTCGTCGTATTTTCTCGCTCAGCCTGCGCGGTCGAGGCTGGCAATACGACTTGATCCTCATCCTGAATCATCGCGGTGCTGGCACTCAGCGCAAATGGGCTCAGCACTAATGCCACGATTAAGGGCGTGGTATCGCCATGGTAGCCGACAAAGAATACCCTCAATACTTCCAGTAGGCTTAGTAGCGCCAAGATACCCACTACCCAGATCGTCAAGAATGATTGTTTGCGTCCAGCGCGCAAACTGCCCGACCACATCATGATACCGATTGCCAATGTCTCAAAGGCGACTGGCGGGATGTCTTTGGTGATGCCATGCCATAGTAAATTAGAGAAGGGCGTAAAGGTAAAGCTCGCGTCCCAAGGCTGCGCCCGGTAGGGTGTGAAAATCGTAAGTAGGTAAGTGCTTAGTGCTAGCCAGAAAATCGCGTGACGCGCCTGGTTTTTCAAGCCAATTTCTAAACCATAAGCAGTGCATAGACCTAAACTTATACCTAGCAGCGTCTCTCTGCGCAAACTGCCATAGGCGACGAACACCTCCATAAAAATTGCCGCAGCGCCGATGACCATTAGATTGAGTCGGCGTGGTCGCAAGCCATGCACTTTCAATGCTGCGCAGCCAGCCAGTGTGGCGGCCAGCCAATGTTGGCTTAGCCGCATCAATTCAAATGGCGGCGCAAAGACTGCAGATTTCACATGCTCGCGCAGCAGGCCTATATCCAAGGTCGGCACAAAGGGAAAGGATTCATAAAAAAACCAACATAGGACCAGCAGCATAGGAAAATAATCCTGTTGAGGCGCAGCTGTATCGGCGTGTATTAAGCGTTTTTGCAAGGCACGCCAGACCCTGGCGGCAATCAGCAGGCCGACTCCCATGCCTACCGTATTCCAAAAAGCATCCGACAGCGAAGCGGTGCGACTGGGCAAATATAGTTGAACTAACTGTATGCCGAAAGCCAAGATCAGGATAGAAAAAAAACTGGCGATGATGCGTGCGCGTAGACTACTAAAACAGGCGTGTAGCGCAATCCCTAAGGGGACGAAGAGTAAAAAATTATCCAGAACATCGGGGATATTTTGAAATAGATGCCACTCATCGAGAAATCGATCAAACGGTGCGGGTATCGCCTGAAAATCAAAAGGGAACAGCGATCCGTAAATAATAAATACCACTACAGCCCAAAAAAATACCCAGGCTGGTAGTCGGGATGTCGGTGATTTTTCTTTGAGCACACCGGTATTTTTTTGTGCTGATGGATGCTTGCTAGACATGGGCAGGGTTCTTTTTTGATTTCTAAAGATTAAGGCTGAGGGCGGCTCTTTGTATGGAAGAGCCAATACTGGATCAAGCCCAGCCATTCGTGCATCGCATAATTTGATCGTCGCAGACCTTCTACCCCGGGGATAAAACTGAGTAGCCCGAAATCACTGCTGGAAAAAAATAGAGTCGGTGCTGGTATCGCCACTAAACCCGTTTGATCGAAAGCAAATTTTGCGCGCCGCATATGCATGGCATCGGTGACTAAGAGTACGCGGGTAATTCCAGCCTGCTGTAAGATGCGCGCAGAAAATTGCGCGTTTTCGTAAGTATTTCTGGCTTGATCTTCCTGCCATAAAACTGGGATTGCAAATTCATACTGCAAAGCGCTTGCCATGGCGCTGGCGAGCGAGTCTTTGGCCGGCGATTTACTCCCAAAGCCACCGCTCACTAGGATAGGCAAAGCGGTATCTCGATAAAGTTTGGCGGCGTAGCGTATGCGGCCTAAACCTATGTAGTCGGGAATCGCTTGGCCGCCGTATTCGGGGCTATGCTCTAGTGATCCTGCGCTCAGTATCACGATCGCCTGGGCGCCGGTATTTTTGGTGTCGGGTAAAGCACGCTCCAGATGTTCTAGCGGATACACCAAGAGCCAGGCACCGGCATTGGTACTGATGAGCAAAAAAATAGAAACAAGGCTAAGGCTTAGCGTCTTTGCCAGACGTGGCCTTGTATTTCTGACTGCATAAGCGATGGCGAACAACAGCAGCAAACTGAGCGGCGGAGTAATGAGGCTACGAAAAACAGCAATCAGCGTGCCACTGCCCATGGAAACTCTTTCTTGGTGAAGTCCTCAAGCTACGAGTGTTGTTTGATTTTATGCAATTATATCTTAGTAAATTTGCCCTAAACTGTCCTTTATGCATTTGTCGCGATGCTTTGGCATCTGATGTTTACTAGGCGTTATTTGATTTTGCTTGAGAACTCAGGTCTAATTACTTAAGTCTGTAAAATTTCCGCATGGAAAGAAAATAAAAATTGCAATGAAGAAAAATGTCAAAGCGGCCGCGAGCTTAGAATTGTCCATGGATGCCCTGGTCAAGACCATACGGATACCGGCCCGTCCCAGTCTGTTAATCGATATTCAAGCCGAGTTGGCACAGCCTGAGCCTAGCCCGAAAAAATTGGCGGCAGTGATTGCCAACGATGTTGCCCTGTCTGCCTCTTTATTGAAATTGACTAACTCGTCTTTTTTTGGCTTGCGTTTAAAGGCCAAGTCTATCGAGCATGCGGTGAATTTGCTTGGCCTTGAGCAGAGCGCAACGCTGGTGATGGGGATACTGGCGCGCCAGGCGGTCAATGCGCCAAATAGCGCGCACGAGAAATTTTGGGATTTTTCTAGTAAACGCGCTCAGGCCATGACTTATCTGGCGCGCCATATACCAATTTGTTCGGCCGATACGGCGCATACCTTTGGTCTGTTTTGCGATATAGGGATGCCCTTGTTATCTGAGCGTTTTCCAGATTACGCCAGCACCTTGGGTCTTGCCAATGCCGAGTTCGAGCGTAGTTTTACCGAGGTCGAGGATCAAAAGCATAATACCAATCATGCTGCAATCGGTGCCTTGATGGCGCGCACTTGGGGCTTGCCAGAGGAAATCGTCACCGCGATACTCTTGCATCACGCGTATAGCGAGATGGAGGATGGCGCTACCGATGAAATGGTCAGAGGTCTCATCGCCTTGGCGCTTTTGGCAGAATATGCGATACAAAAATATCACGGGCAGGAATTGTTTGCCGAATGGGAAAAGGGCGGTGAGCAAGCTTGCCAGTTTCTTGGTATCGGCAACGACGATGCGGCGGATAGGTTTGATGAGTTACAAGACTTGTTCAATCACAATTAAAGCCTGAAAATTTTAGACTTCCGCGCAATAGGCGTGCCCCACGCAATTGATGCTAAATGGCCAGTAGCAGGAAGGCGGCATCCGCATGGCGAACTCAGTTGACTATTTGTATCAGCCTATGCCATCGTCGCGAAGCAGTCCATCCATGTGTTTGCTTAATTCCGGGCCTGATGCCAAATTTCACCCAGTACTTTTCTTTACGGACGCTTTGGTAGGCCGCTTCCACCAACAGATTGACATTCTGGCGACGCCAATCGGGACGTGTCAGTTTGCCGCCCTGTTGCTGATAGTTTGTCCATGAAGCGTCATCGGGAAAGGCTAGCTCTTTGCCTTTGGCGTTATTGATGGGATACGGGTAAAAATAATCGTCAAGATGGATACCATCGACGTCATAGCGCTTGAGCACATCGCTGATCACCGCCAGCGTGTGCTGCATCGCGGCTGGCTCACCCGGATCCAGCCACCATAGGTCGCCATAACGCTTGATTGCGGTTGGCGCAATCTTGTTGAAATACGCCTGGGTCAGGGCAGATTTGCCGCTGGCGGTTTTGGCGCGGTAAGGATTAAACCATGCATGCAGTTCCAGTCCACGGATATGGGCTTGCTCTATCCACATTTGTAAAGGGTCGTAATACGGGCTAGGCGCTTTGCCTTGTTCTCCGCTCAAAAATTCCGACCAGGGCTCCAGTGCAGATGGGTAGATTGCATCGGCGCTGGGGCGCACTTGCAGAATGATCGCATTGAGTTTGAGCTGAACCGCGGTATCCAGGATCGCGATAATTTCAGCTTTTTGTTTTTCGCTACTGAGATTCTTACGGCTGGGCCAATCTAGATTGGATACTGTCGATACCCAGGCTGCGCGAAACTCGCGCGGCGCTGCCGGTGCCGTAATGGACTGTCGTGTCAGGCTGGCCGTAGGCTTAAGTACCATTGCAGGTGGCTGCGGCGATGGTACAGGGTCTGGGGCGATAGTGCTTGGCGTAGTGCTACATGCACTGAGCTGAAGCAAGAATACACAACTAAGTGAACAGATAAGTAAGTGACTGAGCCACCGTCGAAGAAAAAGCATGTGCGGATTTCATCACTAAAGGAAAAGAGGCTAGATGCTACTGCATCGCGCCCGCTTGCGCTCTACAAAATGCGCGGACGTATCCGCTTTCCCTTAGCGTTATTTGAGTGACGGGGATTATCGTACGATGTCCTCGATGGCATCGACTACCATGCTGGTGCCAATTGCGATCATCAGGATATCGCCGGCAACCTGGACATAGCGGTGATTTGCCGGCGGTGCCGGCAAGCGCAAGCGTAGGTCTCTCGGCAAGTCGTAGTACTGAATGTCCTTGGAAAGCGCTTGGCCTTTACGCCATTTTTTCGCTTGTCCCGGTGGCAGGCAGCCGTTATTTTTTTTTGCCAAGCCAGGCGGGCATTTTGCCTTGTTGCTCTGACTGCCGTAGTAGTCACTGACTATGCGTTGATCATTACTATGAAAGCTAAATGTGATCTCTGTATTGTTCCTGTCGTCATGATGGCTCTGCTGGGTATGCTCATTTTTTTCTTTGTTTTTGCCGTTACCATTGCCTGCCCAACTCGGTTTATCGGCGCTGGCAGCGCCTGCGGCTAGTGCAAAGACTATGCCTGCCGCATAAATCTGTAATGAGGACTTTGTATTGATCTTCTTCATGATTACCCTACCAGTTGATAAGCTGCTGTTTTGATATGCGATAGCAAATACGATAGTAAATCAAATTTGGTTGGTCTGGAGTGGAATTAGTTGATCACGGCGGCCTAGCTATAATTAAGAAGAACAATAAAGTTTGACTCCAATCAAATGATAATGATTGCTATTTGTGTTAATATATTTTTATATTGTGTACTTCAAACGGAGTTGATCTCATGAAACGTCTTAAAGCTAGTGTCCTTGCCAGTAGTTTGGCTCTCAGTTTTTCTGTTGCGGCTATTTCTTCTTTTGCTCAGGCGGAAGAGGTGGTCGTGTATTCGGCTCGCAATGAACAATTGATCAAGCCTTTGTTTGATGCCTACACTAAGCAGACCGGGGTACAGATTAAGTTTGTCACCGATAAAGAAGGCCCGCTGATGGAACGCCTGAAAGCCGAGGCTGCCAATACGCCTGCCGATATGCTGATCACGGTCGATGCCGGTAACTTGTGGCAAGCGGCCAACCAGGGCTTGTTGCAGCCAGTGACGTCGAATACCTTGAACGCGAATATTCCCGCCCATTTGCGTGATCCTAAAAACCTGTGGTTCGGTCTGTCGGTGCGCGCACGCACGATTTTCTTCAATAATCAAAAAGTAAAGCCAACCGATCTGTCTACCTATGAGGATCTGGCAAATGCCAAATGGAAAGGCAAACTGTGTCTGCGTACCTCCAAAAAAGTCTATAACCAGTCTTTGATGGCGATGATGATAGAAGAGCATGGTGAAGCCAAGGCCGAGCAAATCACCAAAGGCTGGGTCGCCAATCTGGCAACGGACGTATTTGCTGATGACACCAAGATGCTAGAGGCAATTGCTGCCGGACAATGTGATGTCGGTATCGCTAATACCTATTACTACGGCCGTTTGATGGAGAAAAAGCCATCGTTGCCTATCTCTATTTTCTGGGCTAATCAAAATGCCAAGGGCGTACACGTAAACGTATCTGGTGCCGGTGTCACCAAGTACGCCAAAAATCCGGCAGGTGCGCAAAAGCTGCTGGAATGGTTGTCCTCGGAAAAAGCGCAGAATTTATTCACTGACCTGGATATGGAATATCCGGCCAATCCTGGCGTGAAGCCAGATCCTAAATTACTGGCATGGGGTCCGTTCAAGCAAAACCTGATCAACGTCAACAAGGCCGGTGAACTGCAAGCTGCGGCAGTGAAGTTGATGGATAGGGCCGGCTACAAGTAAAAAGTAAAACGGGTGCTTCTCAACATAGAAAATAAAAAGCGGACGGTGTCCGCTTTTTCCCGTTGTAAGTCCCGCTAAAAAATGAACGGGAAACCGCCGCTCATCGATTAAAAATAGAATAAAAATTCATGAATAAAGTGCTAGCCAACCGCCATGCGCTCTCCGATCCGTTATTGTTTGCCCGGCGCTTTCTCACCGGTTGGCGCCTGGCCGCCTTTCTGGTCTCGCTGATCACCCTGATCCCTTTGTTGGTAGTGCTGTTCTCGCTGTTTTCGCCCGAACCCGAAATCTGGAATCACCTGCGTCACTATGTCTTGCCAGATTTGCTGGTCAATACCTTCTGGTTGGCACTGGGCGTGGCGCTCGGCACCGGTTTTCTCGGTGTTAGTCTGGCCTGGCTGACGGCGGTGTGCGAATTTCCCGGGCGCCGGGTTTTTGCCTGGGCTTTGATGTTGCCGCTGGCGATACCCGCTTACGTGGCCGCCTTCGTCAATATCGGCCTGTTCGATTTTACCGGCCCTTTGCAGACTGCCTTGCGCTTGTGGTTTGGCAGTAGCGCCTGGTTTCCGCCTATCCGCTCGCGCGGCGGCGTGATACTGGTGATGACGCTGGCGCTGTATCCGTATGTGTATCTGCTGGCACGCAATGCCTTCATGACGCAAGGCAAGCGTTCGCTGGAAGTGGCGCAGTCGCTGGGCTTAAGTCGTGTCGCCGGATTTTTCAAGGTGGCATTGCCGATGGCGCGCCCCTGGATATTTTCCGGCATCATGCTGGCGCTGATGGAGAGTCTGGCCGACTTCGGTACGGTTGCCGTATTTAACTATGACACATTTACCACCGCGATTTACAAGGCTTGGTTCGGCCTGTTTTCGCTGGCATCGGCTTCGCAGCTGGCCTCTATTTTAGTGATGATGGTGTTGCTACTGGCCTTGGGTGAGCAATCCTGGCGCGGTGCCAAGCGCTATCACGCAACCGGAAAATCAAATCAATCCAGATATACTCTCAAGCCTTTGCTCGCCTGGGCTAGTTGCCTGTATGCCGGATTGGTGCTGGCGCTGGCGTTTGCGGTGCCGGTTGGTCAGTTACTGGTCTGGTGCATCGAGGTATACGCCGAAGATTTTGACAGCCGCTACCCTATGTTCGTACTGCATTCCGTCTTGTTATCTGGCATGGCGGCCTTGCTGGTGGTAATTGCTGCCTTATTGCTGGCCTATACCCTGCGCCAGTATACGGACTGGCCTACGAGATTCTTTGCGCGCCTCTCGACCTTGGGTTATGCGATACCGGGTACGGTGCTGGCGGTGGGCGTATTTATTCCTGTGGCCTGGCTGGATAATCAACTTATCGCTTTTTTGAAGCCATGGTTTGGCGGCGGCGCTATTTTGCGCGGCACCCTGACCGTCATGCTATTGGCCTATGTGGCGCGTTTTCTGGCCCCCGGATTTAACGCGATAGACAGTGCCATGCAGCGCATCACGCGTAGCCAGGAAGAAGCGGCGCGCGGCATGGGCTTATCCGGTTGGCGCCTGTTTATGCGCGTGCATTTACCGTTGCTGCGTGGCGGCATATTTAGTGCCGCCATGCTGGTGTTTGTCGACGTCATGAAAGAAATGCCGATTACCCTGATGACCCGCCCGTTCGGCTGGGACACCTTATCGGTGCGGGTGTTTGAAATGACTTCCGAAGGGCAGTGGGAACGCGCTGCCTTGCCCGCTGTTGCCTTGGTGCTCGCCGGCCTTATCCCTGTGATATTGCTGACCCGTCAGACTGAACATTAAGAATATGATGACAACTTCCTTGCTCAATAATACGGTGTTGACGCTCAATGGCGTCTCGCATGCTTACCAGCAGAAATCCACTTTTTCACAGATCAGTTTTGCGCTCGCCAAAGGGCAGATAGGCTGTCTGCTCGGGCCCTCCGGCTGCGGTAAAACCACGGCCTTACGTTGTATAGCCGGGTTCGAAAACGTCAGCGGCGGCAGCATATATTTGAATGAAAAACTGGTTAGCACTGCCGACTTCCACTTATCCGCAGAGAAGCGTCAAATTGGCATGGTGTTTCAGGATTACGCGTTGTTTCCGCATCTGAGCGTAGAAAAGAATGTCGCCTTTGGCCTGCATGGCATGGAACGCAAGTTGCGCCAAAAGAGGGTAGATGAATTGCTGGAAGTGGTCGGCTTGCTGATGCACAAAAATGCCTATCCACACGAATTGTCAGGCGGTCAGCAGCAACGCGTGGCCTTGGCCAGGGCGTTGGCTCCTAAGCCTGAACTACTGTTGCTGGATGAACCTTTCTCCAACCTTGATGTGGCGCTGCGAGAGCGTCTCGGTCTGGAAGTGCGCGAGATACTTAAGCAGCAAAATGCGACGGCTATTTTGGTCACGCACGATCAGCATGAGGCGTTTGCGATTGCCGATGAGATCGGCGTCATGCATCAGGGCCAGATTCAGCAATGGGATAGCGCGTATCAAATTTATCATGAACCGGCCAATCGCTTCGTGGCCGATTTTGTCGGTGAGGGCGTGTTCTTGCCGGGTAAGGTGCTGGCGCACGATAGTATAGAAATCGAGTTAGGAGTAATAGGTGGCAATATGCCGCGCGATTGCTGTCTCGGCTGTACCGTGGATGTGCTGGTGCGACCCGATGACGTGGTGCATGATGATCACAGCCCGGCGCAGGCGAGGGTGATTGCCAAGGCATTTCGTGGCGCGGATTTTTTGTACACCTTAGAACTGGCCAGCGGCTTACGCTTGCTGTCGCTGGTACCCAGTCATCACAATCACGCCATCGGCGAGAAGATAGGCATCAAGCTGGAAATTGATCATGTGATTGCATTTCATGCGCAAGCCTGCTGCCGTGAGAGATCAGGACGGCAGTGGCCGCACTGGATCAGCAGAAGCGCTGATAGCCCCATCCCAAGTCTAGCGTGTTTACGGAAACTGCATCGCTGCTCAGTGATAGGGCTAGCGAGAGAGGCATGCTTGAAGATTGGGCTGCCGCCGCAAGGGCTATTCCGCCGACGCTTTGCACTGAATTTTGCTCTGTCTTGCTCTGAATCTAGCTGGCCCGCGAATTTTGGGCTTGCGTAACTGTTTGCTGGTAGTGCTCCGCCGACGTTTTCGAGTTGCTTGCCCATCACTTGCTGGTAATGCGAGTTGCTCAGACTTGCTGCCGCGCTGGTTTCGCTGGTCGCCGCCGTCGCCGCCGACGCGTTGGCGGTCTCGTTGACAGTCTTGTCGGACGCTTCGCCGCTGGCAAGCTCGCTGGTCGCGCCTGATTCACCGGTGCTAGCTTGACTTGCACTACCGACGCTGACCTGTGGCATAGCGGGGCCAGTATCGCCGCCGCCATATTCACGCACCGCCGCAGCCAGTTCTTTGGCCAGACGGATCGCTTCTCGTGGGTTGCCTGCGACACCGGCAAATCTCATCAAGCCTTCTAACTGCATTTTTATCCAGGCAATTCTTTCCCTGGCAGCGTCTTTACGGGAGGGAAATTGCATGGGGCTATTATTGAAGGCGCTCAGGGCTGCCGTATTTCTGGCTTTTTGTGGGCTCACATTTAAATTCACGGTCACAGCCGTAATCGCATTTGCGGCGCTAGCCGTCGGTGCCGAAGTTTTGGCGTTCTCGCCGTTCGCGCCGAGTTTAATTTCCGGTGCTTGCGCTGACGAGACGTAGAGATATTTACCTATGCTGATCACTTGAGTTTGTCCGAAGAAAAATGGTTTTTGCGGGACTGCTAGTTGATTAACGGTGAAATCAGCAAGAAATGAAGAGCACAGCGTGGGAAACATGTCCGAAATACAAATTTGATGCTAATCTGCCGAAAGATCAGGCAAATCGCCCTGTCTAGATGTTTCCCTATTTTGCTTATGCCATGAACCAAATCCAAGAAAAGAAGTGTCACGCGATTATCCATGCGCATGCCGTGGCTGCCGCAGCGGGCAATGCTGTACCTGTACCCGGCATGGGTGTGGCTACCGATATGCTGTGCATGACCGCGATGCAATGAGCTTGTGTGCAGTGTTTGGTGGCAGTATCACGCAAGAAGCAGCCAAAGCGCTGGCTATTGCCAGTCTGAAAAACAGTATGCTCAAGCAACCCATCAAAGTTCTGAGTAAAGAATTATCCAAGTTCATCCCTTTCCTCGGGCAAGTAGTCGCACCGGGTATCTCGGTTGTGATGATAGAAGCGGCTGGCTGGACTCTCGCCAAAGAGCTGGAAGCCAAGGCGCAACAAGCCACTGCTGGTGCTGCTACTGATACGGCGAGGCCGAAGTGAACGATGCTCTGAATGCTAGGAATATGCTGAGCGCTAGCTGCCACTGCGGCCGTATTCAAATCAAGGTGCCAGCAAAGAGTGCGTTTTTAATCGATTGCAATTGCTCTATCTGCCGTCGTTATGGCGCACTGTGGGCTTGCTATAGTTTGAACCAGATTGAAATAATTGGGCATCCTGAGCATAGCGTTGCTTATCTGTGGGGCCAGCAAAGCATACAGACCATGCATTGCGCGGTGTGCGGCTGTGTCACGCATTGGGAGGCGTTATCCACCGAACCGGACCGGAAAATGGCGGTCAACGCCAGAAATTTTGAAGCAGGTGTATGGATCGATGTTCCTATCCGGCATTTTGATGGTGCTGATAGCTGGACGTATCTCGACTAGTCAATAGTAAATACTTATTGTTCGTTGTTTTTATCATTTACCCAAACAAGGATAGTCATGTACCAACTGAATAAAACTAGCTTATACACAGTCATTGGCTTGTGCTACGGGCTAGCTGGTTTAGCGCAGGCGCAGAGTACGCCGCAGACTACGTTGCCTGATGCGGCGCCTGATGCGATATTGATAGAGAACGTACGTATTTTCAATGGCAGTAGCGAGCAACTCTCGCCGTCATCCCATGTCTTGGTCGTGGGCAATCTGATCAAAAGTATTTCCAAAACGCCGATCGCGGCTCCGCCCGGCGCTAAGCTGACGCGCATAGACGGCGGTGGGCGCACCCTGATGCCCTTGATCGACAATCACACGCATATGATGATGAACAGTATCTCGCAGCTTGCCGTGATGACCAGTGACATCGGCTACGTCAACCTCGCCGCTGGTGCCGCCGCTAGCAAGATGCTGATGCGCGGCTATACCAGTGTGCGCGATCTGGGCGGCCCCGTGTTCGGCTTGAAGAAAGGCATCGATAGCGGGATGGTGATCGGCCCCAGGATTTGGCCTTCGGGGGCGATGGTGTCGCAGACTGGCGGGCATGGCGATTTCCGTTTACCGACCGAGCTGCCTTCGGCTCCTGGCGTTTTTAGTTATACCGAACGAATCGGCGCTGCCATGATTGCCGACGATGCCGCCAGCGTGCAAAAACGCGTGCGTGAACAGTTTTTTGCCCATATCCTCAGCGCTAGCGTTCATCACCGGTGCGTACCAGCATGGTGCGTGACGATATGCTCGGGTATGTCGTCTCTGGCAGTAAACGTCTGTTGCGCCCGGTGAGAGCGAGCAATACAAAACCGGGGAGTTGTTCCTGATTGCGCGTGGCACGCAGTGGGACATGATCAACGATACCGCGCCGCAGGGCCGCTATGTGGCGCACATCATCCTGTTAACGCCTGCCCTGATCGAGCATTTTCATGAGCGCTTTGCGCAGTTTGGCGCACTCGCGCCTCTGCCAGCCTGCGCCGGCTGGCACCAGATAAGTCTATCGAGGAAGGTTTTAAGCGTGCTTTGAGGCTCTGCAAAGCCAGCAGGTATCGAAGGCGGTAAGCGAGCACAGGTTGCTGGAATTACTCTTGATGCTGGCCGAAACATGGCTTGGTTTTTTCGCGGGCATCGGAGCTGAGCTGGGCCGAGCGCGTGCGACGCATGGTGGCGCAACGGCCGCAGGCGGCCTGGAGCGTAAATGAGCTGGCCGCTAGTTTTAACCTCAGCGCCAGCACTTTGCGGCGGCGTCTGGATGGCGAAGGCAGCACCCTGAGCGACTGTGTCCGCGAAGTCAGGCTGGAAACGGCGCTGTTGTTGCTACAGAGCACGCTGCTACCGATTTCCGACATTGCCTACCGCTCGGGTTACGCCTCGCATAGCCGGTTTTCGGCGGCATTTCGCGAGCGCTTCGGATTTTGCGCCTTCGCATTTGCGACCTTCGCTGAACTCTGGCGCACAACATTTGGTGCAATCGGGCTAATGCTAAGCCGCGCGAGATGCGATGATACGAGTCTGTTCAATTACCTGAGGTAATCCCCATGAAAAATTCCGCATTCAAGGCACTCTTCTGTGGCGCCGCTCTGCTGGCGCAGCCAATCTGGCGCAAGCCGCCGATTTCCGTCTGAGTAGCCCGGAGATCAAGGCCGGTACCATGATAGACAAAAATTTGAATTTAACGGTTTTGGTTGTGCCGGTGAAAATAAATCCCCGGCCTTTGCACTGGGAAGGCGCGCCGAAAGACGCAAAAAGTTTCGCCGTCACGGTCTACGATCCTGATGCGCCTACCGGCTCTGGCTGGTGGCACTGGTCGGTGATCAACATTCCGGCTAGCGTGACAGAATTGAAATCGGATGCAGGCGCAGCCGGCGGTGCCAATCTGCCGGCCCGGTGCCACCCCGGTGCGGATAGACTATGGCGTCGCTGCCTGGGGCGGTGTCTGCCGCCAGCCGGCGATAAAGCCCATCGCTATATTTTTTACCGTGCATGCGCTGAAACTGGAAAAGCTGGAAATACCGGCAGACGCTACCGCGGCGCTGGCAGGTTTTATGATCAATGCCAACACCATCAAAAAAGCCAGCTTTAGCGCCAAGTACGGCCGTACCCAGGGTCGCATCAAGGGCAATGGGACTACCGCCGATTGGAAACCGTGCGCCGGTTTCGCTGTGTACGCAGGCTGGCGGCGTTGTATGCGCACCGCGGCGCGCAGCGTGCGCAGGTTAAGGGTTTCTGGATATGAATTAGCGGCCTGGCAAGAGAAGTATGCCGAACCAGTGCTGGCCTGGCTGGGCAAGTTTTTCCCTTACTGGCGTCTGCCGGGTTTGCCGACCTGGTACGGTCGCAGCCTGCATGTGATGCATCGACTACCGTACCGATTGGAAACCGATTGCCGGTTTCCCTGTGTACGCAGGCTGGTTTCGCGCCATCCATCTGGCGCATGAGGAGGTGGCGCGCGGTTTGCAAATCGCTTGCCCTTGTCTGATGCTGCACGCTGAGCACAGCCTGCGCGCTACCGCCTGGAGTGAGGATCTGCTGAGCGCCGATATTGTGCTCGATGTGGCCGACATGCAGCGGCTGGCACCCGCTTTAGGCTTGCAGGTAGAGCGCCATGCGATCGCCGGTGGCATTCATGATCTGGTGCTGTCGCGCCCGACCGCCAGACATCAGGTCTGGCAATTGCTGGGCGCGTGGTTGGCTAGGGTGAGGGCAAGCGGCGCAGAATGAGCCCTGCCGGAGGCGCATATTCCATGCGCCTTGCCAGCCATGCAGGCTGGAAACCCGCATGGAATATGCGCGTCTGGCCTGCCGTCTAAAAATATCCTGAGGCTAGTAAATAAGTAAGACTTACGCAAAATTGCGCCAGCTAGGCGTACCGCCGAAGACAGTACGCCGGTACTAGTACTAGTACGGCAAGGCGAGTGCAACAACGCTGGGGCGGTTTTGCCAAAGTCCTATAAGTTATTTCTCGCCGTGGTCGCTATGCAGGGCGCTATTTTGCTATCATCTTGGCTATGACCTCTGAAGAAATCCTCCTGCTGCCCTCGTATCCCGGTATTCCCTTCGATAATATCCGCCTGGTGCGTTCCGAGTCGGATACAGCGCGCGCTTATGCCGCCATGAGCGCGGCTGATGTGCTTGGTTTTGATACCGAATCGAAGCCGATATTTTTCAAGGGCCAGCAATCGGATGGCCCGCATCTGATACAGCTGGCCACCGACACCGAGGTTTTTTTGTTCCCGGTGTTGCAGCCTACCCAGATACTGGCGGTGCAAGCGGTGTTGGAGTCCAAGCAGATACTCAAGGTCGGCTTTGGCCTCTCCGACGATAATAAACGTCTGCATGCCAAGCTCGGCATCGTCCCTGCCAATGTGCTGGATCTGTCGCGCCTGATGCGCGAGAGTAAGCATCGCGACATGGGCGCCAAGGCCGCAGTGGCCAAGTACTTTGGCATGAAACTGCAAAAATCCAAGAAGACCTCGACCTCCAATTGGGCCGCTGCAGCACTCTCCGAGCGCCAGTTGCAATACGCTGCCGATGACGCGCAGGTTGCCTTGCTGGTCTACCGCAAATGGCTGGCGCTGAAGATTAACGGCGCTTGACCCCGGGTAGTTGGCTGCGTTTTAATTTCTAAGCTAGCGCCGACTTGAGCTCTAATTTCGACTAGGTTTAAGCGTAGAATTTGTCATCAAAATACCGGCAGGCCTAACGCGCATATTCCATGCGCTTTCCGTCCATCAAGGCTGCGGTAATATGCCCTCGGTATTTTTGCCGACTCGGGTTATGTCGAAAATACGATCAATCATTTTCGCGCTTCGGCTGATGTCGCAACTTTGGCCCGGAATATCCTTGCCGAGCCTATCCTCTGGAATTTGGGCGCATTCGCCAATTTACTACTCGTGTTGTGCGCGATTGTCCTGTCGTGGTTGCTGTATTTATTGCTGCGGCCAGTCAACCGGAATCTGATTGTACTTGCTGCGTTTTTAAATGTAGTCTCACTGGCGATTGAAACCATCAGCAAGCTATTTCAGTTGATGGTGAAACCTATCTTGACCAGCACCAGTATGGCGAAAGCCTTTGAACCAACGCAATTACACGCTTTGGCCAATTTTGCCTTAAGGTCGCATGATATCGCCTTCAATATTGCTCTCGTATTTTTTGGCGCGACCTGCATACTGTATGGCCAGTTGATTTTTAAATCCGGCTATTTGCCTAAGTTGGTCGGCGTGTTAATGCAAATCGGCGGGGTCAGCTATTTGATTGCCTGTTTTTCTGCGCTATTTGTTCCTGCGCTCTCGAATCTGATTAATCCGGCTATTTTGGTTTTGCCCTTGATAGGCGAAGCTTCACTTTGTCTTTGGCTGCTAGTTAAGGGTGTCAATCTCAGCAAATGGAATGATCGACTCAGTTCGCATACCTAAGCGCGTAGCCTCATCATGAATAAAATTCCGGCGTTCTTGCGTTACTTTGCTTACGGCTTACTCGGGCTCATTACCGTGGGCGCGCTGCTGTTCTGGTATTTCATCTATTCACCTGAGCCCGAAGCGCCGCAGCTGTCGGGTACCTTGACTAAGGCGACGATCGAAGTGGGCGGGTTAACGCGCACTTACCGTAGCTATGTACCAAAAGGATTGCCAAAAGGCGCGCCGCTGCTGTTCGTCATGCATGGCTCAGGCCAAAACGGTGCGCAGATCCGTATCGAGACCGGCTATGAATTTGAGCGACTGGCCGACCGACATGGCTTTGCCGTGGTCTATCCGAATGCACGTAGCTTCGATTGGAACGACTGCAGTAAAGTCGGTGACTTTAGTTTTAAAGGGCGTGAGGTCGACGATGTAGGGTTCTTAAGCGCACTGGCCGGGCGATTATCGGAAGAGCTTGAGCTCGACCGTAAACGTGTGTTTGCGACAGGAGTTTCTTCTGGCGGCTTGATGTCGTTACGCCTGGCGCTGGAAGCGCCAGATAAATTTCGTGCGGTGGCGGCAGTATCGGCAAATTTGCCAGCGGCAGAAAATTTCAAATGCAAGCCCTCCGGGCAAGCTAGTTCCGTTATGCTCATGAACGGCACCAAGGACCCTCTGGTGCCATACGCAGGGGGCGAGTCTAGCCTGTTTGGCTTGTTCTTCAAGGCCGGCATGCTCAGGTCATCACGCGAATCGGCCGACTATTTTGCCGGGCAAAATAAAATCTCGCTCACGCCTGCTATGACCTTGTCAATCAACGGCGACGCCCAGGTTGGGCGTGCACTGTGGCGCAACGACAGCAAACTGGAAGTGGAACTGGTGACCATACACGGCGGCGGTCATGGTCTGCCGCAAGCTTACTGGCGTCGCCCTAGGCTATTGGGCCCGTCACCGATGGCGCCAAATGGGGCGGCAATAATCTGGGATTTTTTCGCCGGCCAACGGCCATGAAATTGGCCTATCCTTGAATTTCTGAATAGCGTTAATTAACTGCGCCTTTAGATTTTTCAGTGACGGGGCGCTCGCTGTGTATTTTTGTTTAATAGGCCACTTGTTAAGTATTTGTAGCGCCAGGATGTTCGCCAAGATTAAAACAGTAAAATTTAGTGTTTGGTGTTGGATTGTTAAAGTACGGTGGGATTTCATAAAACCCCATACTTTCATAAAGTAACTTGGCATGCACGGTTGGAGGTACTGCGTCTAGAACCACTTTTTTGTAACCAAGACCAGTTAATTTTTTTTAGTAAGTTAGTCATTAAGGCTCTACCCAAAGCGCAGCCTTGATACTCAGGGCGAACATATAGCCGTTTTACTTCTGCGGTTTCAGCATCCATGTGTTTGAACCCCACACCACCTGCAACTTTTGAATTGATTATGGCTAATGTATATAGCCCATTGGGAAGTGTAAATAGAGATTCAATTTCCCCCATTTCACCTTCGAAATCTTGGTACGAAAGATCTATATTCAGCCAAGCGACATATTCACGAATAAGTGAATTCAAAGCTTCAGCATCAGTGGGGAATATGACGTCCTTGATCATAGATGAGAGACTTTTTTGAGACTGGTTTTGTTTAACGCAGAGAAGAAAGTATCGCCGCGCGATCACACTTACTCGTTAGTCCGCGCTGAGGTAGCCTCGCTCCAATTGTTGTTGCTGGTTCTCGAAGATGGCCATGGCCGTCTTCATGCGCAGGAAACCGAATTTTCTATAGAACGGCTCTTTGCCCGGCACTGAGTAAAGAATGATCTTCTTGTGCCCCCGGGACCACTCAAGCAGCTGATCGACGATGGCCTTGCCAAGACCTGTTCCTTGATGGCTGGGAAGAACGACGACATCGCAGATGTAAGCGCAGTCAACGCCGTCAGCCAGTACCCTTCCTGCGCCAGCGAGCCTGCCATTCTCGTACGCGAAGCACTTGAACATGCTATTGGAGAAAACTGTCTTAAGATTCGCGGCCTTCTTATCTCCGAGGGGCGCGGCGCTATACAGCGCCGAAAGCTCATCCCAGTCAATCTCGTCCGTGGTGTTTTTTTTTCCATTCGAGTGCCACTTGTCGCCTCCGTTGTAAGTTCTGGTGCCGCGGTGAAGGGATAACCTTCATGAGCGGAAATAACAAAAGCATCATTATCGGATGTTGACTCGCGACTGTCAGAGTATTTTTCCTACGATGCAAGGATTCAAGCATCTTTGATACTCAAATTTTTAGAATAACTATATAGAACAAAGTCGTCATTCCCGCGAAGGAGGGAAATCCAGAATCGACGGGCCTGGAGCTTAACTCTGGATCAAGCCCGGCATGACGATAATCAGGGGATCTATTTATCGAATAAATACGGGATAGTATTCGAATTGATTGAAATCACCATGTCAATTGACCTTGCCCAATCTCAATGACACTTGCCGCCAAGCTTAATTTTTCCGTCCGCGACATTCAGGCTGAGTACATTTGGACGATTAATAAGTGTGCCTTGACTAATTTTTGCGATTGGCAGATTCAACTTCGAAGTACAACACGATGTTAATACGATTTACGCTGTTCCATGAATGCATCGTGTTGCGTTTCGCTCAGAAATAGATTCGCAGCAGTGCCTGCCAGTGATGTCTTTGCAGGGCTGCACCGTAGGCGCTGCTGGGGGCACCGCTGTTGTGTTGCCATTGCAAGGCCAGATCGGCTTGCTTCAGGTGGTAGCGCGCTTCCAGCCATGACAGCGAGCTATGGTCGGCCAGATTGCGCTTGTGCATGGCGCTCAGGTCTAGATGCTGGAGCGGCGCGTCTGGCCAACTGGCATATAAAAACATTTCCTGTCTGGTCGCCAGTTCTTGCTGGTTTTGCTGCCACTGGCGGTATTGCAGATAAGCGAGCGCTGCGCCTTGTTTGATGCCGTTTCGCAGTGCATTCCAGCCCTGCTCATCGAGGGCGCTGCCGTTATATTCGTATTCCAATGTCACGGATAGCTTGTTGGCTGTGGTGTAGGTCAGTCCGGTCGCCAGACGATTGCGAAACGCGCTGTCATCTTTGCCCTGTAAGGCTTGTGACAGCATGGAGCGACTGCGTCCGCCCGAGTATTCCAGGTAGCCTACGGTGGCGTCGTTCAGCAGGGTGGTCAGGTTGAACCCCAGTTGCGGTGATTGTTGGGCACCTCCATGAAGTAGCCATTGCGGCGTGATCTCGCCCAGAATACTGCCAGGCAGTTTTTGGCTGAGGGCAATCAGCCAGCGATCTTGCTGATTGGTGGCTCCCAGATCGGGATTGAAACTAGCTGAGTTGGGCTGCTGGTCTAGCTTGGGCGAATACAGGGCGGTGACTGAGCCGCTGTCCCACAGCTGCTGGCCGCGTAGCATCACGCTACCCATACGGTTTTTTTTCAGGCTGGCGGGATCGAGTGAGACCACGGAACGTAGTGCATTGCCGCGAAAAAAATCCGTCGGGTTATACCCTATAGCCACCCCATACGGGACATTGATGCGGCCCAGATCGAGCAGTTGCTGTGGCTGCGCTTGCCAGCTCAGATAGGCTTCTCGCAAGGTGTTGACATCGTTGGCACGCTCAGCCTGATTTTCTTGTTGCTGCCGGTTCAGGTCCAGGCGATCCGAGAACACGGCACGCCAGCCTGGTGCGAAGCGCCGGTCAAATTGCAGGTCTAGCGACAGACGTTGACTGCTGGTTCTACCACCGTTGCTGCCTTGGCGCGGCGTGGCTTGTCCCAGCGCCGCATCGGTAAACCAGTGCCAGTCGCTGGCGCTTACCGGCGGCTGGCTATCGGCTGCGCTATCGGCCAACTTCAAGGCATCGAGATCATCGGCGGCTTGCGCCAGCACCGCGCCAGCCATTAGAGAGCTGAGCAAAGCTAAGAATCGGCAGGGCTTATGCATGGCTTAATCCGGCTTAATCGGGTTTGAAACGTGACAGGTAATCGCGTTGCAACCAGGCTTCCGGCACCTCGCGTTTGACATAGTCGGACAGGCGCAGCACGGTCACCCATTGCGGATCAAGGCCATCGATGATCACGGTTTCCGTGGGGCGTGCTTGTCCTAGCTGTTTTTGATAATGGCGGAAATACGCGGTCTTCAGGAGCCGCGCGCTTTCTGTGTAATAACGTGCCTTGATAGGATGATTATTGCTGCTGTCTATCCAAAGCTCGATATGGTGATAAGTGACGTCGGGCGTGATGGCTGCCAGTGCCAGTTTGTAGCAATGGCGGGTCTGGCGCTCGCCATCCTGGATATCCTCTTCGGCAGCCAGTGTGGCCTGATAATCCCTGGCCAGATTGACGGTGATGACATCGCCATTGGCCGCTTGCCCCAATAACCGTTGTTGCGGCGAGATCCGTATACTGGCTTTGTTGGCCGGATCGTAAAACCACAAGTCATTGCCGTTCTTGAGCATCAGCTTATTCGCATCACGCGCCGGTGCCACGAAGCGTATCAGGTTGCGAAATTGGCCGCTCTTGCTATCGGCCTTGGAATACACAGCCAAGGTGCTGCTGTCGGTTTGTTTGCCGTTACGGTATTCGATCAGGGTAGTCGTCAGCCCGAAAGGGAAATCGGGATTGCGCACCGCATCGCTGGCTGCCAGTATGCTTTGCGCATCCGGGGGCGCGGCCATGGCCCGCTGTGACGTGAAGCCCATGCTTAATATCAGACTGAACACGGTACAGCCTAAGAATAAATTTTTCATGATCATTTCTTTCTAAACGTGACGCAGGGCATCGACTATCATCATGTTGGCGGCGCGCTTGGCGGGCCACCAGGCGGAGATTGCCGCGACCACCAACAGGCCGCTGGCGCTGCCAAGGATCAAGCCCGGATCGCCCCATATCCTGACCTTGAGCGGATAGGCGTAGACATAGCCGGGCGGTGTCCAGCTTAGTCCGGCATGGTTGATCAGGTAGGCGATCAGCAAGGCCGCCAACACACCGAGGCTGGCGCCTATTACTCCCAGCAGCATGCCTTCGCAGACAAATAGCCGGCGGATTCCGCCACGGCGTTGGCCGATAGCGCGTAAGGTACCGATCTCAGTGGTGCGTTCAACCACTGCCATGCTCATGGTATTGCCGACCGTGAACAGTACGATCACTCCGATTAAGGTGGCGATAAAGCCAAATACCGAATCAAAGAATTGTATGGTCTGGCCGTAAATCGGTGCAAGTTCTTCAAAGCTGAGCAGTTCCATAGACGTGTTGCTGTTCTTCAGTATTTCCTCAAGGCGTTCTCTGGCGATAGGGATTTGCGCCGTATGTTGTAGCTGTATCTGTATCGCGGTTACCTGCGGCGCAGCGGCACCGAAGATCAGTCTTTGCGCTTGCGCTAGATGCATGACCATGTAGCTGTCATCGAATTCCTTCAGACCCCAGTTTTCTGCCTTGATCACGTTCAGGCCGGCGACATTGGGCGCACCATGCAGATTGGCGGCGAGCATCTCTATGCTGGTGGCGCTCTTGCCTGGTTCAGGATTAGTTTCGAGCGCGGAGAGCGCGGCGATGTCATCTGCCAGCACGCCATTCACAGTTGTTGCAGCAGAATCAGATGCTGGTGCGGTGGCGCTAGCTGTCGTGGGTGCCGCTTGGCTGCAATTGGCAATCTTGAGCGGAGCGCATAGTTGCAGCATACGCGCAACGCCTGTGCCTATTACGACCGCATCCTGGCTGGTGCCGGCCAGTGCGATTTGCGGCGTGTAGCTGGCGCTGCCGTAATCGTCCCACAGGCGCATCTTGTTTTGATCGTCGACCAAGACTCCGCTGGCGATCACATTCTTCGAGACTCCGGCGGCAAAATTTCCGGCGATGCCGCCCAGTTGCAGCTTAGGGGTGACCATGAGCAGCATAGTTGAAAGCACAGGATCTTGTTTGACCTGATCGATCAGGTGCTGGTAATCAGCGATGCCATACGCAGCAGGGTTGCCGCTGCCGTATAAGAAATAATCCTTGCGCTGGATTTGTAGATGGCCGTGCAATTGCACATAGCCGGTTTGCATCGCAAAAATCACGTTACGGCTATAGCCACCGAATACCAGGATGGTGACCAGGCCGATGATCATGGCCAGTAAAGTGGTCAGGGAACGGCGGCGGTTACGCAGTAAATTACGCAGGGCCAGTGACAGGGTCTTCATGCGGTGGCTCCGGTGGCAACTGCAGCGTTGCTTAGATTGCGCTGTTCTGTGTGAGTAATGCGGCCATCGCGGATAAAGATGGCATCGTCGGCCTCGGCCTGCACTTGCGGATCATGCGAAGAAAACACAAACGAGACCTGATGTTCGCGCTGCATCTTGCGCATTAAGGCGATGATGGCGGCACCGGTCTGGCTATCGAGATTGGCGGTGGGTTCGTCGGCCAGCACCAGTTTCGGCGAAGTCGCCAGCGCACGCGCAATCGCCACGCGCTGACGCTGACCACCGGATAATTGGCCGGGGCGGTTTTGCGCTCTATCCGATAAACCTACCGCCTCCAGCAGCGCCAGCACGCGTTGCCTGCGCTCGCTTGCCGGCATCTTGGTCAGGAGCAGCGGGTATTCGATATTTTCATAAGTGCTTAGCACCGGTAATAAGTTGAAGTTCTGGAAGATAAAGCCCAGATGGCGGGCGCGGAAATCTGACAAGGCATCATCCGACATGCTGTTGATATCTCGTCCTGCCACGATCACCTGACCCTGATCAGGTCGGTCTATGCAGCCGATCAGATTGAGTAAGGTGGTCTTGCCGCTGCCGGAGGGGCCGGAAATGACGGTGAAGCAATTGGGGCGGATTTCCAGATTGATGTCGGTTAAGGCCGGGACGGCGACCGCATCGAGTTGGTAAATCTTGGCGACGTTCTTGAGAACTACGGGATTCATCATGCTCTCCAAAAAATAAAAACCTACTATCGATTGCATGGCGCCGGTGAGCGCAATGTCAAGCTAGCTATCAATCGGGCAGATTTTAGAGAGACTGGTGCGTGACTACTTGTATCGATCTGTCAAATTTGTACCGACCCGACATCAGACCGGTAAAAAGAGGTTTTTTGTATCTTGTTCACTGAGTCGGTACAGCCAATAGGCGGGATCATCGCTGGCAATTTTTTGCAACAGGGCGATCGGTGAAATCCCGGCCAGCTCCAGATATTCCTTATGCATATGGGCCTGATCGTAATAGCCGGAATCGTGCGCGATACGGGTCAGGTCGCCCCAGCCCACCGGCATCCCTATGATGCGCAGTAAAGACCAGCCAAAACGCACCACGCGGCGGGCATCGCGCAAGTTCACGCCAAAGGCTTCGCGCATGCGGCGCTCCAGTTGCCGCTCACCTATGCCGAAATACAGTGATAAATCGAGCAGCGGCGAGAACATCTTTTGATGCGCCGCCAGAAAACTCGCTCCCATGCTGGGCTTTTTCTGATGATCCAGCGTCTCCAGCAAAAAATCCTGAAACAAAGTGACGTAGTCGGCAATTTCACGTGGCTCATCCATGGCAGCGAGCAAGCGCCTGACGCGCATGGGATCAGTCACTTGCTCCAGCGGCAGATAGCCAGATAGCACCGAGGCAGGGAAAATGCCGGTAGCCTGATGCAGCATGCCCGGCCGCACACCGACCGAGATTGACAGGGTTTTCGGTGCAGAAAAGGAGTGCACCGCTTGATTGAAAGGACCACGCAAAATGCAGCGCGGCACCGTCAGCAGGCTACCGTCTGCTTGCTCCACCTGCACACCACCGCGTATCAGTACCATCACTGACGGCGACAGACTGGCCGGAATATATGATTCACAGGCATCCAGTTCCAGCACCAGGATATGCATGATCAGCTTGGCCAGTTTCGGGTGTGGCGGAAAAACGTGGATGGACATGGGGCGCCAGAATTGCAGTATTTAATGAGTTGGCTCATTCTACCTAAGCGCCAGTGCGCATGATAGGTTTGATTTCGAAAGCTTGATCCGGGGGAGGCAGTGTGTTTTATCTGGTGTTTAACGGACCGGTCGGTCAAGGCGTAAAATGGGGCTTTTGAAAATGCCACTGATGATGGGCTTGATGTCGTCGCGGGTTTTTTTGTAATGCTGAAAAGGTGGTATTGGTATGACGCTGTATGTATCCGATCTCGATGGAACCTTGCTTGATCGCAATGGCAAGCTTTCTGAGTTTAGTCGCGCCGGTTTGACTAGTTTGCTGGAGCAAGGCTTGCTGTTTACGGTCGCCAGCGCGCGGCATGTTTCGTCTATCCGCAGCATACTTGGCGATCTGCCCTTGCAGTTGCCGGTCATTTCCGGCAATGGCGCGTATATCGGTAACATGGGCAGCGATAGGCATGAGTTGGTGCATGCGATGGAACCGGCGTTGGCGCAGTCACTTTTTGCACTGATACGGAGCCTGAACCTGATGCCGTTTTTCTCCACGCATAACGGCATCATTGATCAATTGTATTACCAGACTGCGCAGAATGAGGGGCAGCAACGCTTTGTCGAAGAGCGTCTGCGTAATGCCGATCCACGCCTGCGCCATACCACACGCTTGCAGGATCAATTGCACGATCCGGTGGTCACCTTCGTGATTATCGAGCGGGAAGCGCCGCTGCTGGCGCTGCAAGCCGAGATTGAGGCCTTGTGCGGTGATGCGGTAGAAACCCATCTGGCTGATGACCTGTATTTACCCGGTTGGCCCTGGCTGACCGTACATGACAGGCGTGCCACCAAGGATCAGGCCATCAAGACCCTGGCGGATCGTTATGGTCTGCATGAACGCGAGATCGTGGTGTTTGGCGATCATGTGAATGATGTCAGTATGCTGCGTGCGGCCCATCGCGGAATCGCCATGGAAAATGCGATCGCCGCCGTCAAGCAGGAAGCCCACACCGTCATCGGCCCGCATTACGAAGATAGTGTGTTGCGTTTTATCGATGGCGACTGGCGGCGTTAGGCGCGCTTCGCTAGCCTTATCATATCCCTCCTTCCCCTCGTGCCAGGGTAGCCTAACTTCAGAAAAGCTCCAGATTTATGCGCCCATGGGCGGAAAAAATCTGAAGACTTCGCCTGGTTAGTCGCAGCTTATCTGGATCAATGCTCGACCTGCAGATTATTAAAACAACAGCCTTAACCCACATCTGGCCGCTTGCGTAAGCGATAATCCGCTCGCGCGCCTACATATCGCTTGGTGAAGGCATGAAACGCGGAAAAGATATTTATCCTTATCCTTCGCTTCATCAACGGCTGCAGCCGTCGATTTTTTGCAGCGCGTATGCGCCGCAATGCCGGGCATTTCTTGCCGGTTGCCGTGTAGGTGATAGGTGCAGCATCCGCTTCGTAGGCAAGATCATCCATGCCGTAGGCGAGATTTTTATTTTTCAGTTTTTCTGCCAGTACCGTGACTGGCACCTGATTGCCGGCAGCATCCAGAAAGCCGCGTTTCATCAGTATGCGTTGCAGCGAGTAGCCGATTGCAGCTACTTCAGATTCGTGGAACAGCGGTGCTTGCGAACCGTCTTCCTTGGTGATCATGCCGCAGCGTACCGTGCCTTTGTCCCATACCACTTCGCGCATATCGGCCAGCGCTTTGGCGATGGAGCCGCCCGAACGTGCCGCCATGGAGAGCAGACGCATACTGGCTGAAATCCATTGCTGACCATCATTTTTCTGGCCGGCTGGCATGAAGAATTCAAACGGTCTTTCGATCGTGGCGCGCGCGCCGCCTACCATGCCCTGGATGTGGATGAAGCTGACTGTCAGATAGACGGTTTTCTTGCCTTCGTAAGTCTTGAAGAATTCAAACGGTCTTTCGATCGTGGCGCGCGCGCGCCGCCTACCATGCCCTGGATGTGGATGAAGCTGACTGTCAGTAGACGGTTTTCTTGCCTTCGTAAGTCATGTACTGCACTTTGGATGTGACCGATTCGAGGTCGCCGAAAGGGCGGCCATCGAATTGCTTGCGCAGCAGATCATCGTCCGGAATGGCAGCGACTGCCGGGGCATCCGGTGCATCCGGTGTGGCGCTAGCGACTGACAAGACGCTACCCAAAATGCTGTTCGGGCGGTAGGTGGCCAGACCCTTGAGGCCGGCGCGCCAGGCGTCCATGTACAGATTCTGGAAGTCTTCGTAAGGGTAGTCAGCAGGGACGTTGACGGTTTTTGAAATTGCCGAATCGATGAAGGGTTGCACCACTTCCAGCATCTTCATGTGATCGCTGGCCGACATATTGAGTGCGGTGACAAACTGGTACGGCAGTTTGCTGTCATCGGACACGTCATTGCCTAGATGGCGGTACAGGCGCCATGCGTGATCGGCCACTTCGTAGATTTTGCTATCGCCAACTGCCATGCGCTTCTTGCGGTTGTAGACCCACGAGAACGCCGGTTCGATGCCGTTCGAGGCATTGTCGGCGAAGGCCAGCGTGATGGTGCCGGTAGGCGCGATCGACAGCAGATGCGAGTTGCGCAGACCGTGCTTGGACATGGCACTGCGGATAGCTTTTGGCAGACGCTTGGCGAATACGCCAGCCAGATATTTAGTGCTGTTAAACAGTGGGAATGCGCCTTTTTCCTTGGCCAATTCTATCGATGCCAGGTAAGAGGTGTCGCGCATGACTTCAGAGATTTTTTGTGCCAGCGCACGGCCTTCATCGGAATCGTAACGCAGACCCATCATCACCAGTGTGCTACCCAGGCCCAAAAAGCCCAGGCCGATACGGCGCTTGGACATGGCTTCGGCTTTTTGCTGTGGCAATGGCCATGCAGTCGCTTCGAGCACGTTGTCGAGCATGCGGATCGCCAGTGTCACTACGGCCTGGAAGTTTTCGAAATCAAAACTGGCGGTATTGCCGAACGCCGATTTGACAAAGCGAGTCAGGTTGACCGAGCCCAGGCAGCAGCAGCCGTAGTCAGGCAAAGGCTGTTCGGCGCAAGGATTGGTCGCTTCTATGGTTTCGCAGTAGTACAGATTGTTTTCTGTGTTCATGCGCGACAGGAATAAAATACCTGGCTCGGCATGATCGTAAGTCGATTTCATGACTTCGTCCCACAGGTCGCGCGCCCTGACGGTCTGATGTACCCACAGGCCATCTTCGCGCAGGTAGGCACCGGCTTCTTTTTTCTCGTCACCAGGTTCCGCCTTATGGACCAGGCAGAAGTCGGTATCGTTGGCGACCGCGTTCATGAACTCATCGGTAACGCCGATGGAGATATTGAAATTGGTCAGTCCGCCCTGGTCTTTGGAGCGGATGAATTCGAGAATATCAGGATGGTCGCCACGCAATACGCCCATTTGCGCACCACGGCGCGCACCGGCGGATTCTACCGTCGAGCAGGAAGCGTTAAACACTTGCATGAAAGAAACCGGGCCGGAGGCGCGTGAGCGGGTTCCGCGTACCAACGCGTCTTTCGGGCGTATGGTCGAGAAATCGTAACCGACACCACCACCGCGACGCATGGTTTCTGCCGCATCGGACAGGGCAGTGTAGATGCCTGGCTTGCCATTGGTGGTGGACGAGACGGAATCGCCGACCGGTTGTACGAAACAGTTGATCAGGGTCGCGTGCAGGTCCATGCCGGCGGCGGAATTGATACGGCCAGCCGGGACGAAACCATTTTTTTGCGCCCACATGAATTTTTCTTCGTAGTAGGCCTGGAAGTCAGGCTGCTCGACGCTGGCTAAGGCGCTGGCAACGCGTGCTTGTACGTCCTGGATGCTGCTTTCTTCGCCTTTGGCATATTTTTCCAGCAATACATCGAGGGAGATTTCTTGTGGAGACATTTCAGTCAGTCCTAGCATTTTTTCGTTGGCGTTCATGGATGATGAGTAGATGAGGGTGGCTCAGAGGTATTCTGTGTGTTCTGTGTACGTATTCGGGGTGTTCGGGGTGTTGCAGGTGTTAAATTGACCAATAAGCTGAAATAAGCTGAAATAAAGCGGACATCGGCTTATGTCACTGTGCGGAGGTGAAAATAGGGGTAAAGCAAATTTTTACAGGCGGGAAGTTAATAAAATGCTTCTGCTTTGACTGTATTGCGTCTTACATTATAACCCTAGCCCTCGGTTTTTCCTTGATGGGACTCAAGAATTTCTGGACACTTGGTATGCCGGAAAGATAAGTTAGCGTAAGCTTATTTGATTGAAATTTATATTATCTATAGGAAGCACATCGTGGAAATTGCAAGTTTTTCTGATTTATTAAATGCTGCCAAAGCGCAGCCACAGCCACAAAGACTGTTGTTTATGTTTGCCAAGGCAGAATTGCCGCCAGGCGTGAATCCGGAAGAGAAACAGTTATTTGAAAACCGTCAGGGGGGCGCGCTTGCGGCCGTGATGTGTGTCGATAAACTGACTGAAGAATTGCGCGATTTTGCCCATCTGGCAGCCGAATCCGCGTATACGGGCAAAAGCTGGGACATCGTGTTTGTCACCACGATGTCAGGCAAGGGGGGGTAGCGCCGACTGCGGAAGAGGCCAATCGCCCGCTGGATATGATGGTGCAATCCTTGCGTAACGGTAATATCAGCCAGTTTCTGGCGTTCAATCAGGCCGGTGAACTGGTGCAGCTTACTTAAATCGTGGACTTGGTTCGCTGTTTGAGAACTTGCTCATCAGACTATCCGCCCTATCGTTGCGACCTTATTGATGGTCGCAACGATAGGGCGTAACGATAGTTGCCGGGGCTTGTTAATTTCTTAATCAAGCTGCAAATAAAGCTTATAAAACAGCTTACAAATACAGCTTACAAAACAGCTTACAAATTATTTTTCAAAAACTCCCATTTGGCTTTTTGCAGTGACCAGGTCTGCCAGTCACCGCGTACGCCGTGATCATTGCCCGGATACAGTTGCAAACTGTAGTCTTTGCCGGCCTTGATCAATTCGTCGATCAGCATGATGGAATTTTGCGGATGCACATTGTCATCCATGGTGCCGTGCATGATCAGTATCTTGCCGCTTAGGTCTTTGGCCGCTTTCAATACGCTGCCCTGGTCATAGCCTTTGGCATTGTCTTTTGGCAGACCCATATAGCGCTCCGTGTAGATGCTGTCATACAGGCGGAAATCGGTGACCGGCGCTCCTACCAGGCCGATTTTCCATGCCTTGCTGTGCGTCATCGCATACGAGGTGAAGTACCCGCCATAGCTCCAGCCATTGAGGGCGATGCGATCCATATCGGCCCAAGCCTGCTGACGCAACCACTCCAGCCCGTCTAGCTGATCTTGCAGTTCAAGCTGGCCGAGTTTTTTGTGGATAGGCCAGGCACTGGCGACGCCCTTGTTGCTGGCGCTGCGGTTGTCTAATACCCAGACAATATAGCCTTGCTGGGCTAAAAAGTGATGCCAGAGATTGCTGTTCCAGCGGTCAATTACTTGCGGCGCCATCGGGCCTGCATACAGGTGCTGATACACCGGGTATTTCTTTTTCGGATCAAAATCGGGGGGCAAAAATAACAGGCTTTCCAGCATGAAACCATCGCGCGCCTTGATCTGTTGCTGGCTGACGCTGGCCAGTTTTAAACCTTGCATCGTTTCCGGTACGCCGCTGTCGTCGCTTAACTTGAGCAGTTCGCCGCTGGCGCTGAACAAACCTTGTTTCGGGGTCTGTGTCAGGCTACTCCAGCTATCGAGATAGTGGGTATAGGTCGAATTCCAGCGCACTTTGTGAGTGCCGCTTGCGGTCGTCAGTCTTTGCAATTTGGCGCTGTCGAGGCTGGCGGTGTAGAGGTCATTACCGATGGGGTTGCGTTCATTGGCGGAGAACAAGACCTGACGCTTGGTTTCGTCTATGCCATGGACCTGGCGCACATCCCAGTCACCCCGGGTGATGGCGCCTGTGAGCCGGTAATTTTGCTGGTGGGCTTCATAGCGGTAGAGGTGACGATGGCCGGTGCGGTCAGATTCCCAGATGAAACTGCCATCCTTGAGGAAATGTGGCAGCGGCAGACGTTCGGTCCAGGCCGGACTGGTTTCGCGCAGCACCAGTTGGCTTTGGTCGTTTTTGTCATACATGCGTAAATCCAGCCAGGTTTGTACGCGGTCTTGCCAGGCTGCCAGCAACTTGCCGTCCGGGCTCCAGCCTACTTGGACGATCAGGCTTTCCTTGCCCGGATACGGATCGGCGGTCCAGCGCACTTTCGCCTGTAAATCCACTACACCTAGTCTGGCCAGCGGATTGGGGTCACCGGCTTTTGGATAGCGGGTCAGGTTGCTCTTGATCGGTTGCGCATGGTCGCCCGATAAGGTGTAGACCGGTACCTGGCTTTCGTCCAGGCTGAGGAAGGCGATCTGTCTGGAATCCGGTGACCAGTAGAAGGCGCGGAATGAACCGCGTCCGTAGACTTCTTCCTGATAGACCCAATCGAGCCTGCCGTTAAATACGGTGTCGCTGCCGCCCGTGGTCAGGCGGGTTTCGCGTGCGCTGGCCAGATCGGTCAGGTACAGATCATTGCCTTTCAGGTAGGCGACTGATTTGAAATCGGGCGACAGTAGCGCTTCGTCTTCCGCTATATCCGGTGTATTGGTTAAGGCGCGTGCCAGCTTATGCTGCAGATCAAGTAGCCACAGATCGTTCTTGTAGCTAAAAATGTAGGCGCTGATTTCCGGGCTGACCTGAAGCGCGAGTTGTCCGGCGATCTTGACCGCCTCTTGCTCTTCGATGCCGGCCGTTTTGAGTAGCGCCAGCAGATTGCCATCTGCGCTCAGGGCTTGTTTTTCCCAGGTCTGGGTGTTCACCACGAATAACTGCACTGCGCCATCCTTAACCTGGGATTCGATCAGGCGGTCTTGTTTGTCCCATGACAAACGCGTCAGCGGCGTAGCGTCAAACTTGAGTTTGCTGGTCGGGTGATACAGCATTTCCAGGCTGAGCATACCGTTGCTACCAGCCTGGCCGGCCGCAGTAGTTGCAGTGCTAGCCGCCGCGCTAGCCGGAGCTAGCGCCACCAGTGCTGCGCACAGTAGCAGGGGGCGCAGGCAAGCGGAAAGCGGAGAGTTTGTGATGGGAGGGAAAGCGTGTCTTGATGGCATACTGGTCGTCCTGAATTTTTATGTTTATTATTTATTATTTGTTATTGGTTTGCTGTTATTTTTTTTATTGGCTTGGATCAGCGAACCTATATTTTAGCCCGCTGATTTTTATTGCATTCCGGACATAGACCCCAGACATAGGCAAGTAGTTCATTGAATTCATCAAATGCGAGTAATTCTCATTTACATGATTGATAGACTTCGTTACAATAGCGAAAATAATTTTTACCCCCACCCCGCCAGCCAACGTAATCTCACGCCTGAAATCAGGTCGTGACGCCTATTAATTAGCCAGCCACTCTTTTCCTTTTTCAGAGAGACGTCCATGGCGCTAATTATCAGTCGTAAACATGCAATGCCCCGCAGCACTCCTAGTGTTACTAATCCTAGTATCGCCTATCAGGTCAGCGGTGCGCTGGCCATGATGCTATTGCCGCTCGCGGCACAGACGGTTCACGCTGCCGAGCCGGCGATTACTCCGGCAGCGGCAAAAGCGGCATCCGGTGTTCAGGCACTGAAAGAAATCAAAGTGTCGGGAGCCAAAGACGCTGGCGTCAATGATTTCAAGGCCGATAAAGCCGCTTCGGTCAAATACACGGAAGCCTTGGTCGATACGCCACAAACCATCACGGTGATCAAGCGTGAACTGATAGAGCAGCAGGGTGCGGTTACGCTGACCGAGGCGCTGCAAAATACGCCGGGCGTCGGGACTTTTTTCCTTGGTGAAAATGGTAATACCAATACCGGTGATGCAGTCTATATGCGCGGCTTTGATACTTCCGGCAGTATTTACGTCGACGGCGTGCGTGATCTCGGTTCGATCTCGCGTGACATGTTTAACATCGAGCAAATCGACGTACTAAAAGGACCTGCCGGCACTGATAGCGGCCGTGGTTCGCCTACCGGATCCATCAATCTGAGTTCGAAGCAGGCGCACATGGAAGACGGTTTTAATACGCTGTTGACGCTAGGTAGCGCCAGCAAGAAACGCGTTACCGCCGACTGGAATAAAGTGTTGAATGCCGAAACCGGTACCGCATTCCGCCTTAACCTGATGGATCAGGATAGCGGCAATCCGGCGCGCAATGAAGTCAAGAATAAGCGCTGGGCGATTGCGCCTACCATCGCGTTTGGACTCAACGGCGCGACCCGCGTACACCTGAACTATCTGCACGTAAAACAGGACAACCTGCCGGACGGCGGCGTGCCTACCATAGGCTTGCCTGGCTATACCAGCCCTGACCCTAAGCGTCCTTACATAGGCACTGCGCCCATGGTTGATCCGAAAAATTTCTACGGTGCCTTATCCGATTTTAATAACGTGACGGCAGATATGGCCACGGTGCGCATAGAGCATGATTTCTCGCCGACCAGCAAATTGCAAAACAGCAGCCGTTACGGCAAGACGCAGCAAAATTATCTGCTGACCGCATTTCTGGGGCGCGCTAATACCTTGCTGACACCGTCGGCGACCGATCTGTCGAGCTGGTCCTTATTACGCACCATTCCTACCGTGAAGGATCAGAAAAACGAGATTTTTGCCAATCAAACTACCTTGAACACGCAATTTGTCACTGGTGCGATTAGTCATACGCTGGTTAGCGGGGTCGAGCTGATCAATGAAAAGCAAACGACGTTTGGTTACAGTGGCACGGGCAGTTTGCCGCCTGCCAACTTGTATAAGCCTAATCCCAGCGATGCTGTCACCGATTTGAAACTGCAGCGCAACGGTGTGCGTAGCGAGGGTAGCACCAGCACCCAAAGTGCATATGTATTTGATACTTTAAAACTCGGTGAGCAATGGCAGTTCAATGCCGGTCTGCGGCTTGATCATTACAGCACCACGTATACCGGCATCGCGCCGCTGAGCGGCACCGGCATTGCGCCAGGTACGCTGATGGCAAACGCGATTGACACATCGGGGACCTTGATCAACGGCAAGTTGGCGGCGCTGTACAAGCCTACGCCAGACAGCAGTGTGTATGCGATGGTCGCCACATCCAAGCAACCGCCGGGGGGCGCTAACTTTGCTTTAAGCGCCTCAGCCAGCAGTGCCGCTAACCCCAAGTTTGATCCTCAGGAAACCATTACCAAGGAAATCGGCGCCAAGTGGGATTTACTCAAGCAAAAACTGGCACTGACGGCGGCGATCTATCAGACCGAGGTAAAAAATGAGGTCGAGCAAGATCCGCTAGACCTGCTGTATCGCCAGACCGGCAAGAAACGCGTACAGGGAATTGAGCTGGGAGTGACCGGCGAGGTCGTGCGTAATTGGTTGATCAGTGCCGGTTATGCCCACATGGATACCAGTGTCGAGTCCGGCAATATGGTCACCGCCAGCGGCGTGAATAACCTGAACTACACGCCTAAGCAAAGCTTCACGGCCTGGACTTCTTACACGCTACCTATGGGTCTCAAGATAGGTGGTGGCGGACGCTTTGTCGATCAGCTGACACGCGGTAAAGACGGTGCAGTGGGCACGCCGCAATACACCGATGCGTATTGGGTATTTGATGCGATGGCCTCGTACCGGATCAGCAAGAACCTCGATTTGCAGCTTAATCTGTATAACCTGGCTGACAAGCAATATGTCGCTGCCATCAACAAGAGCGGTTATCGCTACACCCCGGGCGCCCCCCGCTCATTGAGCGTGACGGCCAATATCGTGTTTTAATCGATAGTCATCTGACCCCGGCCGCAATATGCACCGGGGTTTTTGCATAGTAAGGAGTTATTTATGATGTTGCATATTCCGGCGGTATTGAGCCGCGAGCAGGTGGCCGAATTCAGGCGCAGGCTTGATGCTGCCGATTGGGTAGACGGCCGTGCCACGGTAGGCGCGCAGGGCGCCCGCGTGAAGCAAAATCGCCAACTGCCCGAGCATTCTGCATTGGGTCTGGAGTTGGGACAGATCGTGCTGGCGGCGCTGGCGAAAAATCCGCTGTTCTTCGCCGCCGCCTTGCCGCGCATGACAATACCGCCGCTGTTCAATAGCTATGCCGGTGGCGAGCATTACGGTCTGCATGTCGATGGCGCGGTACGCCGCTTGCCCGGTAGCGCATTGAGCTTGCGTACCGATGTCTCGTCCACCTTGTTCCTCAGTGATCCGGAGGACTATGACGGTGGCGAACTGGTAGTGGTCGATACCTATGGCAGCCATGAAGTGAAGTTGCCGGCCGGCGATCTGATTTTGTATCCGTCGACTAGCCTGCATCAGGTTATGCCGGTCACGCGCGGCGCGCGGGTCTGTTCCTTTTTCTGGACCCAAAGCATGGTGCGCGACGATGCGCAGCGCAGCATGCTGTTTGAGCTGGACCAAAACATTCACAAACTCAGAAACCGGCTTGGTGATTGTGACGAGGTCATAGGCTTGACCGGGCATTACCATAACCTCTTGCGTCAATGGGCGGAGCTGTAAGTATTTTCCCCGTTTGAAAACAGGTCGGCCTGGGACGCAATCCCCGTGCGCCTTGGCAAGGCAACTGGGCTGTCAGGCGCGCCGGGATTGCGTGCTGGCAGGGGTGCTGGTGGTATTTAGAGAAACTGTTCCAGCATCTGCATGGTTCTGGCGGTGGCGCCCTGATGCTGCATGAAGAAGGCGTGGGCATTGCTACCCATGGTCTTGCGTCTGCTGTCGTCAGCGATTAACTTGAGTGCCAGTTGCATTAGCTCACTGGCGTCAGCGGCACGGAGCGCGGCATCGGCGGCAATCGCCTGTTCGGTGATCTCTGAAAAATTGAAAGTGTAAGGGCCTGTGAGTACCGGCTTGCCCATGGCGCAGGCTTCGATCAGGTTATGGCCGCCTAAGTTGACCAGGCTACCGCCGACAAAGGCGACATCGGCTGCGGCATAGTACATATACATTTCGCCCATGCTGTCACCGAGGATGACGTCGATATCTTCGGTCGCCGTAGCTGGTGCCGTTTCCAGTTGCAGAGCCGAACGCCGCAGGTAACTGAGCTGGTGCGCGCTGAGCATGGCGGCGACCTGATCAAAGCGCTGCGGATGGCGTGGTGTCAGGATCAGCAAAGGACGCGGTTGTGGCAGGGTGGCAAAGGCCTTGAGTAGCAATTCCTCTTCACCGTCGCGGGTGCTGGCGCAGATAAACACCGGTCTGGTGCCTAATTGCTGGCGCAAGCGAGCGCCACGCTCAGCCATCTGCGGTGGTGGGCTTACATCAAACTTCATATTTCCGGTGACGCACAGTTGGCGTACCCCTAAAGTTGTTAAGCGCTGGGCATCCGGCCCCGATTGCGCGGCGACGTAATCGATGGCCTGAGCCGCCGGCAGTATCAGGGCGGACAACTTGACGGCTTTTTTCAGGGATTTTTCAGACAGGCGCGCATTGACCAGGGTGACCGGCAGCTTAGCTTGTTTGCATTGCTCCACCAGATTCGGCCAGACTTCGGTTTCGATCAGCACGCACAGGCGTGGCGAATAATGGCGCAGGAAGCGCCGTATCATGGAATCGATGTCGTAAGGCAAAAACGCTTGCGTGATACGTGTTGATAAGTCAGCGAACAGGCTGGCGCCGGTGGCTCTGCCGGTAGGCGTCATGTGCGTCAGCAGGATCTGGTGATCGGGGTAGCGCTGCAATAAGGCGCGGATCAGCGGTTCGGTGGCGCGGGTTTCTCCGGCGGACACCGCATGCACCCAGATGTAGCGGGTGTCAGGCTTGGTTTTTTCCGGATAAAAGCCCAGGCGTTCGGCGATGTGCTGGCGGTAGCCCGGTTCCTGGCGGCCGCGTAGCCATAGACGGAGTAAAACGATGGGGAGGGCCAGCCACCAGACGAGAGAGTAAATAAGACGCATAGTGAAATCAGTTGGCGGAGGTGATGGAGCTTATCGGGGGCGGCGGTTTACCAGTACGATACCGCTTAATACCAGCAGGGCACCGATCGCGAAACGCGCTGTCAGTGACTCATTAAGCAAGATGATACCAGCCGAGACACCGAATAATGGTGTCAGAAAAGAAAATACCGAAAGGCGCGAGACCAGATAGCGGCGCATTAGCCAGAACCAGGCCAGGTAGCTGATGAAGGCAATGATCACGGCCTGGAAAAAAATATTCAGCCAGATTGCGCTATCCCACTGAGAGGGGTAATGACCGCTGGAAAACTCACCATTGAGCAGTGAGAGTGGTAATAGGATCAGACCGGCTCCCGCCAGCTGGTAAAACAAGGTGGTAGTCGGTTGCGCTTCGGACAGGCTGGAACGGCGTATCACCAGCGTGGTGGCGGCCCAGAATAAGGCTGCCAGGACTCCCAGCGCATCACCTATCAGCATTTCGTTCAAGGCATGTCCGCTACTGGAAAACGCATCGGAAAACGCTACGGCAATGCCGGCAAACGCACACAGTATGCCTAGCCATTGGCTGGTTTGCATGCGCTCGCTAGGTATCAGCCGGTGCAAGCCTATTACCGTAAAAATCGGTGCGGTATATAGAAACACCGACATGTGCGAGGCCGAGGTGTAATTCAAGCCGATAGAGATGCACAAAAACTCACCGGAGAACAGCAGGCCGGCGGCTATGCCGGGCAGTAAATTGCCGTCCCTGAACGAAAACGGGATACCGCGCAGCGCAATCAAACCTGCCACCAGCAGCGCCGCCAAGCTTGAGCGTAAGCCTAACTGGAACGCGGAACTGATCACGGGAGCCGCCATTTTGACGGCGACTTGTTGCAATCCCCAGCAAAAGCACAGCAGTATCATTAAGGAGATGGCGAAGCCATCGAGATTTTTACGAGTGGGGGTCATGAAGCGTTGAGGAGAGTATTCCTCAAAAGAAATTCTGAATAAGCGTGGAATATACCCTAAAAGCCGGAGCTTGTTGACGTATCTGAAGGCTGGTCGCACCGGAATCTGAGCAAGGACAAAGCTGGCTACGGTAAAAGCATGAAATAAGGGCACGTATCAGATTTTGTTGTTTAACTGCAATATCAAGTTTATCCGCTCTGCTCGAATAAGCGCTGGCTTTTCCCCTGTAGATCGCCAATTCCCTGTTGATCTGAGTAGAGGGGAGTGCCTAAGGTGGTCGATTTTTGTTGATGTTTACTTGCAACGCAATGCCTTTATCTCTATTCTTAGCCAGAGAAATAAAACGACCGTTCTGTTTTTGACTGACTGCTTATTTCTCATCTGTTTATAGAATAAACTTGGAGACTACATGAATTTTCTTGGTGTTTTTGCTGCACGTCGTCGCTTGGCCGTGCTTGGTGCCATGTCGGCATTACTTTTTTCCGCTCCGGTATTTGCCGAAGAGTTGGCTGGCGTCAAAATTGAGGAGACGGCCCAAGTTGGCACTCAACAACTGAAACTTAACGGTGCCGGTATTCGCCATAAAGTTATTTTCAAGGTGTACACGGCGGCACTGTATCTGGCTGAAAAGAAAACCACCACCGCCGATGTATTGGCTCTGCCTGGCGCCAAGCGCGTCTCGCTGGTGATGCTCAGAGACATGAGCAGCGATGATCTGGGCCAGCGCTTCATGGATGGCATCAAAAAGAATGCCGAAATGGCAGAACGGGCCAAATTGGTCGGTCCTATGCTGAGCTTTGGCCAGATGTTTGCGACTATTCCCGAAATGAAAAAAGGCGACGTACTCACGGTTGACTGGCTGCCCGGTACCGGCGTGGTCTGTCAATACAATGGCAAAAAAACTTGGTGACACTATCGCTGACCCGAATTTTTACAATGCCTTGTTAAAAATCTGGGTGGGTCAAAGCCCGGCGGACGATAAGCTCAAGCGTCAATTGCTGGGGGAGTAAGGCTTAGTTACCCGGCAACACAAGTAAAAAAATCCTCAAGAGAAACGAACTTGAGGATTTTTTTTGCTTGTTAGTTTGCTGGATACGACCCACCGATTATTGCCTATTGCCTATTTCCTATTGCTTACTGCGAATGCCAACTTAAAGTGCATCCTTTATGCCGGCAGTAAGCTGTCTATGGCGCGCTGCACTTCATCGATGCCGGCCGGTTTGCCCTGATCCCCTAAGTTGATAATCTTAGCGGACCAATTGCCTTCGGTTTTCCAGCGCGGCGAATCGCAATAAATTTCTATCGTCGGTGTTTCGTAGGCGGCCGCAATATGCGTCAGGCCGGTATCTACGCCTATCGCCAAAGCGGCGCGTTGCGCCAGCACGGTGGCTTCCTGCATGGACAGTTGCGGCAATACCGTGGCATTGGGCATTTGTGCCGCCATTTGTTCTGCCTCGTTTTTTTCCGCCGCATTGCCCCATGGCAGCAGGATAGGCATGCCTTTCTGTGCCAAGCTGTGAGCGATGCTGATCCAGTTGCCGCGCGCCCATTTTTTAGAGGCACCGGCGGTGCCATGGAAAAACACCGCATAGGGTTTATCCGGCATCCACACCGGATGTAGCGCCGATCCGCGCAAGCCAAAACTGGCCGGTGTAGTGACGCGGTAACCGCAAGCCTGTGCCGCCACCAGGCGACCACGTAAGACGGCATGCGTACGGCTGTCAACCTTTACGCTTTCGCTATGGAAAATACGGGAAATAGCTTCGTAACCTGAGCCTTCGGTGCCGTTTGCCAGCCCGACTTTTTTGCCGCCGGCTTTGATGCGTGCCAAGCCCATGATCAGGCCGGTTTTCAGCAGTCCCTGGGTCTCCAGTACGATGTCGTATTCTTCCTTGCGTAAATCGGAAAAAAACTTTTGAATTTCTTGTTTGCTGAGCGCCTCGCCCAGATTCTTGCGCCAGCGCCGTAAGGCAAACGGAAACACCCGCCGCACGCCGGGATTGAGTTTGACCAGATTGACATAGGCTTCCTCGACCACCCAGTCGATCTGGGCGTCAGGGAAGTGCTGCAACAGGTCATCCACGATGGGCATATTGTGGAGTACGTCGCCTAGCGACGAAACGCGGACAAGAAGTATTTTCAAAATACGTGCTTCAATAAATGACGGTGGATTACATATACTCCCGCAAAAGTATTTTTAAAACGCTTCAATGCGCCCTTTTTATGAACGCATTGAAAAAATACAGGTAGGGAGTATCGCGTTGAGCGAATTTTCTTAATGAATTGGAAAATTCAATAGGGAAAATTAATACGGAAATGCCGCATCGGGTTTCACCGCCAGCACTGCCTGCTTGATGGCCGCTTGTATGCGAGCCAGCGCCGCCGGTGTTTCGGCTTCAAAACGCATCACGATCACTGGTGTGGTATTCGATGAGCGAGCCAGACCGAAACCATCCGGATACTCTACCCGCAGACCGTCTATCGTGATGACTTCATCTGCGCCAGGGAAATTGGCATTGGCTTGCATTTGCGCGATGATGGCAAAATTCTCGCCTTCGCTCAGTTGCAATTGCAGTTCCGGGGTGCTGGCTGATTGTGGCAAGTTATTCAGGGTAGCGGTCATGTCGCTTACTTTGCTCAAGATTTCCATCAGGCGCGCGCCTGCGTACATGCCGTCGTCAAAGCCATACCAGCGGTCCTTGAAGAAGATGTGTCCGCTCATTTCGCCACCCAATGGTGAACCGGTTTCACGTAGTTTGGCTTTGACCAATGAGTGACCGGTTTTCCACATCAGCGGCACACCACCGCGTGCCTTGACCCAGGCCGAGATATGGCGCGTGCATTTGACGTCATACAAAATCTGCGCGCCAGGATTGCGGGTCAGCACGTCTTCGGCAAACAGCATTAACTGACGATCCGGATAAATGATCTGGCCGTCTTTGGTGACGACACCAAGGCGGTCACCATCGCCGTCAAAGGCGAGACCGATTTCGGCATCACCGTTTTGCAGGCAGCGTATCAAGTCTTGCAGGTTTTCCGGGTGGGCCGGATCGGGATGGTGATTCGGGAAGGTGCCATCGACTTCGCAGAACAGTTCCGTCACTTCGCAACCCATGGCGCGGTACATCTCGCCCGCGAAGGCGCCTGCCACACCATTGCCGCAATCAATCGCGATCTTCAGGGGACGCGCCAGTTTAACGTCATCCACGATACGCGCCAGGTAAGCGGCCTTGATATCGTGATTACGGTAACTGCCGTTGCCGGTAACGACGTCGTTATCCAGGATACGCTGGTACAGCGCCAGAATCGCATCGCCATAGATCGCTTCGCCGGCCAACACCATTTTGAAGCCATTGTAGTCCGGTGGGTTATGGCTGCCGGTCACCATGATGCCGGAGGCTGCGCCCAGCGTATGGGTGCCGAAATACACCATAGGCGTGGCGACGATACCCAGATCAATCACGTTGGCACCTGTCGATTGCAAACCTTGCGCCAGTGCGGCAGTCAGTTCCGGGCCGGACAGGCGACCGTCACGGCCGATGACTACCGTTTGTTCGCCTTTTGCCAGTGCGGCAGAGCCAAACGCCTGGCCGATCTGGTAAGCGACCTTGGCGTCCAGGGTTTTGCCGATAATGCCGCGAATATCGTAGGCTTTAAAAATGCTAGGTGAGAGCAGGGACATAGTGGTTTACCTGAGGTTGGAATTTGAATAAAAAGTTAAATTGGTGCTGTGTGTCTTAATGCAAGAGGGCTGCGCCTTGCGTCAGCGTGGCTGGCGCAGGCAATTTTACCTGCCAGATAAAATCTTCTATACCGCATTGAGGCTCATATTCGACCACCAATTCACGCAATAAAGCACGGACTCGCTCGTGATCGAAGCTAGTGCAGGCGTGATCTAGATGTTGTAGGGAAAGCTGCAATGCATCCCATGGAATTTCCGATTCCTGGGCGCGCATGATGAGCGGATGGCTGGTACCTTCCACGTTGTCGCCTATCAGCAATTCTTCATACAGCTTTTCGCCCGGACGCAAGCCCACGTGATTGATCTCTATGGTGCCTTCCGGGCTAGTCTCTGATTTCACTTCCAGTCCGCACAGATGCACCATACGGCGCGCCAGATCGATGATACGCACCGGCTCACCCATGTCGAGTACAAACACATCGCCACCTTCGCCCATGGCACCGGCTTGCAACACTAACTGCGCCGCTTCCGGGATGGTCATGAAGTAACGGGTGATTTCCGGGTGGGTCAGGGTAATCGGGCCGCCTTGCATGATCTGTTTGCGAAACAGTGGTACCACCGAGCCGGAGGAGCCGAGCACATTGCCAAACCTTACCATGCAAAAACGGGTCGCCGTTTGACGTCGCGCATAGGCTTGCAATATCAGTTCCGCCAGGCGTTTGGTGGCGCCCATCACGTTGGTAGGGCGTACTGCCTTGTCGGTGGAAATCAGAACAAAGTGATTGACCTGTGCCGCCATCGCTGCCTGTGCCAGCAATAAGGTGCCGAACACGTTATTGCGTATGCCTTCTATTGGATTATGTTCGACCAGCGGTACGTGCTTGTAGGCTGCCGCGTGGTAGACCGTATTGATCTGGTAGGAACGGAAAATTTTGGACAACTTGTCCGCATCATGAATACGGCCGAGAAAAGGAATGATTTCGCAATCGACTTGTGCGCTCAAGCGCAGTGCGCTTAATTCTTGCTCAATCGCATACAGGGCAAATTCTGACATCTCCAGCAAGACCAGCCGGGCTGGTCGCTGCGCCAGAATCTGGCGGCATAATTCAGAACCGATAGAGCCGCCGGCACCGGTGACCAGTACGTTTTTTCCTGAGATGCAAATGCTCAGCAAGCGTGCATCCGGCTCTACCGTATCACGCCCCAGCAAATCTTCAATCTCAACATCGCGGATGTCTTGTACCCGTAACTCGCCATTGACCAGGCTTCGTATCGATGGCGTTACCTTGATGCGTATCTTATGCGGCTCCAGTTGATCGAGTACCTGCTTTTGGCGGGCCTTGGAAATGCTTGGCATCGCCAGCATGACTTCCTTGATGTTGAGTCGTTTGATCAACTGATCGAGCGTATCCGGTGCGCTGACCTTGATACCGGCAATCGAGGAACCGTGTAGGCTCTTGTTGTCGTCAAGAAACGCGACACAAGCATATTCACCGCTGCTGCGCAGTGCCGTCGCCAGTTGGGCACCGGCCTTGCCGGCACCGTAAATGGCAATCTTGACGACATCTTCATTGCGGTCGACCCCGACCAGATAAGCGCGCGCCAGAAAACGGCTGGCTCCCACATACAGCAATGCACCGGCCCAGTAGATACCGAACACGGCACGCGAAGGAGCAATCACATGGGTCATGATGCCGATAAACGCTAGCCCCAGTACGGATAGCGTAACGCCCAGCAACACTACGCCGATAATTTTTTGGTCGATATAGCGGATCACGGCATGGTAGAGACCGATGCGGATAAAAATCGGAACCGCTACAAACGGCACGGCGATAATCAGCCAAAAATACTGTGAGAATAAGGCCAGATTAAACGTGTCATAACGCAGCCATATCGCCAGAATAAAAGTGATCGGTAAACAGATAGCGTCCACCAGAGCAGTAATGAGCTGCTTTTTAAATCGAGGTAGTGCCAGAAGAAATTCCATGCCTATCGTTTCCAAGTGCTACTTTAAATATATTGCTTTAATTATACGTGCTCAATGTGATATCGAGCTGATTTTGTGAGCGCTGACTTTGCCGCTAATTTCGCAACTTTGGCTGTGCTTATTCGTAAAAAACAAGAGAAATACCGCAAAACCGCCGCTATACAAACGGTGTCAGTGAGTAACGCCATCACGTTTGATTACCTTGAAAAAGGTCAGTACGAGTATTCGCATATCGAGCCAGAAAGACTGGTGCTCAGCGGGGGTGTCGATGCGCAGCTAATTTTGGCAGTCGTAGTAGGCAGCAGCAACAAGCCGTTGCATCATGATGCGTTTTATTTTTTATTTTGGAGATCGTTAATGCAAGAGCAAGAAAAGCCAGTGGATAACATTAATCCAGTCGAAGCGGTTGTTGGTGATGTAGGTGCTGCAGAGGTCGACGCAGGTGTTGCCGAAGTATCCGCTGATACCTTGGCGCAACTTGAAGCCAAAGTACTGGAATTGCAAGACGCATTCATGCGCGCCAAGGCAGAGGGCGAGAATATTCGTCGCCGTGCTCAGGATGATATTTCCAAGGCGCATAAATTTGCGATTGAAAGTTTTGCCGAGGCCATGGTGCCGGTCAGGGATAGCCTGGAAATGGCCTTGAAAGTTGAAACGCCGTCTCTTGAGTCGATCAAAGAGGGCGTTGAAATGACCCTCAAGCAACTTATTTCCGCTTTTGAAAAAAATCGTCTGGTAGAGGTAAATCCTGCGCAGGGCGAGAAGCTTGATCCTAGCAAACATCAGGCTGTTTCCATGGTGCCAGCGGAGCAAGATGCCAATACGATAGTGACGGTATTGCAAAAGGGTTACATGATTGCGGATCGCCTGTTGCGTCCGGCTCTGGTAACCGTAGCGCAAGCGAAATAATAAAAATCAAGAAAAACAGGTGAAATCGGCTTGAAAAAGCCTGGTTTTGCCTAATATCAGAAACAAGCGGGCTTTAGAGGCCCAGCAAAAGTTCAAAATAATATTAAATCTATAGGGAAATATCATGGGAAAAATGATCGGTATCGATTTAGGCACAACTAATTCTTGCGTGGCTGTCATGGAAAATGGCAAGCCTAAAGTAATTGAGAACGCCGAAGGTGCGCGCACTACACCATCAATTATTGCGTATCAAGAAGATGGCGAGATACTGGTCGGTGCATCCGCAAAGCGTCAGGCGGTAACCAATCCTAAGAATACCTTGTACGCAGTAAAGCGTCTGATAGGCCGTAAGTTTGACGAAAAAGAAGTGCAAAAAGACATAGGCATGATGCCTTATTCTATTTCCAAGGCTGACAACGGAGATGCATGGGTGAGCGTACGCGACAAGCGTTTGGCGCCGCCGCAGATTTCCGCTGAAGTCTTGCGTAAGATGAAAAAAACCGCAGAAGACTATCTCGGTGAAGAGGTTACTGAAGCGGTTATTACCGTTCCTGCTTACTTCAATGATGCACAGCGCCAGGCAACTAAAGACGCCGGTCGTATCGCTGGTCTGGACGTAAAACGTATTATCAATGAGCCTACAGCCGCCGCTTTGGCTTTTGGTCTGGATAAAAAAGAAAAAGGCGATCGCAAGATTGCCGTGTATGACTTGGGTGGCGGTACCTTCGACGTTTCCATCATTGAAATCGCCGACGTTGATGGCGAAATGCAGTTTGAAGTATTGTCTACCAATGGTGATACTTTCCTCGGTGGTGAAGATTTTGATCAGCGCATCATCGATTACATCATCGAAGAATTTAAGAAAATTAACGGTCTCGATTTGTCCAAGGATCCGATTGCATTGCAACGTATCAAGGCTTCTGCAGAGCGCGCGAAAATTGAATTGTCCAGTGCGCAGCAGACAGAAATCAACGAGCCGTATATCGCTATGGCCAATGGCGCACCAGTGCATTTGAACCTGAAAATCACTCGCGCCAAACTGGAAGCACTGGTTGAAGAACTGATCAAGAAAACTATCGAACCTTGCCGTTTGGCGATCAAAGATGCAGGCGTGAAAACAGCTGATATCGATGACATCATTCTGGTCGGCGGTATGACTCGTATGCCTAAAGTGCAAGAACTGGTCAAGGAATTTTTCGGTAAAGAACCGCGTAAAGACGTGAATCCGGATGAAGCGGTTGCAGTTGGTGCCGCGATTCAGGGTTCCGTGTTGTCTGGTGACCGTAAAGATTTGTTGTTGTTGGACGTGACGCCATTGTCCCTGGGTATTGAAACCCAAGGCGGCGTAATGACCAAAATGATTCAGAAAAACACCACGATCCCAACCAAGTTCAGTCAGGTATTCTCGACGGCGGACGATAACCAGCCTGCGGTGACGATTAAGGTTTTCCAAGGCGAGCGTGAAATCGCTGCCGGCAATAAAGGTCTGGGCGAATTTAATCTGGAAGGTATTCCACCAGCAGCGCGTGGTACGCCACAGATCGAAGTCACCTTTGATATTGATGCGAACGGTATCTTGCATGTAGGCGCGAAAGACAAGGCAACCGGTAAGGAAAACAAGATCACCATTAAGGCAAACTCCGGTTTGACTGAAGAAGAAATTCAAAACATGGTGAAAGATGCCGAGTTGAATGCGGAAGAAGACAAAAAAGCCAAGGAATTGGCTGAATCCCGCAATCAAGGTGATGCGCTGGTTCACTCAACCAAGAAGGCTTTGGCTGAGCATGGCGATAAGCTCGAAGCTGGCGAAAAAGAGAAAATCGAAGCCGCCATCAAGGATGTCGAAGATGTCCTGAAGTCCGGTGACAAGGTTGAGATCGATACCAAACTGGCTGCATTGTCGACTGCATCGCAGAAACTGGGCGAGAAAGTTTACGCTGATGCGCAGGCACAGCAAGCTGCGGCAGGTACAGCCGGTGCGGCCGGAGCCGGTGCAGCGGATGCGCAAGCCAAGGATGATGATGTGGTTGATGCTGACTTCAAAGAAGTTAAAGACGGTAAATAATTAGTCCGGCGGTTTAGTCCCGCTATGACTCGCCGGGTAGTGTGATCGTGAATGCGACACTCTACTCGGCGTTTTTGCTTAATTTATGCAAGTGATAACAAGGTGTAATCGAGATGGCGAAGCGTGATTTTTACGAGATTCTGGGCGTAGCCAAGAATGCCTCGGAAGATGAGATTAAAAAATCTTATCGCAAGTTGGCGATGAAATACCATCCGGATCGCAATCCTGATAGCAAGACCTCTGAAGACAAATTCAAAGAGGTCAAAGAAGCTTATGAGATGCTTTCCGATGCGCAAAAACGCGATGCCTATGACCGTTACGGTCATGCCGGCGTTGACCCGAATATGGGTGGCGGCGGCGGTGGTGGCGGAGCCGGATTTGCTGATGCATTTGGTGATATTTTTGGTGATATTTTTGGCGGTGGGCGTGGTCGTAGTTCCGGGCCGCAAGTGTTCCGTGGCGCGGATTTGCGTTACAACCTGGAAATCTCGCTGGAGCAGGCCGCTAACGGCTTTGACACCACCATTCGCGTTCCTAGCTGGGATGCGTGCGAACCTTGTCATGGTTCCGGCGCCAAGCCCGGCACCTCCCCGGTCACTTGTACGACTTGCGGCGGGCATGGTCAGGTGCGTATGCAGCAAGGCTTGTTCAGTATTCAGCAAGCCTGTCCTAAGTGTCATGGTACCGGCAAAATGATCGCTGAGCCTTGCACCAGTTGTTCCGGTGTCGGCCGCATCAAGCGCAATAAGACGCTGGAAGTGAAGATACCGGCCGGTATTGATAATGGCATGCGCATCCGTTCATCCGGCAATGGTGAGCCTGGTGTCAATGGCGGACCTCCGGGCGACTTGTATGTGGAAATTCATATCAAGCAGCATCCGGTGTTTCAGCGCGAAGGCGATGATCTCCATTGTGAAATACCAATTTCTTTTGTCAAAGCCGCACTTGGTGGCGACATCGAAGTGCCTACCTTGAGTGGCAAGGCATCGTTTACGATACCGGAAGGAACTCAGTCCGGTAAAACCTTCCGCCTGCGTAGCAAGGGCGTGAAGGGCGTACGCTCCGGGTATGCCGGTGACCTGTTTTGCCATGTCGTGATAGAGACTCCGGTTAAACTTACCGAAAAGCAAAAGGATTTATTGCGTAACTTTGAAACCTTAACGGTTGAAGGCGGCGCAAAGCATAATCCTCAAAGTAAGAGCTGGATGGATAAGGTCAAGACCTTTTTCGAATAGCCGACCGGTACGGTAGGCTAAGTTCGCCTTAAGTTGTTGCCAAAAAGCCTTGCCACGATGAATGCGGCAGGGCTTTTTTTTATTAAGAAATTCAATATTCAATTGCGACCTGAGTTCTTGACTTGTCAGCTTAGAGGCGACTTTTCAAGCGGCTGAAAAACGCGATAAAACGCCTACATTTCGCAAGGCTATCCCGGGTTTTCGGGTATTTTGCGCTAGACTGGCGGCACTTTAACGGAGAATTGCATGAGTGCTACATTAGAAGATATCAAAGCCGCCTTATCCCTGGTCATAGACCCTAACACCAATAAAGATTTGATCTCCTCCAAATCAGCGAAAAACATCAAGCTCGATGGCGCGGATGTCACGCTTGACGTGGAGTTGGGCTATCCGGCCAAGAGCCAGTTTGACCTGATACGCAAGAGTGTGATTGCCTCTTTGCGTGCGTTGCCGGGCATGGGGAATGTCAGCGTGAATGTCTCCTCAAAAATCGTTGCTCATTCTGTGCAACGCGGCATTAAGTTGATGCCTAACGTGAAAAATATTATTGCTGTCGCTTCCGGCAAAGGTGGCGTTGGTAAATCCACTACGGCGGTGAATCTGGCGCTGGCACTGGCGGCCGAAGGTGCCGCTGTCGGCATTCTGGATGCTGATATTTATGGCCCGTCCCAGCCTATGATGATGGGTATTTCGGGGCGCCCGGAGACGGTCGACGGCAAGACGATGGAGCCATTGGAAAATCACGGTCTGCAGGTGTCTTCTATCGGTTTCATGATAGATCCTGATGAGCCTATGGTGTGGCGCGGTCCTATCGTGACGCAGGCCTTGCAGCAATTGCTGGAGCAAACCAATTGGCGCGATCTCGATTACCTGATCGTCGATATGCCGCCAGGCACCGGTGACGTGCAATTAACCTTGTCGCAAAAAGTGCCGGTGACGGGTGCGGTGATCGTCACCACACCTCAGGACATCGCTTTGCTCGATGCGCGCAAGGGCTTGAAAATGTTTGAAAAAGTCGGTATTCCTATTTTGGGTATCATCGAAAATATGAGCACGCATATCTGTTCCAATTGTGGTCATGCCGAAGCTATTTTTGGTGAAGGTGGCGGAGCCAAGATGTGCGCGGAATATGGCGTGGATTTCCTCGGTGGTTTGCCGCTGACCATGGCGATTCGTGAGCAGGCTGATTCCGGTAAACCTACGGTAGTGGCCGATCCTGATGGCAAGATTGCGCTGATTTATAAAGAGATCGCTCGCAAACTGGCAATCAAGGTTGCTGAAAAAGCCAAAGACATGACAAGTAAATTTCCGAATATCACGATACAAAATACCTGAGTGCGCGCGCCATGAGTCAAGCAGAGGTGGATCTTGGTTTTATGCAAATGGCCCTGGAGCTTGCCTCCCGCGCCACGCAGGCCACTTCTCCCAATCCCAAAGTCGGCTGTGTCATCGTCAAGGATGGTATCAGCATAGGCGAAGGGTGGACGCAACCGGTCGGGCAGGCGCATGCTGAGGTGCAAGCCTTGCGTGATGCCACCGCCCGGGGGCAGGATGTCCGTGGCGCTACCGCGTATGTGACGCTGGAGCCTTGCAGTCATTTTGGGCGCACTCCGCCCTGTGCGAATGCCTTGATTGATGCCGGAATCGCCCGCGTTGTGGCGGCAGTGCAGGATGCCAATCCTCAGGTGGCCGGGGGCGGGTTGGGCTTATTGCGTACTGCCGGTATCGAAGTCGAGTGTGGCTTATTGGCTGAGCAGGCCAGGGAAATGAATATCGGTTTCTTTAAGCGCATGGAGACCGGGAGACCTTGGGTGCGCATGAAGGTGGCGGCTAGTCTGGATGGTCGCACCGCGCTGCCAAACGGACATAGTCAATGGATTACCGGCCCGGATGCGCGACAGGACGGGCATTTCTGGCGCGCCCGTGCTGATGCGATCTTGACAGGCATAGGTACCGTGCTGGCCGATGATCCGCAAATGAATGTCAGGGGAGTCAATATCTCGCACCAGCCGAAGAAATTTGTGCTCGACAGTAATTTGCGCATCTCTACTGCTGCGAAGTTATTGCAGCACGGTGGTGCTACCGTGGTGTGCGCGAACCCCGATAGCGATAAGCAAGTCGCCTTGCAAAGTGCGGGAGCGGAAGTGTTGCTGTTGCGTGATCAGGATGGGCGGGTGGATCTTACAGAGTTGATGCTGGAACTTGGTCGCAGGCAAGTTAATGAGTTACACGTAGAGGCTGGAGCAAAACTTAATGGTGCCTTGATAGAGCAGGGGTGCGTCGATGAATTGCTGGTGTATCTGGCACCTAAAATATTGGGCGATGGTGCGGGACTATTTGACTTGCCGGAACTAAATACGCTGGATCAGGCTAAAAAGCTTATTTTTCATGAGGTAAGCAAGGTCGGGGATGCAATACGTATCTTGGCCAGGTTTGCTTAGTTGCTCGCTTAGGTTGTTACTTAGTTAAGTGCAAGCGTAAATGCTTGCGCTTAACTTCGCTAAACATATGTCGAAAATGCGTGGAGAGCGCCCGGAAGAAATACTTGAATAGTGGTGCGGAAAAGAAAAAAGGATAGTTGAGATAAACTCGACTATCCTTTTTATTTGGTCGGAGTACAAGGATTCGAACCTTGGACCCCCTGGTCCCAAACCAGGTGCGCTACCGGACTGCGCCACACTCCGAAACTGATGTGAAATTTGTTGAAAACAAATCTCTGAATTTTTAATTTTGAAGTAGTCACCAAGTTTTCACTCGGTGACTATCAAAATCTGGTCGGAGTACAAGGATTCGAACCTTGGACCCCCTGGTCCCAAACCAGGTGCGCTACCGGACTGCGCCACACTCCGAAGAGCAAGATATTACTCCGGCTGTTCAGTACTGTCAATCGATTTGTCATCGCGCCCTATGTCTGATGGGCTAGGGTAGGCTGAAATTAGAGCGTCAATCCGCTCTCAAAAAGCCGTATCTCGGAGCTGATAGGGTCGGTAAACGAAATCGATTTGGCCAGTAGTTTTAGCGGGGCCGAGAAATCGTCACCTTTGCAGGGCAGCGCGACCGGGTAAAAAGTGTCGTTGAGAATCGCTGCGCCTAAGCTATTCAGGTGTACCCGTAACTGGTGCTTTTTGCCTGTGCTTGGCCGTAGCTCGTAAAGGCTTAATTTGCCACGGCGTTCAATGATATCGATCTCGGTTTCCGAGTTGGCAATTCCCGCCACTTCCTGCATGACAAAAAATTGCGCGCTTTCTATCATGCGGCTTCGATGGTTTAGCGGAAAGTGTAAATTTGGCAGATGGGGAGCCAGCGCGTGATAGGTCTTGTTGATGGTACGCTGTTGAAATAGTGCCTGATAGCGGCCGCGCGTCGCCGGTTCGCAGGAAAACAGGATGACGCCGGCGGTTTCTCGGTCTAAGCGATGGATAGGTGTCAGGTGTTCCAGCCCGAGCTTTTTTTTCAGGCGAACCAGCAAGGTCTCGTGTAAAAAACGACCGCCTGGGGTTACCGGTAAAAAGTGCGGTTTGTCGACCACCAGCAAGTGTTGATCTTGGTGAATGATGTGCTCATCGAAAGGAATCGGTGTTTCGCCTTCTAATTCCCGGTAGTAAAAAATGCACATGCCACGTTTTGCCGGGCTATCCGCGTGCAGGATGTTTCCATGCGCATCAAGCAGTTCATTTTTTTTCATGCGCAAGCGCCAGGTAGTTTCCTGAACATCGGGAAATTGTTCCAGCAAAAATTCCAGCATATTTTGCCATTGCCCTTCCGGGAGCCAAAGGTAACTGGCTGCAACGCCATCGCGGATGGGCAGGGGGGATTTAACTTGCATAGGTGATTTTAATTCTCTGGACTTAACTTTCTGTAGTCTGCAATACTAGCATCTATGAATAAAAACACCTCTCTTCCTTTTGCCGTGAGCATAGTCATGCGGCGCGAAAGTTTGCAAAATCGCTGGCAGTCATTTCAATGGAAACTGTCGGAAATAATTCCGGAACCATTATCTGAAGCGATGCCGGAACTCTCGCTTACGGATGAGGTCGAAAGTACAGCATTAAACAGCTTTCAATACGATAAACAGACTGGTACGTGTCGCTGTTCCGGGTTTCCCGTAGAACTGTTTGTCGATGAGACCCCTGGGTATTTTTTGAATCTGAGTGCCGAGACACCATGCTGGTTTGTCATGTGGCGACTGGATGAATCGGATGGTGAAGAGCTGGCAATTCCTAAGGCAATCACGCTCTCATACAATGAAGCGGCGCGTTGGATGGATGCTGGCGAGCAGGTAGAGACGCTGGAACTTTCAGAAGAAATCGCAGCCTGGTTGGCGGCCTACACGCAAGAATATTTTCAGCCTGAAATCAAGAAAAAACGTAAGCGTCCGTCTTTTGAGGGCGGTGAGGGAGTTGATAAAATGGCTAAGGCTGAATTGAACAGGAGTTAGGCATGGCGGCTGATGATTTTTTTAATCGCTGGTCCAGGAATAAGGCGGAGAGTCAAGCTGCCCTGCAGAACGCATCTGCAACATCGGGTGCGGAGCATAGCCCAAGCTTGCGTGTTGAGATGCCGCAAAATGAGCCAGTGCCGCAGGCAATGCCCCGGATGGCAGACGTAGAGCAATTACACGAGGGATCCGATTTCTCTGTATTCATGCGTGATGGTGTCGATGAATCGGTCAAACGTTCGGCAATGAAAAAGCTATTCAGTAATCCTCACTTCAATGTGATGGATGGATTGGATATTTATGTGGCCGATTACAGTCAGCCTGATCCGCTCCCGGTTGGCATGTTAGCCGGCTTGCGTCATGCAGAAGCGCTGTTAAACCCCTTGCGGCAACTTGAGCATCCTTTGCAAACTTTACTGCAAGCTAGCATTGAAGCTCCTGAAGCTCCTGAAGCTCCTGAAGCTTCTGAAGCTTCTGAACTTGCTAAGTGCGATCAGATGACAATTTCCGAAGTGGCAGCGACGCCAGACATGATCACCGATGCCATGATCGAGGATGAGGCAGGACTGCAAATGCCACCGTCAGACAATATTAACGATAAAGACCCGATTCAGGTATGAGTACCCAATTCAAAATTTGTAGTTGCAATAACACGATGCCGCTGGATGACAGTTTTGCTGCGGGCTTGAAACAGGCCTTGGGCAGCACGGCCTTGACACTCAGTGATACCTTATGCCGGCGCGAAGTGGGAACTTATCTTGCTGCAATCAAGGGTACTGACGATGTCGTCGTTGCCTGTACCCAAGAGCGCGCCTTGTTTTCTGAGTTGGCTCAGCAATCCGTCGCTCCTCTGCGTTTCGTGAATATTCGTGAAACTGCCGGTTGGTCAAAAGAGGCTAAATTCGCGTTGCCAAAAATGGCGGCGCTACTAGCTGCCGCGGCTCTGCCCGATCCTGAGCCGGTCGCTACCGTCAGTTATCGCTCCGGCGGTAATCTGCTGATTATTGGCGGAGCGCAACATGCTTTGCCCTGGGCGAAACGTCTGGCGGCACAACTCGATGTGAATGTCTTATTGACCGATGGTATCAGTGGCGGCGAGCGTTTGGGTGACAGAAGCTTCCCGGTGTTTTCCGGAAATAAGATTGCCATTTCAGGTTATCTCGGCGCGTTTAAGGTCGAATGGCAACAGGCGAATCCGATTGACCTGGAAAGCTGTACGCGTTGCAATGCATGCGTTGAGGTCTGTCCGGAAAACGCGATTGATTTCTCCTATCAAATTGATCTGAGTAAGTGCGGCAATCACCTGGACTGCGTGAAGGCTTGCGGTGCTATCGGTGCGATAGACTTTGATCGTGTCGCAAAGTCAAGAAAGTCAGAGTTTGATCTGGTTCTGGATTTGTCGCTAAAGCCGTTACTAACGATGTCACAACCACCGCAAGGTTATTTCGCTCCGGGTAAGGATCTCGATAGTCAGTTTGATGCGGTATTGCGCATGACGCAAATGGTAGGCGAGTTTGAAAAGCCAAAATTTTTTACTTACAAAGAAAAGTTATGCGCACATAGCCGTAGCGGAAAAACCGGTTGCAACGCCTGCATAGACGTGTGCTCTACCGCTGCGATTAGCTCCTTGGGAGATAAGGTTGTCGTCAATCCGAATCTTTGTGCAGGGTGCGGTGCTTGTACTACGGTGTGCCCTAGCGGTGCAATGAGTTATGCCTATTTGCGCCCGGCAGATCAGGGCTTACGTATCAAAACCATGTTGTCAGCCTATGCCAAGGCAGGCGGGAAGGCAGCAGCCTTATTGTTCCATAGTAAGGAGGCTGGAGCCGAATTGCTGCAGCAGTCGGGGCAGGGCGCGGCAAAGAACGGGCCTGGCTTGCCGGCGCGTGTGATACCGGTAGACTTGCATCACTCCGCATCGCTTGGTATGGAGCTCTGGATGGCGGCCCTGGCCTTTGGCGCCACGAATATCGCGGTGTTGATGACCGATGAGGAGGCGGCTGAATACCGTGAGGCCGTGCAAAAACAAATGGATGTGGCTCAGGCGATCTTGACCGGTCTTGGTTATGCCGGGAAACACTTTCAGTTGATTCATGCCGATAGCGTAGCGCAGATGGAATCGGCACTATTTGCCATGTCCGCGGCGCAGATACCTGCGGTGCCTGCCTTGTTCAATGTGGCGGCAGAGAAGCGTGGGACGCTGGATTTCGCTCTTGCGCACTTATCCAAACATGCCCCTGTCAAGGTGGATGCCATTGCCTTGCCGGCCGGGAAGGGCGCTTTATACGGTGAAGTAAAAGTCAATAAAGACGCATGCACGCTTTGCATGTCTTGTGTCGGTGCCTGCCCGGCTTCGGCCTTGATCGACAATGCCAATGCTCCGCAATTGCGATTCATAGAGCGCAACTGCGTACAGTGCGGTTTGTGCGAGCAGACCTGTCCGGAGCAGGCGATACAATTGGTTCCAAGATTACTGCTCACTGAGCAGGCGAGTGAGGCGCGTGTGCTTAATGAGGCGCAAGCCTTTCACTGCATCAAGTGCCAGACACCGTTTGCCACCGCGAAAATGATGGAGACGATGTTGCTGAAATTGGCCGGGCACGGCGCATTTGCCGGCAATCTCGATAGGATCAAAATGTGCCCGGATTGTCGCGTGATCGATATGATGAAGACCAATGAGCTAAGTCGTCCGCAATAAACCGTCGCCGTTGGCCCGGCTACAAACATAGCACAATAAGAAAGTATGAATGACATCCGCACAAAACATTAAATTTGAAACTCAGGATCAGGGTGAAGAGACCGCCAGGGCCGATTTGTATGGTCTGTTGGCCACTCTATTTTATGCGCCGCCATCTAAGGATTTACTTGCCACCTTGAGTTCCGCTCAGACTGAAGGGGAAGGGGTGCTGGGGGCTGCCTGGACTGAGTTGGTAGCGGCGGCGCGTGCCACTAATGCCGAACATGCGCGTGAAGAATATGAGCAACTGTTTATCGGCGTCGGCAAGCCCGAAGTCATGTTGTATGGCTCGTATTACCTGAGCGGTTTTTTAATGGAAAAGCCCCTGGCCGCATTGCGCACCGATCTGGCGCAAATGGGCTTGCAGAGAGCGCAATCGATGACTGAAAGTGAAGATCATATCGCCTCATTATGTGAAGTGATGCGTTATCTGATCGCCTCAGACGATGTGTTGCAGGCGAATGTCGCGAACCAGAAGAAATTTTTCGCCACCCATATTCAGGCCTGGGTACTCAGCTTATGTGATGCTATTGCCGCGCATCGCACTGCGAGTTTTTATGCTGCACTGGCTGGCTTGAGTCGAGTATTTTTTGAGGTGGAGATGCAGGCATTTGATATGGAGTGAGAGTTTGTTTTCCAATTTATGCGAAAAATTCGTACTCAATTAAGTTTACTGTAAGTATTTTTACTTATTGTGTTGTAGAGATGAAAATGTTTCACTGTGCGCCAATCAAAATTGGCTCATTATTATGAGTCCTTCGCTTGTAATGTGATGGGCTTAATATAGATTAATAAATGTGCTTAAGAAGCACTTGAGGTCGCGGAGGCGCGCTATGCAGTTTGTTCACCCAATCAATGTGTTTGATTGTCAGCCTTCGGCCGAATTTTTTTTACCGCGCTGGGGAGAGATAATGATGGAACAGAAAATTAAGCGTCGCAGTTTATTAGGCGGCTTAGGCGTCGCTGCCGCGACATTGGTCGCCGTAAAAGTTGCCGGCGGCACCAAAAAAACATCCGATGACGTGATCGCGGCCATCGAGCCGGAAGGTGATGGCTATCGCCTCACTGAGCACGTAAAAAAATACTATCGCACTACAACCATCTGACCAACGGGATAAGCCATGTTGTTAACTCGCAAGGGTGACGCCGGAGCGCGCGCACAAAATCGTTTTTCTTCTAGTCTCGCAGATAGTCTGTCGCGCGCTTTGCCGACCATGGACCGACGCGGATTTTTGAAGCGCTCCGGTATCGGGGTTGGTGCGGGGATCGCAGCTTCGCAACTTGGCTTGATACAGAAGGCCAAGGCGGCAGTCGGTATGGAAAAATCCGGCAGCAAGATAGAGGTGCGGCGTACTGTCTGCACGCATTGCTCGGTCGGTTGTGCAGTGGATGCCGTGGTTGAAAACGGCGTATGGGTAAGGCAAGAGCCGGTATTTGATTCGCCTATCAATCTCGGTGCGCATTGTGCCAAAGGTGCCGCATTGCGCGAGCACGGGCATGGTGAATACCGGCTCAAATATCCTATGAAGCTGGTCAACGGCAAATATCAGCGGATTAGCTGGGATCAGGCACTGACCGAAATTTCCGCGAAGTTGCTGGAGATCAAAAAAACTTCCGGGCCAGACTCCACTTTCTTTGTCGGTTCTTCCAAGCACAATAACGAACAAGCCGCCTTGCTGCGTAAATTCGTCTCGTTTTACGGCACCAACAATACCGATCATCAGGCTCGTATCTGTCATTCGACTACGGTAGCCGGTGTCTCGAATACCTGGGGCTATGGGGCGATGACCAATAGCTATAACGACATGCAGAATTCTAAGGCTGCCATGTATATAGGATCGAATGCCGCAGAAGCGCATCCGGTTTCTATGTTGCACATGCTGCACGCCAAAGAAAATGGCTGCAAGATGATCGTGGTTGATCCGCGCTATACCCGTACTGCCGCTAAATCGGACCAATATGTGCGGATACGCTCAGGCTCGGACATTCCCTATCTGTACGGCATGCTGTATCACATATTTAAAAACGGCTGGGAAGACAAGCAGTACATCAATGACCGCGTCTATGGCATGGAAAAGGTCAAAGAAGAAGTCATGAAGTGGACGCCGGAAAAAGTCGAAGAGGCTTGTGGCGTGCCGGAAGCGGACGTTTTCAAAGCGGCCGAAACTATGGCGAAAAATCGTCCGTCCACGGTGGTTTGGTGCATGGGGCAAACCCAGCACAGCATCGGTAATGCGATCGTCCGCGCTTCCTGTTTATTGCAACTGGCCTTGGGTAATGTCGGCAAATCCGGTGGCGGCACGAATATTTTCCGTGGCCACGATAACGTTCAGGGCGCGACCGACGTCGGCCCGAATCCGGATTCCCTGCCTGGCTACTATGGTCTGGCAACCGGCGCATGGAAGCATTGGTGCAACGTCTGGGGCGTTGATTATGAATGGGTGAAGAAACAATACCCTTCGCAAGCCATGATGGAAAAATCCGGCACCACGGTATCGCGCTGGGTTGATGCGGTTCTGGAAAAAAGCGAATTGATGGATCAGGAAAACAGCGTCAAGGCGATGGTGTTCTGGGGACATTCACCGAATTCGCAAACCCGTGGCCTGGAGATGAAAAAAGCTTTTGATAAGCTAGATTTATTGGTGGTGATTGATCCCTATCCATCCGCGACTGCAGCGATGGCAGCGATGACTACCGAAGGTCAGGAATTGAATGCCAAGCGTCAGGTATATCTGCTGCCGGCTGCAACCCAATTTGAGACATCCGGTTCCGTTACCGCATCGAACCGTTCTATACAGTGGCGCGAAAAAGTCATAGAACCCTTGTTTGAATCGCGTACCGATCACATGATCATGTATCAGTTGGCCGAGAAGCTTGGGTTTGCCAAAGAACTGGTGGCGAAAATTAAGTTAGTGCCTGGTAAGGGCGGCATGATGGAGCCGGAACCGGAATCCATGTTGCAGGAGATTAATCGCGGCACTTGGACTATCGGTTATACCGGGCAATCGCCGGATCGCATCAAGTCGCATATGCGCAATATGCATTTGTTTGATGTAAAAACACTCAAGTGCAGTGGTGGTAAGGATGCGGTAACAGGTTACGACATGACGGGTGATTATTTTGGCTTGCCTTGGCCATGTTACGGTACGCCTGAATTGAAACATCCGGGTACGCCGAATCTTTATGACACCTCCAAGCACGTGATGGATGGCGGCGGAAATTTCCGCGCCAACTTTGGCGTAGAGCGCGAAGGCGTCAGTTTGCTGGCCGAAGATGGCTCACATTCGCTGGGTTCCGACATTACTACAGGCTATCCTGAATTTGATCATATTCTGCTGAAAAAACTGGGCTGGTGGAGCGATCTGACCGAAGCCGAGCAAAAAGCGGCGGAAGGCAAGAACTGGAAAACCGATTTGTCAGGCGGGATACAGCGCGTTGTCATGAAGGTCCATGGTTGCTATCCGTTTGGCAATGCCAAGGCGCGTGCCGTGGTCTGGAATTTCCCCGATCCGGTTCCTCTGCATCGCGAACCTTTGTTCGGTACCCGTCCTGATCTGGTGGCGAAATATCCTACGCATGACGATAAAAAGACATTCTGGCGTTTGCCTACCCTGTACAAGTCGGTACAGCAGAAGAACGTTGAAACCAAAATGTATGAGAAGTTCCCGATTATCCTCACCTCTGGTCGTTTGGTGGAGTATGAGGGTGGCGGTGAAGAGACGCGTTCCAATCCTTGGTTGGCTGAGTTGCAACAAGAAAACTTTGTCGAAATTAATCCTAAGGCGGCCGCGGACCGTGGCATACGCAACGGCGAGTTTGTAATCGTTTCCACCCCTACCGGTGCGCGTATTAAGGTGAAAGCCCTGGTAACGCCTAGGGTTGATGCCGGTACTGCGTTTATCCCTTTCCATTTTTCCGGTTGGTGGCAAGGCAAGGATATGAAAGAGTTTTATCCTGAAGGCGCAATGCCTATCGTGCGTGGTGAAGCGGTCAATACGGCAACCACTTATGGTTACGACGCAGTCACCATGATGCAGGAAACCAAAACGACGATCTGCAACATCGAAAAATTCACGGCTTAAGCCACCCGGGTAGAGGAGAATAAAATGGCAAGAATGAAATTTATCTGCGATTCAGAGCGTTGCATTGAATGTAATGGCTGTGTGACTGCGTGTAAAAATGAACACGAAGTGCCGTGGGGCGTGAATCGCCGCCGTGTCGTCACTATCAATGATGGCGTGATCGGGCAGGAAAAATCCATGTCGGTAGCCTGCATGCATTGCTCTGATGCACCTTGCATGGCGGTTTGCCCGGTTGACTGTTTTTACCGCACCGATGAAGGTGTGGTTTTGCATAATAAGGATATTTGCATAGGTTGCGGTTATTGCTCCTACGCTTGTCCGTTTGGCGCGCCGCAATTTCCGTCCAACGGCACTTTCGGCTTGCGCGGCAAGATGGATAAGTGCACCTTCTGTGCCGGTGGTCCGGAAGAGGATGGTTCGCAGGCCGAGTTCGAGAAGTATGGACGGAATCGTTTGTCCGAAGGTAAGTTACCGCTGTGTGCAGAAATGTGTTCGACCAAGGCCTTGCTCGGTGGTGATGGTGATGTGATCTCCGATATTTTCCGTAACCGTGTGGTTAGGCGCGGTAAGGGTAGCGAAGTGTGGGGTTGGGGCACCGCTTATGGCAAGGCGCCAAATCCGGAAGCGAAACCAGAGAAAAAAGCCGAAACTGAGAGTAAGTCATGAAGAATGCTTTCAGTCGTTTAACCTTGCTCGTTAGCAGCGTGATTTTATGCGCGGGACTATCCGCTTGCGGTGAACGTGATCAGTCGCTGACCAATAAGATTGGCCAACGTGGTGAAAAGCCATGGGCCGGCGCTAAAACCCCTCATGTCGCGCCGGGTTGGACGGCTGGCAATGAGGAGAGCTGGAGAGCGCAGATTCGTAGCCGCAGTCAGAATCAAAACGAGTATGTCAAAATCAACTAGGATGAAAATCAATTGCGAGTTGACATGAAAAATTTATTTGCCACTCTGGCCTTAATGCTGGCGACAAGCGGAGCGGACTTGGCGCTGGCGCAGAATGCGCCTTCCGAGCCCGCCGCTATTGCCGTTGGCCCTGCCGCCCCTGTCAATCTGGCAGCGGTCGAATCCATTGATATTCTCAAGCAAAACCAGGCCGAGAGGACGATTGATCAGCCTGGCAACGCGGCACCTACTTACCGTCTCGTTAATGATGGCACCAAGCATTACTCGAGTTTGCCGGCGCTGGAAGCGGGTGTCCTGATACAGGGTAAGGCGCAATTTCCCGGGCAAACCAGAGCCACGACGGCTGGTGAAGCCTGGCGCCAATATCGCAACGGGCCTTTGACCATGATAGGCGGCGCGCTGTTGTTGATTACCCTATCGGTGATTGCGGCCTTCTATTATTTCCGCGGACAGATTAAGTTGCATACTCCGCTGACAGGTAGGCTGGTAGAGCGGTTTACCCCGGGTGAGCGGGCTTTGCATTGGAGTATGGCGCTGAGTTTCGTCTCGTTAGCCATTTCCGGCTCCATCATCTTATTTGGCAAGCATGTCTTGCTACCGGTATTTGGCCTGACCCTATTTGGCTGGTTGGCTTTTTTGTGTAAAAACATACATAACTTTATCGGACCTGTTTTCACCGTTTCCATCATTCTGTTCTTCATCAAATTTGTAAAAGATAACCTGCCTAGTGCCTCGGATATCCCATGGCTGTTTAAATTTGGTGGTTTGTTGAGTGGCGAACATGTCAGCTCCGGACGCTTTAATGCCGGTGAGAAAATCCTTTTCTGGGGTGCCGTAGTCGGACTCGGCTTGGTCGTGAGCGCATCGGGTTTTGTGCTTGATATGCTGGTGCCATCGCTGGAATACAGTCGCGCCATCATGCAGATTTCCAACATCGTTCATATCGTCGCCGCTCTTCTGGCTGCTGCCATGGTGATGGGGCATATCTATCTTGGTACGATAGGAATGGAGGGCGCCTACGCTTCCATGCGTACCGGCTATGTTGATGATGCCTGGGCCAAAGAGCATCACGATGCATGGTATGCAGAAATTGAGAGCGGCAAAATTTCACGTATCCGTAGCGAACCGGCAGCGCCTCATGGCAGTAGTTCAGTCTCTCAGAATGCTTGATGGAGTAGTAAAAATGAAAAAAATGATCTTGATCGCCGGCATGTTGATGGCTGCCAGCAGTTTCGCCAAACTTCCAGCTCCTAGCGAGGAAGCCAAGGCAAAAGCGGACGAAGCGAAAGCCAAGACTGCCTGGTCGGATAAAGTTGCGGCTTTCCAGTTATGTAAGGCGCAGGATCGTGTTGCAGCCGGCTACCTGAAGGCCAAGGGTACTGCGGCAGGCGTTAGCGCTGTCGCAACCCCTGCCTGTGCGGATCCTGGTGCTTATGTTTCTCCAGTCGCGGCGGTTGCGGTGGCACCGGCAGTTGCTCCGGCAGTTGCGCCAACAGCGGCGACGACCCCGGCCACTACTGCTGGCGCGAACAAGTAGCATGTCCGATATGGCGCGGTGATTGACACATACTCCGCCCTATTTTCATGAAAATCCTTAAATGCGCGCGTTGTTATTGCGTATTTGAATAATACTAGTGGGGAGTATTCTAGCTACTTCCCCTGGCTTGATAAGTAGCTTATGCCCCTGTTGCCCCATATATCGCAGTCTCAAGTGGCACTGACCAAAGAGGTTCAGGTGCTCGATGAGCGAGGTCGTCTCTTGACGATCTCGATTCCTGCCGAGCGGGCGCTGACCGTGTATCTGGATAAGCGTGAACTCCTCACTTTGATGACGATAGGGGCAAATCCTGAAGCTTTGATTCTCGGTTATTTGCGTAACCAGCGCCTGATACGCACGCTAGATGAAATTGCCGCGGTGCAGGTGGATTGGGATGTTAATGCGGTAGCCGTTACCACCCATCATGGTGTCAGCGACATCGAAGAGCGTACTTCCAAGCGTGTGGTAACTACCGGATGCGGGCAGGGCACGGTATTCGGCGGCCTGATGGATGAGGTCGACCAGATACATTTGAATCCGGATGCAAAGATCAGACAATCAGCCTTGTACCGCGTGGTCGATACCATACGCACGCATCCGTCTATCTATAAAAAAGCCGGCTCGGTTCATGCCTGTGCGCTGTTTTCCGCTGATGGTGAATTAATTTACTTCGTCGAAGATGTCGGTCGTCATAATGCGGTGGATGCCATCGCAGGCAAGATGTGGCTGGCCGGTATGGCTGGTTCGGACAAGATTTTTTATACGACCGGACGGCTCACCTCTGAGATGGTGATCAAGGGCGCACAAATGGGGATCCCTGTGCTGCTGTCGCGTTCCGGCACTACTGAAATGGGCTTGCAGGTGGCGGAGCAGGTCGGCATGAGCCTGCTTTCGCGCTGCACAGGCAGGCATTTTTTGCTACTGACCCATCCGCAAAGGCTGGAATTCGAGCTTGATCACACAGAAGCTACACTTGCGGGCGATTTGCTCAAAGCCTGAGCTGAGATTGGCGCCTAGTCTGGCGAACGAAGTGTGCCTATCATCTGACCTCCGAAGACGGTAAAATGGCGCTTTCAACTTTTACCGTCTTGCCGGCATATCTGAACTGATTTCGTCATCAGATTCTTGCAAGCGCACCATCCTATGACAGCTCCAAGCCCGACCACTCCTGTTCGTACCCGTTTTGCGCCTAGCCCTACCGGCTATTTGCATGTCGGTGGTGCGCGTACCGCCCTGTTTAGCTGGGCCTATGCCCGCCACTTTGGCGGTACCTTTGTCTTACGCATTGAAGATACTGATCTTGAGCGTTCCACGCCCGAGGCGGTGCAGGCGATTTTGGACGGCATGAACTGGTTGGGTTTGCAGCATGACGAAGGTCCGTTCTATCAGATGCAGCGTATGGACCGCTATCGCGAAGTGCTGGCGAAAATGCTGGCCGAAGGAACCGCTTATCACTGCTATTCCTCGCAGGACGAGGTTGAGGCGATGCGCGAGCGTCAGCGTGCTGCCGGCGATAAGCCACGCTACGACGGCACCTGGCGCCCGGAGGCGGGTAAGGCATTGCCGCCGGTGCCGGCCGATCGTAAGCCGGTAATCCGTTTTAAAAATCCCTTGGATGGCGATGTCAGCTGGACTGACGTGGTCAAGGGGCAAATTACCATCAGCAACCGCGAGCTTGATGATCTGGTGATCGCTCGCCCTGACGGCACGCCTACCTACAATTTTTGCGTGGCCGTGGATGACTGGGATATGCAGATCACCCACGTGATCCGTGGTGATGATCATGTCAATAACACGCCGCGTCAGATCAACATATTGCATGCGCTTGGCGCCACGCTTCCGCATTACGGACATGTTCCTATGATCCTCGGCACGGACGGACAGAAGTTGTCCAAGCGCCGTGACGCGGTCAGTGTCATGGACTATCTGGATAAGGGCTTCCTGCCGGAAGCGATGCTGAACTATCTGGCGCGTTTAGGCTGGAGTCATGGCGATGATGAAGTGTTTTCCATGGAGCAGATGTGCAGTTGGTTTGACTTAAGTCATTTGTCTAGCTCGCCGGCGCAGTTCAATCCTGAAAAACTTGCCTGGATCAACAACCACTACATCAAGGCGGCTGATAATCAACGCCTGGCTCAATTGGTGCGGGCGCAAATGCTGGAGTTGGGGGCAGGGTTTGAAAATGCACCGGATCTGGCCGCAGTGATTGGCCTGATGAAGGAGCGTGTCAATACCACAGTGGAACTGGGACAGGCAGCCATGCTGTTCTATCGCCAGCCACAGGCTGATGCGGCCTTGCGCCAGCAGCACATTACTGATGCCGTGATGCCGGCTCTGCTCGAGTATGCGCAGGGATGCCAGGCCGTGGAATGGAATAAGGCAGCGTTGTCCGCGCTGCTGAAGGAAATCCTTGCCAAGTTCGCCCTTAAGATGCCGCAACTGGCGATGCCTTTGCGCTTGTTATTGACCGGACAGTTGCAAACACCGTCAATTGATGCGGTTGTTGAGTTGTTCGGACGTGAGACAGTATTGGCCCGCTTAAGCAAGATCGCCGAATAGTTTCAGATTAACTCGGCTAAGGCTTTACAAAACAGGGGAAATGTTGCTATACTTTCGTTTCTGTTTTGTGCTGGGGGTGTAGCTCAGTTGGTAGAGCGCTTGCATGGCATGCAAGAGGTCAGCGGTTCGATTCCGCTCACCTCCACCAGTTCAAAGCAGGGTTGGTTAGATAAAACATCTTGCCAAGACCAGAGAAATAAGTATATAATTTTGGTCTTGCTTGATTGTAAGTTTAGTTAAAAAGAAGCGTTAGTAGTTGGTTGCTTTGTTGTAAAAGGTCAGTTGTACGGACAGATTATTGTCCCCATCGTCTAGAGGCCTAGGACATCACCCTTTCACGGTGAGTACAGGGGTTCGAATCCCCTTGGGGACGCCAAATTACTTTGTGCGTATCTAAGTGCAGAGAATAATAAGCCTTGAGCGATCAAGGCTTTTTTATTTAATTGCATACGAATGTGATTAAATAAACATTGAGAGCTGAATTTTCTCGGTGTTAAGTAGTAACAGGTCAGTAATACGGACAGATCATTGTCCCCATCGTCTAGAGGCCTAGGACATCACCCTTTCACGGTGAGTACAGGGGTTCGAATCCCCTTGGGGACGCCAAATTACTCTGCTTCATGTAGAGTTTAAAAAAGCCTTGAGAAATCAAGGCTTTTTTTCTTTTCAAGAAATATTTTCCCTTTTTAGTTCATTTGTTCGACGGCTTGCATTCCCTATTCGATGGACTGGGTGGGTGTTTATTTGCGTCAGGTATTTTGCCGTTAATTACGGCGGATCTTGCATTGGGCATTGATACCACATTTTGCGCTTGAACTTTGCTACACTAACCAGCGTTCATAGCCTATTTTGGCATCCGTTAACCTCTCCTTCCGTGAATACGGCGTATCTACATGAAAATTTTATCCGCCGTTGCCTCCAGTGTGCTCTTTGTCGCGGCCCCTGCTTTTGCCTCTGATCAGATTGTCAGCACCGCAGCTACGTCGGTCCGCTCTGAGATCGCCTGGCGTAAAGATAATGATGTGGAAGCTGCATTCATGCAGGCCAAAGCGAGCAATAAACCACTGTTTCTGTATTGGGGCGCAGCTTGGTGCCCTCCTTGTAATCAGGTAAAGGCGACGATTTTCAATCGTCAGGATTTTATCGATAAGTCCAGGCATTTCGTGCCGGTGTACCTTGATGGTGATAGTCCTGGCGCACAAAAGCTGGGGGCGCGTTTTAAGGTGCGCGGTTATCCGACCATGATTCTATTCAAGCCAGACGGTAGTGAAATTACGCGCTTGCCTGGTGAGGTCGATTCCGCTCGTTATGTGCAAGTGCTGAGTATGGCAATGAATGCCAGTTTGTCGGTGCAAGACACCGTTAAGTTGGCTTTGGCTGGTAGCAAGAAATTGAGCGCCGAAGACTGGAGTTTGCTGGCAGATTACTCCTGGGATGATCCGGGGCAAAAACTGATTGGCGAATTGGCGCCAGGCTTGTTGCGTTTATCCGCGCTTAGTCCGTATGCGCCGAGTGCGACGCGCTTATACCTTAAGGCATTGCAAGCCAGTGCTACGGCCAAGCCCGGCCAGGCGGTGCCCGCAATAGATAAAAAGGAGGCGATTGCTAAGCTGCAAAAAATATTGTCAGATGCCGGTATTGTTCGTGCGAATATGGATGTGCTCACCGGTACAACTGCGGAGTTATTGAGTTTTCTGACCTTGCCCAAGTCTGATTCTCGTCTCGGTCTGGCCCATGCGTGGCATCTGGCTCTGACCAAGGTGGTAGATGATTCGACACTTTCTAAAACGGATCGGCTTGTAGCGCTCAGCGGACAGATTGCCATCGCCACCGTCGATCATGCCAAGCCTGACCCTGGTTTTCAGAAGCAAGTGCAAAAGCGTGTTAGTCTGATTGAGCAGGCGACTACGGATGCCTATGAGCGCCAGTCAGTGCTCAATGCCGCCGCCCATGCCTTGGCTGACGCGGATATGCTCGATGCCTCTGATGCATTGCTGAAAGCTGAATTGAAGCGTTCACATTCGCCCTATTATTTTATGTCTACACTTGGCGCCAATGCAAAAAAGCGCGGCGACAAGAGTGCTGCTGTCAATTGGTATGAGCAAGCTTATCATGCAGCCAAAGGACCGGCGACACGACTGCAATGGGGAGCAAATTACGTGAATGCATTGATTGAATTAAGTCCCGCCGATGTGAGTCGCATAGAAAAAGCCGCTACAACTGTCTTGACCGAGGTGGGCGCGACCGAGAACGCTTTCTATGAGCGCAACTTGGTGTCGCTTGAACGTATGGGAAAGAGACTTGGTGAGTGGAATAAGGATCTTAAACATCAGTCGACAGTTCAGAAGTTGCGCCAGCAATTGGATGAGGTCTGCAAAAAGCTGCCGGATAATGACGGTCAGCGCGGCGCTTGCCAGGGATTGCTCGCGAAGTCTTGATCGCTGACTCGGAAATCAGGTAGCCAGTCGTATTGCAGAGAAAGTATTGGTGGCTCTGATGACAGTGTTGGTTCTAATCGCATAAAAGGGATCTATGGATTTTTTTCAGTGGGATGATGGGCTCAGCGTCGGTAATCGGATGATAGACAGGGATCACCTCGAACTATTGACGCTAGTGAATGAACTACATGCGGCTTCAGAGCAAGGTCTGGGTGATCAGATTATTGTCAAAACTTTGCAGACACTGTTCGCCTACACTCAGGAGCACTTCCAGCGCGAAGAGTTATTGATGGAGCATATACATTATCCGGAGTTGGAGCAGCACCGGGCTCAGCATCAAAAGTTGATCGCTCAGGTAGTGCTACTTCAGGATGCCATGACGCGGGGGCGTGGTGAGGTGGCCAGCAGTACGGCCGAGTTGCTGCGGTATTGGCTGATACATCACATTAAACGCACGGATAAAAAACTCGCATTGGCGATCGCTGCAGCGGGTTTGGCAGAGTTGTGAGTGCTGGCCGATCTGCAGCGCGCCCTGAAAAATGGTGGATGCGGTATAGAGCTTGGTATTAATTCTGCCGATACCGCGTCGCTGCTCTATTTTTGTCGCAGAGCGGTGGGTGCGAAGGAAATGAAATGTTCCTCATCCGATTAGCGTACTGAGTCGACTCCGCGGTTGGCGAGTTGATCGGCGCGTTCATTGCCAGGGTGACCGGAGTGGCCGCGCACCCATTTCCACTCTATCTTATGAATGGTGCGTGCCTGATCCAGTGCCTGCCATAAATCGACATTTTTGACGGGTGTTCTGGACGCGGTTTTCCAGCCTTTGGCCTTCCAGCCCTGTATCCATTCGGTAATGCCTTTGAGTACGTATTGGCTATCAGTATGCAGGGCGATCTCGCAAGGACGTTTCAATACGCCCAAAGCTTGTATGACCGCCATTAATTCCATGCGATTATTGGTGCTGTCCTTTTCGCCGCCAAACAATTCTTTTTCCTTGCTCCCTGCAACCAATAGTGCGCCCCAACCACCTATGCCAGGATTCCCTTTGCATGCGCCATCGGTATAAATATCAATCTTATCCATCGTTACTTTATTTCCCTTGCTTATGCACTTTATTCGCTAATTGCACTGCCTGCCGTCTGGGTAGTCGCTTGTATTTGCGTACCGGTCCAACTAAATGCATGCCTTTAATTCGTTTGATGGCTTGCATCATATACACGGATCCCAGGTATGGCCACCAGCGCTCGCCAATTTTTTCCATGAAGGAAAAGCGTTGCAGCCATTTGTCTGTCTGATAAGGAGGAGCGTAGCATCCAAAATCAGTATGCCTGACCTCCATATTCAATAATTTCAACCAATCCTTCATGCGTGTGGCGCTAATGAATTCGCCTTCCTTGGGTAGAAAATGATGACCGCTCAAGCGTCCGGCCATCTGTCTTGCCCCCCATAAACTGGTGCGATTAAAGCCACTGATAATCAACCTGCCCTCTGGAATCAGAATTCTTTCCACTTCGCGCAAGACCTGATGTGGTTCCGCGGCAAATTCCAGCACGTGTGGCAGCACCACTAAATCTATGCTCTGGGAGGCAAAAGGCAGTTCGGCAAAATCAAGTAGCATGGCTACCGGTGCCTGTTCTTTAAGATTGCCTCTTGAGTTAGTGAGTGTAGTGGTGGTCAGCCATTTATGTGGCATGCGACTGGCCGCAAGCGCATTAATCTGCGGTTGGCCAATTTGCAAGGCATTGTAGCCAAAGATATCTGCCGTCAACTGATCTAGCCGCGCTTGCTCCCAAGCGCGGATATAGCAGCCGGCAGGCTGCTCGAACCAGCTACCTAAGTCTATAATGGGATGATTCTTAGCTTCCAAGTTTTCCACAACCTTCCATGAAGAATTCCCTCAGTATATTAACTGTCCCTGCGTTTGACGACAATTATCTCTGGATTATCCACGATGGATGTCATGCCGTCGTGGTAGATCCGGGTGATGCCAGCCCTATACTTGCAACTTTGAGTGAGCATGGCTTGCGGTTAAGCGCGATTTTACTTACCCATCACCATGCCGATCATATTGGCGGTGTTGCAGAGTTATTGAAGCATGCAGCGGTTCCTGTGTACGGACCGGCCCATGATAGCATTGCCGTAGTCAGTCACAGCTTAACCCAGGATGATGTAGTCAGCATTACTGAGCCTCATCTAACGCTGAAGGTGATTGATGTGCCCGGCCATACCGCCGGCCATATTGCTTATTTTGCACAAGAACAGCATTGGCTATTTTGCGGAGATACCTTGTTTGCCGGAGGCTGTGGTCGTTTGTTTGAGGGGACGCCCACGCAGATGCTCAGCTCTCTCGATAAGTTGGCGGGTTTGCCCGATGATAGCTTGGTGTATTGCGCGCATGAATATACCTTGTCCAATTTGCGTTTTGCGCTTGAAATTGAGCCTGATAATCCTCAGTTGCAACAGCGTATGCGCGCTGAGCAAGCCAAGCGTCAGCAGGGGGTTGCGACGGTGCCGAGCCGATTGGCCCTGGAGAAGCAAACCAACCCGTTCTTGCGCGCACGTGAAGCTACCGTTTATCAACGATTGCTGGCTGCGGGGAAGTTGAATCAGGGGGGCGATGCGGTTGCCGTTTTTGCTGCCTTGCGCGAATGGAAGAATCATTACATTTAACGCACGGCGATTTTCCGGCCACTAGCGAGGCACTGCAGCGAGCCATATTCCAATAATGCAATTTGTATCTCGAGTTATTTAAAATTGAAACAGAATCAAACAACCTCGTTAGCCCTATTTTGTAAGGTCGTCGATAACTACGGTGATATCGGGATTTGCTGGCGTTTAGCCAGGCAGTTGGAGCAGGAGCATGGTATCGCGGTCACCTTGTGGGTTGATGACTTACTGAGCTTTCAGCGGATTTGCCCGCAAGTGGAGCTTGATTGCCTGACGCAGCAAATAGCTGGCGTCACGGTGCGGCATTGGCGCGATCAAGATGGTGTGTTTGCCGCCAATCAGATAGCGGATATCGTGATTGAGTTTTTTGCCTGCGATATACCGCCCGGCTATATTGCGGCGATGGCCGAATGCACGCCGCGTCCGGTGTGGCTAAATCTGGAAGGGCTTACGGCGGAACAGTGGGTGGAAGGTTGCCATACGCTGTCTTCGCCTCATCCGCGACTGCCTTTGACAAAATATTTTTTCTTTCCCGGCTTTACCAATAAGACGGGCGGTTTGTTGCTGGAGTCAAGCTTGCAGCAACAGCGGCAGGCATTTCTCTCTGATCCCGCTGCTGCCACGCAATTTTTGGGGCAGCTTGGGCTTACCCAGGCCGAGATGGACAGCCTGAAGCTGTCGTTGTTTTGCTATCCGCAGGCACCGGTTTCAGAGCTATTTGCTGTTTGGCAGCGAAGTGCCACCCCGATTACTTGCCTGGTACCGGAAGGTGTGGCTGTTGATGCGGTTCAGGAGTTTCTCGGCATTTCGGGGCAGATCGCGAAAGCGGGGATGGTGGCAAGCCGAGGCGCCTTAAGCGTACGCGTGTTACCGTTCGTGCCTCAGCCTGATTATGATAAATTGCTATGGGCATGCGATCTCAATTTCGTACGCGGGGAAGACTCCTTTGTGCGTGCGCAATGGGCCGGTAAACCGTTTATCTGGCACATCTATCCGCAAGACGAAAACTTACATCACGTTAAATTGAAGGCGTTTTTACAGCGTTATGCGGCCGATTTTGACAGCGTGATTCAATTATCTTTGGGATGGAACGGAGCACTCAATGGCAGCGCAGAGGAGACTATTGACTGGGTTGCGTTATGGGGCGCATTGTCTGCCGATATGCCTAAAATCAGCTCTGCGACTGAGGTTTGGCGCCGCCACTTACTGGAAAATGGAGACTTGAGCTCCAATTTGTTAAAGTTTGCCGATACAGTTAGCTAGGCTGTAGCTAAAATGAGGTAAAATATGCGGTTAAATTTTAACGTATTTTAAAATTCAATCAAACGTGAGCTTGCGGTGCTTTTACCAGTAGGCGACAGATGATTTTTATGCAACCTACTTTTTACGTATATTTACTATGAAACCTGCAAAAGAAATTCGTGTTGGCAACATTATTATGGTCGATAGCAAGCCGATGATCGTGCTGCGTTCTGATGTCAATGGTTCAAGCCGCACTGGCTTCACCTACAAATGGAAGATGAAAAACCTGTTGACTAATAGTCCTCAGGAAAACGTGTTCCGTGGTGATGACAAGTTTGATGTTGTCGTACTCGACAAAAAACCAGTTACTTATTCTTATTTCGCTGATCCTTTGTTTGTATTCATGGATGCAGACTATGAACAGTTTGAAATTGAAGAAGAGAACTTGGGCGATGCATTGCATTACCTGAAAGACGGTATGGAATGCGAAGCAATTTTCTACGACGGCAAAGCGATTTCCGTTGAATTGCCAACTACCATCGTGCGTCAGGTAATTTACTCTGAGCCAGCGGTTAAAGGCAATACTTCAGGTAACGTCCTGAAAGAAGCGAAAATTGAAAACGCAGTTGAAGCGCACTGCCACAATGTTCAAGTACCATTGTTCGTAAGTCAGGACGATATGATTGAAATTGATACTCGCACTAACGAGTACAAGCGCATCATCCGTAACTAATTCACCTCAGTTGTCGTGAGGCGTAAAAAACGCCGGTAACCGAAAAGGTTACCGGCGTTTTTTTATTTAAATTTTGCGCTGATCTGGTAGGTGGACTGCGATTGCAGCAGCAAAAAAAATATATTTGCGAATCAGGTTGATGCCTGAATGTTGCCTGAATATCGCTTAAATATTACTTGGGTATTGTTTGAGTATTCATATACTCCCAAATATCACTTCACTAAACAGGGCTATAGCGCACGTTATTTATAGGCTTTTAAAAATATACTACGGGGAGTATATTTCTATTGTTTTTTACGATTCCTTGGTGCCGGAATCGAGTTGATGCCAAATATCCGAGTAGATGTGTGATGAATGTGAGGTGTTGCATAGGTCTGGCTTGAACATTCGAGATATCTCTTCTATGCTGATTGAAGGCACTAGTCGTATCACATAGCAAAAGGTGGGCAACATGGCAATTTCCGGCATCCAGGCAGCAGCATCGCCCCCCTCACCAAAAATCGTTACTACCAACGAGTTGCAGAAGGCTGCGGCAGCGAAGGCGAATGCGCAGGTCAAGCAAACAGAGTCGTCGCTACCACCGGCAAAAAAAGCCGCTCCACCGGTCAATGCCGAGCGTGCTAATAATCAACAGCAGGCGCTAAAGCAACAGGCGACGCAAACACAACAAACGGCAGCAGTTCAACAAAAACCACCGGCACCTTCCCTCAATACTAGCGGGCAGGTAACGGGTACCAAGATCAATACTACAGCCTGACTCAGCTTCATACCTCTCTCCAGTGGTACATACAGGCATGCCGAATTAGCATCGCCTGTTTTTTTATTGGCGATCCACTATCACGCTTCCTCGTCTATCATCATCCATTCTTTTAAGCCGTTGACCCAATATGGTGCGGGTAACTTGTAATTGACGCGGATAATCGCAGCGCGTTGATAGAGAATCGCAAAATCAATTGCCGGTGCCCGTTTAAACGCCAGCGCCACGACATTGGCATCATGCACTTCCGGTAGCCAGACTACGGCATCAAAAGCTAATTCCATGGCGGCTAGATTTTTAACGCGATTTTCTGCGCTGGAGAATAAGTTGACTGTCATCATGCCTTCGTCACTAAGGCAATCGGCGCAAGCCTGATAAAACTCCGGCGTGTCGAGTACCGGGCCTTGTGCCTGGGCATCATACAAATCGACCTGCAGTATGTCGATTTTTCCATGCCTGGCGGGATTTAATACAAAATCGAGTGCATCGGCTTCTATCACTTGCAGGCGCTGATCGTTTTCCGGTAAATGAAATTGTTCATGGCACATGGCAATGACGTTAGGATTTAATTCAATTGCGCTAACTTTTGCTTCAGGAAAATAACGATAGCAAAATTTGGTGAGGGCCGCGGCGCCCAAGCCGAGTTGGGCGATATGTGCCGGTTTTTCCGCAAACAACATCCACATCATCATTTGTTGTACGTATTCGAGCTCAATTTGCTCCGGCACTGCCATCCGCATCGAGCCTTGTATGGCGGCATAGGCAGTGTCGCCGCTGAGGTCGTCGTTGAGGTGTAGCGAGCGCACCCCCCGGAACTCTGAGATGGATACTTCCGGATGGGGTGATGCTGGTTCTGCTCTTGAGCGATTTTTACTGGACATGAGGTCTATCGAAGTCTATCAACCGGGATGCAAGGTGCATCCGCTAAGCTCGCAATTATCCCGCAAATTCAAGGACGATAGCAGGCGGAAAAAATCAAGACCGGTGCAAAAATCGTGGTGGCGAGTAAATGAGCGCCAGTAGCGTCAACAGCCGACGCGCTGATCCGCATCCACCAACTCATATGTGCGTGGCGGACAAGTGATTCCTGTGCTGGAGGGGGTCGATCTGGCGGTGCAGTCCGGCGAGTTTATCGCTCTGATGGGGCCTAGCGGCTCAGGTAAAAGCACCTTGCTCAATCTGATCGCCGGGATCGACAAGCCCACCAGCGGCAGCATACTAATCGGCGGCGTGAATATCGCTAATTTAAGCGAAGGCCAGTTGGCCGACTGGCGCGCCGCCAACGTCGGGTTTATCTTTCAATTCTACAATCTGATGCCAGTGTTGACCGCGTTTGAAAACGTCGAACTGCCTTTGCTGCTCACCAGCCTGTCGCGCGCACAGCGCAAGGAGCATGTCGAGGCGGCGTTGGGGATGGTGAGTTTGACCGATCGCATGGATCACTATCCGAATGAACTTTCAGGCGGCCAGCAGCAAAGGGTGGCAATCGCGCGTGCGCTAGTCACTGACCCTACCCTGATCGTAGCCGATGAACCGACCGGCGATCTGGATCGAGTTACGGCCGGCGAAGTCTTGGATTTGCTGGAGGAATTGCATAGCGATTTGGGTAAGACCATCGTCATGGTGACCCATGATCCTAAGGCGGCGGCACGTGCCAAACGCCTGATTCATCTGGAAAAAGGCGTACTGGTGCCAGATGAAGCGGCTGTACCTGCGCACTAGCGAAGCCGACCATGTTTATTTTTCGTCTGCTGCTCAAAAACGCCTTCCGGCATAAGCTGCGTACCTTGCTCACCATGCTGGGACTGATCGTGGCTATCTGCGCGTTTGGCTTGCTGCGCACCATTATCGATGCCTGGTATGCTGGTGTGGACGGGACCTCAAGTACGCGCCTGATTACCCGCAATGCGATTTCGCTGACGTTTCCGCTGCCGCTCAATTACGCTGAGCGCTTAAAAACCGTTGAGGGGGTCACTGGTATCAGCTGGTCCAACTGGTTTGGTGGCATCTACATTACCGAACGCAATTTCTTTCCGCAGTTTGCGGTCGAACCGGCCAGTTATCTGGCGCTGTATCCTGAATACGTGCTCAATGAGGACGAAAAAAAAGCCTTCATACTAGACCGTCAGGGCGCGATCGTCGGGCGCAAACTGGCCAATCAATATGGCTGGAAAATTGGTGATCAAATCCCGCTGCGCGGTACGATTTTCCCCGGCACCTGGGCCTTTACCTTGCGCGGCATCTGGGATGGGGTAGACGCTAAAACCGACGAATCGCAGTTTCTGTTTCATTGGCAGTTTTTGGCTGAATCGGTACGCAAGCGCAGCGCTAAGGGGGCCGATTATGTTGGCGTCTATGTGGTGCGCATTAATGAGCCGAATAACGCGCCACTAATCTCAGAGCGTATCGATGCACAATTTAAAAATTCACTGGCAGAGACCTTGACCGAAACCGAGAAAGCCTTTCAGTTAGGTTTTGTCTCCATGAGCGAAGCCATTCTGGTGGCGATTAACGCCGTTAGTTTTGTGATCGTCATCATCATCATGGCAGTCATGGCCAATACCATGACGATGACGGCGCGTGAGCGCCTAGCGGAATACGCAACGCTCAAGGCGCTGGGGTTTTCACCTGGCTTTGTGGTGAAACTCTTGTTTGGCGAGAGTCTGGTGATCGCCCTGATGGGCGGCGGACTAGGCATGCTAGTGACTTTGCCTATCGCTGCCGCTTTTGCCAAAGCCGTTGGTACTTTGTTCCCTAGTTTTGTGGTTTCCGAAACGACCATGGCACTGCAATTACTTGCCAGTGCGATAGTCGGCGTGGTGGCTGCCGCCTGGCCGGCCTGGAAAATGAGCCGCATCGATATCGTCAACGGCTTACGGCACGTTGCCTGAGGTAGTGCGTATGAGCACGATACGAAAGCGATATGAAAGTGACATGAAAGCGACATGAAACAAATTCCTCTCTCTTACATCGCCCGCAATCTTTGGGTACGCCGCGTGACCACGCTATTGACCGCTGGCGGCATGGCGCTGGTGGTGTTTGTGTTTGCCACGGTGCTGATGATGAGCGAGGGCATACGTGCCACCTTAGTGGCAACCGGCCAGGTCGATAATGTACTGGTGTTGCGCAAAGGGGCCGGTGCAGAGATCAATAGCGGCATAGACCGGGGCCAGGCCGCCATCATCGAAAGCTTGCCGGGCATCGCGACCAACGGCAATGGTCTGCGCCTGCTCAGCAAAGAACCGGTGGTGCTAAATAATCTGCCCAAACGCAGCAATGGCAAACCTAGCAATGTGACGGTGCGCGGTACCTCGGCGCTGGCACTAGAATTGCGTCCACAAGTGCAGTTAAAGCATGGCCGTATGTTTCGGCCAGGCAGCTCGGAGATCATTGCCGGCCAGGCGATTGCCAGCGGTTTTCGTGGCGCGGGTTTGGGCGAGACGCTGCACTTCGCTCAACGCGATTGGCTGGTGGTCGGCATTTTTGACTCAGGCAAGACTGGCTTCGACAGCGAAATCTGGGGCGATTCGGAGCAGATGATGGCAGCGTTCAGACGCAACGCTTACTCCACCATTGTGTTCCGTCTGGCAGATCAGTCTGCTTTTGATCGCCTCAAAAGCGCGATCGAAGCCGACCAGCGTTTGCAGATAGAAGCTAAGCCAGAGATACAGTTTTATGCCGAGCAAAGCGAAGCTTTGGCGACCTTCATCCGCATCCTCGGGCTGAGTCTGTCGGTGATCTTTTCTATCGGTGCCGTGGTCGGCGCCATGATCACCATGTTTGCCTCCGTGGCAGCATATCCCATGCGGCTCGCAGGCCGATGTTGCTTGAAGAAGCGCATGGAATATGCGTGGTGGCAGGGGCCGTGTTTAGATACTCGACGGTACAGAGACATGTGTGCGATTATGCTTAGCTAATCACACAGTGCTACGATTTTGCGTTAGAACGCTAACGGCATTTAGAACTGGTGTGCTAACGAATTGGATTTTCTATAATGGGAATATTTTCCATATACTTAATCGCTGCACCAATTTCAAATTAATATTGCCAGCGTTTACTACATTTCTAGGTGCGGTTTTAGCATTTAGATTAAATTCACTGAAAGACGATAAAGAGGAATTGAAAAAGAAGAAATTTGATTTTTTGTGGCCCAATTCGATCAGGCGTTGATTCAGATAACTGCCTGCGGTATGCCGCTCTGACAGGACTACGTCCGGGCGCGGATGCAGGAATAGTGGCAGCGAAATGCGTGATTGTCTGGCCGCTTCGCCGGTTGGATTTAGTACCCGGTGTATGGTCGACGGGTAGTAACCCTGCGATGCCTCATCGAGCATGTCGCCGATATTCACGATCAACATACCGAAATCGCATGGCACATCATGCCATTTTTCATCCTTACCCAGTACCTGCAAACCAGCTTGAGTCGCCGCTGGCAACAGGGTCAGCAGATTGATGTCGCCATGGGCTGCAGCGCGTACCGCATCGGGCTCTTCATCGCCGCGCAAAGGTGGATAGTGCAAGACCCGTAGCAAGGTCAGGTCACTGTCGGTGATCATATCGGACAGTGGCATCGAGTACTTGGCCTTGATGTCCGTTGGCGTATGTTGCTCTACCCATTGCAGTAACTCCGCTGCCAGTGTCGCACCTTGAGCGTAGTACTGCAGCGCCGCTTTTGATACTTCAGCCGGAAAGCGGCCGGTCGGATAGATGTGGTAAAACTCTTTCAGGTCGCGCTTGGTATAGCCTTTAGCTGTTTCCGAAATTTGGGGAGAAAAATAGCCATCCATTTTCGCCGGATCAAACTGGTACTGATGCTTAGCCTCGGTCTGGTAGAACTCATACCATTCCTTGTAAATGGTTTCGAGTAAAGTTTGTGACAGCGGATGATGTGTCAGGACACCGAAACCAGTGTTGTGCAGGCTTTCGGTGAATTTTTGTGCCGCATCCGGACTGCGGTAATCGACGGGTTGGATGAACATATTTTTCCCTTTTTGCTTAGTTACTCAAGGTTACTCAAAGGCGCTAATAACCAGTCGCTGGCCAGAACGTCGTCGATCAGCTTTTCGCAAGCGGCGGCATCGACTTCCATGCAGACGCGCGTCTCGGGCTTGTCCGCTTCCCAGCCGGCTTGCGGATAAGGAATCGCCAGTTTTGCCATCATGGTCTGACCATTGCCTATGCCTTCGGTCGCGACGCGTACGCGTCCGCTCTGGGTCTTGAATAGTTCCGGTGCCACCAGCCAGACGAACGCAAGGACGTCGTGGCCATAGCAACCATGTCCCATGTCCGGACGTATTGAGCTATAGAAATCACTGTAGAACTTCACCGCGTGATGCAGCGTGTCCATCGCGACGTGTTTGTGATGCTGTGCCAGGCGCTCAAAGAATTTCGACAGCAAGACCACGCGGTGTGTTACATCCAGACCGACCATGGTCAGATCCCAGCCTGCGGTAAAGACCAGATCGGCGGCATCCGGGTCATTCCAGACATTGGCCTCGGCCACTGGCGAGACATTCCCCGGCTCATCGACGGCACCGGCCATCAGAACCACTTGTTTCAATAGCTTAGGCAATTGCGGTTCCAGCTTCAATGCCAGACCCAGGTTGCCGAGCGGGCCGACAGCGACCAGGGTGATTTCACCGGGATGCTGACGCGCCATCTTGACGATAAATTCGGCCGCACTCAGTGTTTCAGCATGACCACCGGCTTCGATGCGGCTAGGCAAATTGCCCAGGCCATCGGCACCATGAATAAAGTCTGGCGGCATGCCTGGTGCCTTGGCGAAAGGCACGTTGACGCCTTGTGCTACCGGAATTGAACGGCCTGCGATGCGGGTCAGATACAGGGCGTTGGTAGTGGCCTGCTGTACCGTCACGTTACCGAAGGTGGTGGTGATGCCGATCACATCGATGTTCGGATGCGCAAGGGCGAAGTACAGTGCCATGGCATCATCAACGCCCGGGTCTGTATCAAAAATAACTTTATGTTTAGCGCTAGAAGTACTCATTTTTTCTCCTGGACTGCAAAGCTTTGCCGTAAAGGTCGAACCCAAGCTTCGCTGCATATTGCTAGGGACCTGGTTCAAGCAGGCCGTATTAAAATTAGGGCTTATGCAAAATTGCCTCAGCGTTGTTACACTCGTCTTGCCGTATTTAAGTGCCGTATGTTGCGTTACGCCTGGCTGGAGCAACTCTGAATAAGCCCCTATGGACTTAAGATTAACGTGACTTCACAAACGGTATGCCTATCGCCTTAGGCGCGACTGACTTGGCCATCAAACCTGCCAGGACAATGACAGTAATTACATAAGGAATCATTTGTATCAGCGAGCCAGGTATTTTTCCTATGCCAGGGAAAGTCACGCCTTCTATCTGCACCTGTAGTGCTGCAAAGAAGCCGAACATCAGGCAGCCTAGCGCCGTGTGTAAAGGACGCCAGTTCCCGAATACCAAGGCCGTCAATGCCAGATAGCCGTTACCGGCAGACATGTCGCGCAGGAAAAAGCCACTTTGCACCAGCGACAGGTAAGCACCGGAAAACGAACAAAGCACACCGGCGCATAGCATCGCGATGAAACGGGTGCGCTCTACGCTGACACCTGCCGCATCGGCGGCGTGCGGGTTTTCACCGACTGCGCGCAGGCGCAAACCAAAGCTGCTGTGATAGATAATCCAGTGCACTACAGGGAGCAGGGCGAAGGCCAGATACACGAGCGCGCTATGACCGCCTAAAAATTGGGTATAGAAACAACCCAGGAAAGGGATGTCGGCCACCAGCGCCGAGCCAGGCAAGACGATGTCAAACAGGCGCGCCTGACCCAGGTCCGGGGTACGGCCGCCCTGGGAAAAGAAAAACTGCGCCAGCACAAAGGTCAGACCGCTGATGGTAATGTTAAGGGCGATACCCGCGACCAACTGATTGCCTTTTTGCGTGATGCTGACGAAACCCTGCAGCAGCGCAATCACTACCGAAATGGCGATGCCTGCCAATACGCCCATCCATGGATTTTGCGTGGCATACGCGACCGCAGCCGAAACAAAGGCGGCGGCCAGCATCTTGCCTTCCAGAGCCAGATCGACGATACCGCTGCGTTCTGCGAATAAACCGGCCAATGCGGCAAACATCAGTACCGGGGCATTGCGTATGGTAGCAACCAGGATGCTGGATAAATGGAAATCTTCAAACATCGCTATTCCTTGAGCTGAATTTAGACTTAGCGTTCAACAGTGAGCTGATTGCTGGTGCGTACAGATTCTCCATGGCACCGCAAAACAAGATGATGAGACCTTGAATGAAAATAAAAGTCTCAGGCGGGATATTCGGTTTTTCCAGTGATAGATCAAAGCCACCTTGTATCAGGGCGCCAAATAGTATCGAAGATAGTAGGATGCCGATAGGGTGCTGACGACCCATGAGGGCAATAGCAATGCCGATAAAACCGGCGCCTGCGGGAAAATTGAGATTGAGGTAGTGGGTAGAGCCCATCAGCGAATTGACGGCACCGAGTCCGGCCAAAGCCCCGGAAATCAGCATTGCAACCACAATGGTTTTAGTAATCGAGATTCCCGCATAGTGCGCAGCATGCTGGTTTAAACCGGTGGCGCGCAATTGATAGCCCCAGGCTGAACGCCATACCGCGATTCCGTAGATCAGCAGGGCTAGCAGCGCCAGGATAAAGCTGATATTGAGGGGGGTCTCACCTAATACCGGAAACAGGCCATTGAGTTTGGGCAGCCAACTGCTGTCGGCAAAAATGCGGCTGGCGGTATTTTGCTGCCCGGCCGGAATCAGATAGGCAACAATGATGAAATTCATCAGGCTGGCGGCGATGAAATTAAACATGATGGTGGTGACCACGATGTGGCTGCCGCGCTTGGCTTGCAGGTAGCCGGGCAGATAAGCCCAGGCTGCACCAAATACCGCACTGCCCAGAATCGCCAGCGGAATCAGGAGCCCGGATGGCATGCTGCTATCGAGTGCGAGCACTACCAGGGTGATTCCTAATCCACCTAAATACATCTGGCCTTCACTGCCGATATTGAATAAGCCGGCCTGCATCGCTACCGAGACCGATAGCCCGGTGAAGATGAAGGTGGAGGCGTAAAACAGGGTGTAACCCAGGCCTTCCGGATTGAGTAGCGCGGCATTGATCAGTATGGCTAAAGACTCAAGCGGATTCTCGCCCAGCAGATAAATCACCAGTGCCGCCACCAGCAGCGCTGATAGCAGATTGAGTAAGGGCAGGGCCAGGGCAGTCGCCCAGCGTGGCAGATCAGTGTTATTCATATGCGATTCTCATGATTTATGTAGTCCGCCCATGAGCAGGCCGATACGGGTTGCATCAAATTCTTCCGCCTTTAGTTCGCCGGTGATACGACCACCGGAAATGACCAGGATACGGTCTGCCAGTGCACGCACTTCTTCCAGTTCTACCGATACCAGCAAGATCGCGACACCGGCGTCACGCATGGCCAGTAGCTGGGCATGGATGGTTTCTATGGTACCGATATCGACGCCGCGGGTAGGTTGGCCGACCAGCATTAATTTGGGTCGTGCGGCGATCTCGCGGGCGATTACCACTTTTTGCTGGTTACCGCCGGACAGTAAGCCTATTCGTAAATCGGGGTTAGCCGGGCGCACATCGAATTTTTTCAGAAGATCACGGCATTGATTCAGGATCGCATTGAAGTCCAATAAGCCGGAGCGTTTTTTTTACCTGATTTTGGTGCCCGAGGAAGCTGTTCATCATTACTGAGAAATTTTTGATGACACCATCGCGCAATCGGTCTTCCGGTACATGGGCAATCCCTAATGCGCGAAACTCTGCGGGAAGACCATCGGCATCTTTGCGCTTTGCGATAGGCAGAGGTTTTCCCGACAACAGCATAGTTCCGGTAGTGGGTAACCGCATGCCGCTGATGATTTCCAGTAATTCACTCTGACCATTACCTGAGACCCCTGCAATCGCGACGATTTCACCGGCGCGCAAGGAAAAATGAATATCATCGAGCAGGCTGACCTGCTGTTGATTGCGTAGGTGCAGGCCGCTTACTTCCAGTACCGTCGCGCCGGGCGCATAGGGTGCACGTGGCAATTGGGTTTCGATAGGCCGCCCTACCATCAGGGTGGCAAGTTCTTCCTTGCTGGTATTTGCAGTATGTAGTGAGGCCACTACGGTACCGGCGCGCATCACCGTCACCTCATCGGTGATGTCGAGAATTTCCTGTAATTTGTGACTAATCAGCAGGATAGTCTTACCCTGCTGCTTAAACAGGCGCAGCACATCAAACAGCGAGGCGGTTTCCTGTACCGTCAGTACGGCGGTAGGCTCATCAAGAATCAGAATGTTGGCGCTACGATAAATTTGCTTGAGAATTTCGACGCGCTGCTGCACACCTACCGATAAATCCTCAATACGTGCCAGCGGGTCTACATCCAGGGCGTAGCGCTGGGAAATCTCGCGCAGACTCGCTTCTACCTCGCTACGCTTGGGCGCGAGACGAAAGCCGCCCTCGCTACCGAGCATGACATTGTCGAGCACCGTCATATTTTCGACCAACATGAAATGCTGATGCACCATCCCTATGCCTAGTTGTATCGCTTCCTGACTATTGCGTATCTTTTGTGCCTGACCATTGATCAGCAGTTGCCCCTCGTCTGCATGGTAGTAGCCATACAATATGCTCATCAGCGTTGATTTGCCGGCACCATTCTCTCCGATGACGCCATGGATGGATCCGGCCGCGACGGCAAAATTGACGTCGCGGTTGGCCTGTACGGTGCCAAAGCGTTTGGATATATGTTGAAATTCTACGGCTGCGTGCATACGAGGTTCTGGAGAGAGGTTCAGACTGTACAGGCTGGCGTCACTTCTTGTGCCGCCAACTGTGAAGTTTTTATTAGACCGGGCACTTATTGGCTACGCGTGAGTCTATGACTTTGACTTTTCCGCTAAGGATATCTTGCTTGGCTGCATTGACGCGTTTTTCTATCTCAGGGCTGATCAGGCTGCGGTTATCTTTGTCTAGCGCCCAGTCAACACCGGCTTCCTGCAGGCCCTTGTTGCTGAGTCCGCCTTTGAATGTGCCATTCTTGACTTGCATGAAACTGTCGTAGATCGCCTGGTCAACGCGTTTGACCATGGAGGTCAGCATCGTGCCCGGATGTAGCGCATTCTGATTGGAGTCAACGCCTATCGCCAGCTTGCCTTTTTCTTTGGCCATTTGCAGACTGCCCATGCCGCTACCGCCGGCTGCGGCAAACAACACGTCGACCCCGCGTTCAAATTGGGCACGTGCCAATTCCGCACCCTTGGCCGGATCATTCCAGGACGAGGATGTGCTGCCGACGATATTTTGGGTAATCTCGATTTTCGCATCGACCGATTTGGCACCCTGTGCATAACCGCAGACAAATGCACGTATCAATGGGATATCCATGCCGCCGATAAAGCCAAGTTTTTTGGTTTTGCTGGCCATGGCTGCGGCCACACCCACCAGGTAGGAACCTTCTTGTTCCTTAAATAAGACTGAGCTGACATTGTCACCGCTGGCGACACCATCAATCAGGACGAATTTTGTTTTCGGGAATTCTTTTGCGATATTTTGCACGGCCTGACTTTGCGCAAAACCAATTGCAGCGATCAGGTCGACATTTTTACGGGCCAGATTACGCAACACCTGTTCGGTCTGTGCATCGTTGGCGACCTGTACTTCCATATACGAGATCTTGGTTTCTTTCTTGAAGCGCTCAGCGCCTTCCGAGGCGGACTGATTGAATGATTTGTCAAACTTTCCACCAGCATCATAAATGATCGCCAGTTTTGGATCGGCGGCATGAACGCTTGCAGCAGTGAACAAGCTTGCCAAGGCCAGACAGAGTCGATGTAGTTTCATGGATATATCCTGGTGTGGGTTGTAGTGTTAAGCCTGGGATGCCAAGGCATTTTCCGGTTCGCCTGAGAAGATTAGCATGCGCGGCTTGAATCGGTGCCGCATCTGAAAATTTCACTGGCAAGTAAGGTTTTTTCGTCGCGCTGTAGCTTAGTTGCCTGTACGGCTGGCGATAAACTCCAGCACTTGCTGGCGGTGCGGGATCGAGGTTTGTGCGCCTAATCGGGTGACTGTCAGGGCGGCCGTATATTGCGCCTCTACGCTGGCCTCGAGCAGACTTAAGCCGTTTGCCAGTCCGACTGCAAACGCGCCGACAAAGGTGTCGCCGGCGGCGGTGGTATCGACTACGTCAACGGTGATGGCGGGAATAAAATGGCATTCATCAGGGGTACTGATCAAGGCACCGTGTTCACCCATGGTCAATAAGACCGTTGCAACACCACGCTGTAATAATTTTTGCGTAGCGGTTTTTGCGCTATCGAGATCAGTCACCATGCTGTCACTCAGTTGCGAGGCCTCGGTTTCATTGACCACCAGATAATCGACCTGTTGCAGCAAGCTGTCCGGCAAGGCTTGTGCCGGCGCCGGATTCAGGATCACCTTGACGCCATGCGCACGGGCGATGGCGATGGCACGACTAACCGATACTAAAGGAGTTTCCAGTTGGCAGATGAGGAATTGGGCAGAGCTGATCGCGGTACTGGCCGCGTCTATATGCGCTTCTGACAGGCTGGCATTCGCGCCGGCCGCCAGCACTATACTGTTATTGCCGTTGTCGTCGACCAGAATTCCGGCCACCCCGGTAGCCACATTCTGGCAGGTGCTAAGGTAGGTCAGCTTGATGCCTTCCGCGTTCAGGCAATTACGGGAAAACTCACCGAAGCCGTCCGCACCGACCGCACCGATAAAGCTAACGTCGGCACCCTGACGCGCAGCGGCGACTGCCTGATTCGCCCCTTTACCGCCAGGTATTTGACGAAATTCATGGCCGAGTAGGGTTTCGCCTAAGGCGGGCATGCGCGGTGTGCGGAACACTAGATCCATATTGACGCTACCGACAACGGTGATGCAAGGCTTCATTTTTACTGTTCTCATGATCGAAAATTGGGTGCGCAATCGTTTGCGTCATCATTTTTGTATTTAACTATGCAGGGTCGTGGCAAGTCAAGAATTACTTTTTTTATGATAAAAATTGTCTTGTTCTGCCATGTAAGCGGGACTGCAAAGAACTATTTGTTTAGGGCTAATTGTTTGTTGTTGTGATATTGAAAATATTTAATCAGTTTTAGTCTCGCTAGTACAATGCTAGTGCGCCTTACAAAGCGAAAGAGTCTGAAGATGTTATCGATAATGAGTCTTCATTTTAGAAAACTTCTGATAACTTTCTGTCCGGGCAATCGCCGCACTGCAGGTTACCGTTATCGTGTTCCGCTAGCTATTTCATTTGTCACGATTTTGGATGTCTGCATTCAGAAAAATCCAGACGGAAATGAGTTTGCTTAAGCTCTGCCTACGAGGCTAGGGGTAGAACACTCCAACGTGATAACCAGAGGCTTTTATTCCGGATAACTCGAAAAAGAGTTTAATCGATTGCTCGCTGCCCGCAGTAAAGCCTTTGGCGACATCGCTCTTATTCGATAGATATTCCTCGGGAGTAAATACCTTTTGCAGCAAGGTCTTGCCTTTGCCGTCGTTAAGAATCAATTCCAGCATAGGCCAGTTTTGCAGTGTGCCGCTCTTGTTTTGCAATTGCAGCGCAAGTGAAAATATTTTTCGTCCGGCATCAATCGCTTCGAGTTCATTCGACTCGATCGAAATCATTTCTATTTGTGACGGCAGCGCAATCTGGCAATGCAAGCGACGACAAATATCCTGCAAGGCCGGTTTGGTCTGCGGCAACCATGCGGCGATCGTGTCACGCAAGGTGTACGTAGCCTGAGCCAGCAGGAACAGCAACAGCAGCAGCGATAGCACGGCCTGTAAAGCACGCATGACTTTGCTGCGTTTTTGTTTTTTCTCGGCCTTGACGACAAAGTCAGGCTTCTCCGGATGCTGCTCGCTATCCTTGTCGTCGTCGCGATCTGCGGCACCGGCGTCGCTGCCTGGGGCGCTCAGACTGTCGCTTAGATTGTCATTGATTGAGGCGGCATTCATCGCGTCCAGATCAAGCCCTGAATAGACGGGTTCCTTGCGCTGATAAGCTTGCTGGTCAGCGTGCCCGGCCGGTGTCAGATGTTCTGCGGCCGGTATTGTTGCTACTACGCTGTCTTGCGGCTGATCGTCCTGCGGTTCGCTGACCGACCAGTCGCTATCGCTTTGATTCATCAGGGTAGAGCGTGTTTCCAGTTCAAATTGCCCGATTTCCTGTTCAAGACCAGGTTCTTGGTCGAATTTTGGGGCGAATTCTTGGCCGGAATTTTGACTGCTGTCTTGCGTTGCTGCTAGCGCTGTTGCGATTGATGTTGTTAGCGTCGCCGCCTGATCCTGATCCTGAGCCTGATCCTTAGCGCTAGCCTGTGCCGGTAACTCATCACCAAGATCAAAATCGAGGAAGTCTGTTGAATCGGTTGGTTCCGGTAATGTCGCTGAGTCTGATGGCGCGGAGGAAATACTTTCTTGCGCAGCTTCAGGCGCTGCCAGCGGCGCTGCGGCGCTAGGTTCTTCAATCGCAGGGGCGCTTGGCTGCGGTGCCAAGGGCGCTTGCACTACCGGGGTGGCGACGGTTGACGGACTATGGCCAGGCGCCAGTAAGTATTCGATGCCATTAAAGGTTTGCTGGCACGCGCCACAACGCACTAAACCTGCGTGCAGTTTTAGCTGGTCATTGGCAACCCGAAAAGCGGTATGACAATGAGGGCATTGTGTCGCGAGTGCCATGCTTGCTAGTTACCTTAAGCTGGCAAATTGCCGGACAAGGCAACCCAACCTTCGTGCTCAGCCCAGACGGTAAGCGTGATAAACGGCGCATAGGCGGCGGCAACTTCTTCTGCCTGACGCGATAATACGCCGGATAAAATCAGCGATCCGCCTGGCGCTACGCGACCGGACAGCATAGGTGCCATCAACTTCAATGGGCTAGACAGGATATTGGCGACCACCACGTCGAATTTTTCTGTCGCAGGATGGGCGATGCCAAATTCCTTAGGCAGGGAAAATTCTATGTTGCAGCGATTGCGCTCGGCGTTAAAGCGCGCCGATTCTATCGCTTGCGGATCGATATCAACACCGACCACCGATTTGGCGGCTAGCTTTTCGGCAACCATCGCCAGAATTCCTGAGCCACAACCGTAATCGAGTACCGTCGAATCTTTTGGTGCATGCGCTTCCAGCCATTCCATGCACAGGCGGGTAGTCGGATGGCTACCGGTGCCGAAAGCGAGACCAGGGTCAAGCTCCAGTACCAGTGCATTGGCGTCCGGGACTTCGTGCCAGCTTGGCACGACCCAGATATTTTTGCCGATATGGATAGGTTCAAACTGCGATTGGGTCAGGCGTACCCAATCCTGATCGGCAACCGAACGCAGGGTATAGTTTGGTACTTCGGCCAGCGCGATGGCAGCGGCAGCTTCTGCCACCAGATCGGCGTGATTGGTGTCGGTATCGGCCAGCGCTACTACGCGGCTGCGGTCCCAGGCGTTTTCATCCGGTTCCATGCCAGGTTCGCCGAACAGTGGTCGTTCTGCCTCAGTTCCTTCGTCGGCATCTTCAACCGATACCGATAAGGCACCGGCATCCATCAAGGCATCGGACAGGCCTTCGGCGTGTTCGCGTGCAACTTCAATGACTATTTCTATCCAACCCATTTTTTACTCCTGTTTCAGCATGTGTCGCGGGGGCGTATCCGTTTGGATCGCCCCCGCAATACTATTGCTGCGTTTCGTTACTTCGTTTTTTTTTGAGAAAATCGGCATATCCGCCAATTTGTGTTCCAGATAATGGATGTTGGTGCCGCCTTCAATGAAGTGAGCATCTATCATCAACTCGCGGTGCAACGGGATATTGGTTTGTATCCCTTCCACCACCATCTCGGACAAGGCGATTTGCATGCGCTTGATGGCTTGTTCGCGTGTCGCGCCGTAAGCGATGACCTTGCCTATCATGGAGTCGTAATGCGGCGGTACATAGTAGCCGGCGTAAGCATGTGAATCGACGCGGATACCAGGGCCGCCCGGTGTGTGCCAGGTGGCGATACGGCCCGGTGAAGGCGTAAATTTGAACGGATCTTCCGCATTGATACGGCATTCGATCGCGTGCCCCCTCAATTCGATATCGCTTTGCTTGAAGCGCAGTTTTTCGCCAAACGCGATGCGTATCTGTTCCTGCACGATATCGACGCCAGAGATCATTTCCGTGACCGGATGTTCAACCTGAACCCGCGTATTCATCTCAATGAAGAAAAATTCACCGTTTTCATACAAAAATTCAAAAGTGCCGGCGCCGCGATAGCCAACTTTGCGGCAGGCTTCGGCGCAACGGTTACCGATTTTTTCTATCAGCTTACGTGGAATGCCTGGTGCCGGTGCTTCTTCTATCACCTTCTGGTGGCGGCGCTGCATAGAGCAGTCGCGCTCGCCTAACCAGATGGCATTGCCATGCTGATCGGCCAGGATCTGGATTTCCACGTGACGCGGATTTTCCAGAAATTTTTCCATGTAGACTTCGGGATTACCGAAGGCTGCACCGGCTTCCGCCTTGGTCATGGTGACCGCGTTCAGCAATGCCGCCTCAGTGTGGACTACACGCATACCGCGTCCGCCACCACCGCCAGCCGCTTTAATGATGACAGGGTAGCCAACTTTGCGGGCAGTTTGTACGATGATTTTCGGATCGTCCGGCAATGCGCCTTCGGAACCGGGTACGCATGGTACGCCAGCTTCTATCATGGCGTGCTTGGCCGACACCTTGTCACCCATAATACGTATGGTTTCAGCGCGTGGTCCGACGAAGACGAAGCCGGATTGCTCTACGCGTTCTGCGAAGTCGGCGTTTTCAGACAGGAAACCGTAGCCTGGATGAATCGCTTGCGCATCGGTGACCTCAGCTGCGCTGATGATGGCAGGCATGCTCAGGTAACTTTGGGTGGATGGCGCAGGTCCTATGCAGACAGACTCATCGGCTAATTTGACGTACTTGGCTTCGCGGTCGGCTTCCGAGTGCACGACAACGGTTTTGATGCCCATTTCGCGGCAGGCGCGTTGTATACGTAAGGCAATTTCGCCGCGATTGGCGATAAGAATTTTTTCAAACATGATTTTGATTTGCTTTGGCAATGGTTACAGCCTTGCAGGCAATATCTCTTTGCCCGGCACTGAGTGCAAAGCAAGAGGCATAATAGAGCCGGTGTTAGCCTATGATGAACAAAGGCTGACCGTACTCAACTGGCTGGCCGTTTTCTACCAAAATTTGTTTGATAGTGCCGGCAAAGTCACTTTCGATCTCATTGAGAAGCTTCATCGCTTCGATAATGCACAGCGTGTCGCCTGCATTGATGCTCTTGCCAATTTCAGCGAACGGTGGTGAACCTGGCGAAGCGGAACGGTAGAATGTGCCGACCATAGGAGACTTCACCACGTGACCGTCAGGTATCGCCGGAACCACTGCGACCGGTGCGCTGGCGACCGGAGCCGCTTGCATAGGCTGCTGGGGCATGGCGTGCTGCATCATAGGTTGCTGCATCATGACCATCTGATTCTGCGGCACTGCCGATGATTTGACGATGCGTACTTTACCTTCGCCTTCAGTGACTTCTAGTTCTGCAATATCTGATTCGGCTACTAAGTCGATCAAGGTCTTGAGTTTTCTTAAATCCATGTGAAATCCCCCTGTGTATATGCCCCTGAGCACTAATTTGCTGCAGGCTGCGTTATTCGAATGAGCGCAATTATAAGCTAATTATCAGCTAATTGCGTGAAGATGCGAGAATTTATAGATTTTTTAGGGAGAAGTCAATCGCTAGTCGGTAGCCGTCGGTGCCTAAGCCGCAGATCACGCCCTTGGCCACTCCGGACAGGTAAGAGTGATGCCGGAACGACTCCCTTTGATGCACATTGGAAATATGCACTTCGATAAACGGGATCGCTACGCCAGCCAATGCATCTCGCAAGGCAACGCTGGTATGGGTTAATCCACCAGGATTAATGATGATGGCATCGACCTGCTCAAGACGGGCGGCATGAATGCGGTCTATCAGCGCACCTTCATGATTGCTTTGAAAGCAAGTCAGGCTTGCGCCAGCTGATTCTGCCTGTTTTTCTGCCGCCGACTCAATGTCTGCCAGCGTGCCCGAGCCATAGACGGCGGGTTCACGCGTTCCTAGTAAATTCAGGTTTGGTCCATTTAGCAGCAGTAGTTTGCTTGCCATAATATCTAATCATTTGACGAAGGTAGCCGCATTCTGCCGTTAATTACCCCTGATTGGCAAGAAAAACTATCGACTAAACTTATCGTGCTCCTGTTAATTTGCTTATATCTGCGCGTAGTTCGTCCATTTTTAAACGTCCCAGATAGGTCTTGGCGATGCTGCCATCGGCTGCAATCAGCAGCGTAAACGGCAGTCCTCCGGCCTGGTTACCCATCTGGCGCGATAGCTCCGTGCCTTCCATGCCCGCCGAGAATAAGGGGTAGCTGATGCCATACTTAGTCGCGAATTCCTTGATATTCGAAGGACTGTCGATCCCCAGTCCCAGCAGTTGCACATTATTTTTGCTCAGTTCTGTTTGCAGGGCGGATAATTCCGGCATTTCTTGTACGCAAGGTGCGCACCAGGTTGCCCAGAAGTTGACCAGCAGGATTTTTCCTTGCCATTGGGATATTTTTTGTACCGTACCCTGACTATCGGTCAGCGATAAGCCCATCAATTTTTGTACGGCGCCGTCTTGCGGTGCCTTTGCTTCGGTATGGCGATTGCCTACAAAGATGCCTATGCCGGTAAATAGCAGGCCGCAGACCAGTGCAATGGTGAGAAAACGTTTATTCATTTGTCTATCTTTATGAGATATCGGTGACTGCGGTGTCGCCACTCTGACTTTCCTCTATCAGGTGGCGTACTGCGGAAATGCTGGCACGCTCGGTACGGGCGCTAGTGCGTACGTCATCCATACTGTGGAGTAATAGATGTACGCCTTCTTGCTGGTGCATGAAGCTCAAGGTCTCGATTGACTCGTTGCGTTTGTTGATATTTTCGGAGACCTCAAAGTCTATGCCCTTGTTGAGCAGGAATATCGCGACTTCCTTGGTGTTGTCCGCGTATAAGTGCAAATGTATGTCTGAGTGCTTACCGGCGGTGCCATTTAATACCGCTCCGACCAGATAGGGATTGAAGCGCTCCAGCTCCAGCATGACCTCTAGGGCAAGTTTTCTGAGTAATCGCAAGCGCTCAGGCTGGCTGTCGCCGAAAAACAGGGCATTGTATTCGCGCACCTCTTGCTCTACCTGTTGATTGTCCGGCAGGATGTCGCCCTTGATTCTTTGATTGCCCAACAACTGTTTGGCGGCCCTGCGCTTGGCTGATCCGTAGTCGGCGCCGTCTTCGGCGATCATTCTGGCGGCCAGCGCTGCGATTTCCGCGCGCAGTGCTTCGGCTTCATTAGGAGTATTTATCATCATCACTACATCATAACGCATACGGCGCAGGCGCGTCTCTCAGGTAGAATTGCGGGATTCAAAAATAAGCATCTTCATAAGCTCAATCATCAGCATAGAAATAAGTACAAAATGCATATTCATATATTAGGTATTTGCGGCACCTTCATGGGCGGATTGGCGGTACTGGCCAAACAGGCAGGCCACACCGTCACTGGCTGCGATGCCAATGTCTATCCGCCTATGAGCACGCAACTGGAGGCGCAAGGTATCGCCCTGACCGAAGGTTTTGGCAAGGAGCAGGTCGAGCTTGCCCCTGATCTGTTTGTGATAGGCAATGTCGTGTCGCGTGGCAACCCTTTGATGGAGGAGATACTCAACCGCGGTTTGCCGTATATCTCCGGTCCGCAATGGATGGGCGAACATATCTTGCAGGATAAGTGGGTGCTGGCGGTCGCCGGTACACATGGCAAGACCACCACCTCAGCCATGCTGGCATGGATTCTGGAATTTGCCGGTTATGCGCCAGGCTTTCTGATTGGTGGCGTGCCGCTGAATTTCGGTATCTCGGCGCGCTTATCAGGCGCTGGTTCTGATAGCGTTGCGTCTTCCGATTTTTTCGTGATTGAAGCTGATGAGTACGATACCGCTTTTTTTGATAAACGTAGCAAATTCGTTCACTATCACGCCAAAACCGCGATCCTGAATAATCTGGAATACGATCACGCCGATATTTTCCCTGACGTGGCGGCGATAGAAACCCAGTTCCATCATCTGGTCAGGACGGTGCCTGGCATAGGGCGCCTGATCGTTAACGGACAGGAAGCGACACTGCGCAATGTGTTACAGCGCGGTTGCTGGAGTGAAACGGAATTTTTCGCAGGGACGGACACCACCACGAGCGCGACACAGGGCTGGAGCCTGAACTTGCAGCAGGGTGAAGATTTTGACGTGCTGTTCAATGGCCAGTTGCAGGGCACCGTGTGCTGGGCCTTGAATGGTGCGCATAACCGCATGAACGCGCTGGCGGCGATCGCCGCGGCCAGACACGTTGGGGTGGCACCGGCTATCGCGATCGAGGCTTTGGCGCAGTTTGTGAATGTTAAGCGTCGTATGGAAGTGCGCGGCGTGGCCGGCGGCGTGACTGTCGTCGATGATTTTGCCCATCACCCTACCGCGATAGCCACTACCGTCGCCGGTTTGCGCCGCAAGGTCGGCAGCGCCAGAATCCTGGCGGTGCTGGAGCCGCGTTCCAATACCATGAAGCTGGGAAGCATGAAACAGGCTTTGCCTGCCAGTCTGGAGCAGGCTGACCTGGTGTTTGCCTACAGTGCCAGTACCGGTAAGGATGTGGTTGGCTGGAATCTGGCGGAAACGCTGGCGCCACTAGGCGAGAAAGCCAGTGCCTACAGTGATATGGACGCACTGGTAGCGGCGATCGTCAGTCAGGCGCGCGCCGGTGACACGATATTGGCGATGAGTAACGGCGGTTTTGGCGGGATCCACCAAAAGCTGCTGACGGCCTTGGCTGCCAAGGCCGCTTTGCCTGCATCTGTGACCGGAGCCTAGAGCGCGCATGATTTTGTATTTACACGGGTTTCGCTCTTCTCCCGCTTCGTTTAAGGCGCGCAAGATGGCGGAGTATTTGCAGCAGGCCGGGCGCGGCCACGAATATATTTGTCCGCAATTACCCGCCTCACCCTTGCTGGCGATACAGCAGATCGAAGCTATCCTTAGCGCTTATCCTGCGCATCAGGTAACGCTGGTGGGTTCGTCGCTGGGCGGCTATTACGCAACCTGGATTGCCGAGCGATATGGCTGCAAGGCGATTTTACTCAATCCGGCAGTCAAGCCGCCGCGTGATCTGGAAAAATATGTGGGTGTCACTACCGCCTATCACAGCGACGAAGTGTTTGAGTTTAAGCCTGAATATGTGGCGCAACTGCGTGCTTATGAAGTGGCGGCGATTACCCGGCCGGAACGTTATTTTTTGCTGGCGGCAACCGGTGACGAAGTCCTGGATTGGCGTGAAATGACGGCGCACTATCCGGCTGCCAGGCAGCTGATTATCGAAGGCAGTGATCATGGTATGGCTGATTTTGTCGATTATCTTGATCTTATCCTGGCATTTTGTGATGCAGAGTAAGCAATCAACTGCGTTCCTCAGGGCTGCGCAATGGCATAATCATGTCAATGCGGTGCGTGCATCGGTACAGATGCGCGATTGGCTGACTAATCGCGCTTCCCTGACGGCCAGACTGGTAGCGCGCTGCCGGCAATTCCGGGTGCAGCGCTTGCATCAGGGCAGGGCAATTTGCCTGGCCGATGAGTTTGCCGAGATAGGCTTAGCCAGGCCACTGAAAGTGATAGAGCGCGAAGTGTTGTTGCGTTGTGACGGTGAGGTGATGGTGTATGCCCATACCGTGGTGCCGATGACGGCCAATGCGACACAATGGCCATTGTTTGCGGCGCTGGGCGAGAAATCCCTCGGTAGCACCTTGTTCAGCGATCCTTTAGTGCAGCGCTGTGCGCTAAGTTATGCCCGGTTGCGCCCCGGTCATGCCCTGATGCAGCGTATCAGGGATTTGCGCTTGCTCGATGATGATGCTGTCAGTTTGCTGGCGCGGCGTTCGGTGTTCCGGCGCAAGGGGGCCTGCCTGCTGGTGACCGAGGTTTTTTTACCCCGGATCGCGTCCCTGAAGGATACTAGTGGTGAGTATTAACAAACAATGTGGCGTAGCGCAGAGAAATAGGGCGCTTTGAGCCGGTTTTTTACTATACTCCCTCAATTTTAATAATATGGAGCAAGGCTGGCGAAATCAGTGCACGGCCTGCTGTATGCGACAACGTATGCCAACGTACCTCAACGTACATTAAAGACAGAAAAGAAGTGTGGAATGAATTTATTTTTCGAAGAGTCCGGTGATTTCAAAGCAGGTAGCGTGATGTCTCAGGCCGGCGAGGCTTATCAGGTCGAGCTCGCCAGCGGTAAGCGCAGCAAGGTCAGGGTCAAGGATGTGCTGTTGCAATTCGCTGCGCCTGACACCGCTACCCTGATGGAGCAAGCCAAGTTGGCGGCCGCCGATATCGATCTGGAATTCTTGTGGGAGGTGGCAGGCCAGGAAGAGTTTGGTTTCGCCGAACTTGGTGCCGAATATTTTGGCCATGCGCCGCAGGCGGTCGAAGCTGCCGGCCTGATATTGGCGCTGCATAGCGCACCGATTTACTTCTACAAAAAAGGCCGCGGCCGTTACAAGGCGGCACCTGAAGCTTCATTGAAGGCAGCCTTGGCTGGGATAGAAAAGAAAAAACAGCAGGCGCTGATACAGGCCGGCTATGTAGAGGAACTCAAGCAGCATCGCTTGCCGGAACAAATCAAGGCGCTGGCGATGCAATTGCTGTTTAAACCGGACAAAAACAGCATCGAGTACAAGGCGTGGGCGGAAGCCTGCGATGCATTGCAAACTGCCCCGGCGCAATTGATGCTGGAATGCGGTGGCCTGGCTACGGCCAAGGATTTCCACTTCTCCAGGTTCCTGTTCGATAGTTTTCCTAAGGGATTGGCTTTCCCTGATGCGCCGATACCAGCCTTGCCGGACAATTTACCAGTCGCTGATGTGCAGGCGTTTTCGATTGATGACGTTACCACCACTGAGATTGATGATGCGTTTTCGGTGGTGCTACTGCCTGATAACCAGGTGCGTATCGGTATCCATATTGCCGCGCCTACTCTGGGCATCAAGCGTGACGATGCGCTCGACATGATTGCGCGCGCGCGCATGTCTACCGTGTATATGCCCGGCGACAAGATCACCATGCTGCCCGACGCTTTGGTCGATACCTATACCTTGGGTGCAGGTCAGGCCCGGCCCGCCTTGTCTTTGTATGTGACGCTCGATATGCAGGACTGGAGCGTACTGGCAACCGAGACCAAGGTCGAGGCGGTACCGATGGCGGCCAATCTGCGCCACAATGATCTCGACACTCTGGTGACGGAAGAAAATCTGGCCAATGATGCCGGTGAATACCCGCATAAGGCCGATATCGCGCTGATCTGGAAATGGGCGCTGGTGCTGGAGCAAGGCCGGATGGCGAAACGCGAAGCGTTTGGTCTCAAGCCGGAACAAACTAATCGCGTCGACTTCAATTTCTATGTCGATGATGACGTGGTCTCCATCGTGCGCCGTAAGCGTGGCGCACCGCTCGACAAGATGGTGGCCGAGCTGATGATCTTTGCCAACAGCACCTGGGGCAAGTTCATGGCCGATCATGGTATTCCCGGTATTTATCGCGCCCAAGGCGGCGGTTCCGGCGGTTGGGCTGCCAAGATGCAAGTGCGTATGGTCACTCATGCCGCACCGCATCAGGGTTTGGGTGTTGATCAGTATGCCTGGAGCACATCGCCGTTGCGCCGGTATACCGATCTGGTGAATCAATGGCAGATCATTGCCTGTGTTCAGAATGGCGTTGCGGCTCCGCTGGTGGCGCCGTTTAAACCTAAGGATGCCGACCTGTTTGCGATCGTTTCCGCTTTCGATGCCGCCTATTCCGCGTATTCCGAATTCCAGAATAATATGGAACGCTATTGGTGCCTGCGCTGGTTGCAGCAAGAAAATGTGCGTCAGGTTGATGCCGTAGTGCTGAAAGATGAAGTCTTGCGTCTGGTCGATATTCCGCTCATCATCCGTCTGGCAGGAATGCCGCAGATGGCGCGTGGCGCTCAGGTTAGGCTAGATATACTGCGCTGGAATGAGCTGGACTTGAGTGTCGAAGCGCGTTTGCTGGAAATGCTCAGCACGGTAACCGATGAAGGCATGGATGAGGAGTCCGAGTTGGCTGACGGCGACCAGGGGACAGCTGATGACCTATCGACTGACTCATCAGCTGACTCATCAGTTGACTCAGCGCAGCAGGAAGTTGAAGCGGCTAATCCTGACGATGAGGCTGATGCAGCTTCTACTGAAAAATAATACTGACTATTTTCCGATATAGATTTGTGAAATCCATTTTTTGATAATCTGATACTGACGTCCGCCATCTTAATTTCTGTGGTGGTGCATGGCATGCTGTTGCTGATGCATTTTGTCGCTCCGCGGCCGGCCCCGACCGTGGCCGCCGATCCGGGTCTTGAAGTCATTCTGGTTAACGCCAAACATGACAAAAAACCGCTGAACGCCCAGGCGCTGGCGCAAGCCAATCTGGACGGCGGCGGTGCCAATGACACCGGTCGCTCCAAATCACCGTTGCCGGATATGGGTAAAACCGAAAACGGTGAAAACGTGAAGGTGGCCAAGAAAAGGATAGAGGAGCTGGAGGAAAATCAGCAAAAACTGATGGATCAGTTGCGCAGCAAAAACCGCATCGCGGCGCGGCAACCGAACGATAAGCTCAATCCCGACGATAGCAAACTGTATAACGACGGCAAGGATAATCAGGATAGTACGCAGGCATTGGCGCGTATGGCGGCCGAAATTTCCCAGACCATAGAAGACCAGAATAAGCGCCCGCGCAAGACTTTCATCACCCCGAGCACGCAAGCGGTCGGTTATGCGATGTACTACAAGACCTTGCAAAAGAAGGTGGAAGATACCGGAACCTTGAACTTCCCGCAGAAAGATGGGCGCAAGTTGTATGGCGAGCTGATTATCTACATCCCTATTTTTCAGGATGGCACCATCTATGAAAAGGACGGAGGTCCCAAGGTGGAAAAATCTTCCGGCAATGCCGCCCTTGATGCTGCCGCTTTGCGTATCGTCCGGCGTGCCGCGCCGTTCGGCAAATTTCCGCCGAATATGCGCTCAAAAGACAAGGATGATTTATGGGTGGTGATCACCCGCTTTAAATTTACCCGCGATCAGCAACTGGAAACCGAATTGCGCGGAGGGGCCAAGTGAGTAATCCTGTAGAGAACGATCAATATGCGGTGATCGGCAATCCGATCGCGCATAGTAAATCACCGGCTATTCATGGCCGCTTTGCGGCCCAGAGCGGGCAGCGCATGGAATACCAGCGTCTGCTGGCGCCATTAGATGGCTTTGCACTATGCGTCTCGGCATTTAGGGCGGGCGGCGGCAAGGGCGTCAATGTTACTGTCCCGTTCAAGCTTGAGGCGTTCGCGCTGGCGACCCGATTGACACCGCGTGCGCAAGTGGCCGGTGCCGTCAATACCCTGAAATTCGACGATGAGAACATTCTTGGTGATAACACCGATGGCATAGGTCTGGTCAGCGACATCGTCCGCAATGCCGGCGTCTCACTGGAAAACAAGCGCATCCTGTTATTGGGGGCGGGTGGGGCGGCACGCGGCGTGCTGTTGCCTGTCTTGTCTGAGCGCCCCAGTGAACTGGTGATTGCCAACCGCACTGTCAGCAAGGCACAGCAATTGGTGGAATTGGCCACTGCGCATAAGCAGGGCGAGGTCTTGATCAGCGCGTGTGAATGGTCGCAACTAAGCGGGAAATTTGACGTGATCATCAACGCCACTTCGGCTAGCCTCAGTGATGAGGTTCCGCCGATTTCTGGCGACTTGTTTGCCGCGCATACGCTGGCCTACGACATGATGTACGGCGCACAGATGACTTCGTTTCTGCGCTTTGCCCAGTCGCAAGGTGCGGTGTTGCGCGACGGCTTGGGCATGCTGGTGGAGCAGGCCGCCGAGGCTTTCTATCTTTGGCGTGGCGTACGACCTGAGACTGCTGCGGTATTGGCTGACATGCGTCATGCCCTGGAGTCGTAATGAAGCGTATATTGCTGTGGTTGATATTGGCGCCGGTCTTGCTGGTGCTGCTGATACAGGCGTATTTTTTTCTGCAAATTTGCTGGTGGATTAATTACAACCCTGGCTCAACGAGCTTCATGCGGCAGCAGTTGTCGGTCTTGCGGGAAAAAAAATCCCGATGCCAAATTACAGCATAAGTGGGTTCCGTATAATCGCATTTCAAATAACCTCAAGCGCGCCGTCATCAGTTCGGAAGATGATGGTTTTTCCGAGCACGATGGGGTGGACTGGGAAGCCATGCAAAAGGCTTACGAAAAAAATCAGAAGAAGGGCAAAGTCGCCTACGGTGGTTCTACCATCACGCAACAGCTGGCGAAGAATCTTTTCCTCTCGGGTGAGCGCAGCTATCTGCGTAAAGGCCAGGAGCTAGTGATCACCTACATGCTGGAATTATGCATGGACAAAGAGCGCATCCTTGAAATTTACCTCAATGTCGTTGAGTGGGGTGTCGGCGTATTCGGCGCCGAGGCCGCTTCCCAGCACTATTACGGCATTAGCGCAGCGGCACTAAGTCCGGCGCAGGCAGCGCGTCTGGCAGTGATGCTGCCTAAGCCGCGTTTCTTTGATAAACATACCGGCTCAGCTTATCTGCAAAGACGCACTGAACTCATTTTAAAACGCATGAATTCTGCGGAGTTGCCATGAAAATTTCCGACCAACGTGGTGCCGTCAGTTTATTCGGCACGGCGATCTTGATGATGCTGCTGACGATAGCCGGCATGCTGTTTCTTTACTCCGTGCGCTACGGCCATTTGCCGTTTCAGGATGCGATTTCACGCTGGGGACGCTCGGCGAATGTGATTTCGAATGAACTCAAACAGGCCAGCGGCATTACCGCCACCGCAGCCACTGCCGGTCGGCAACCGCCAGCGGGCGCGATAGGGCAAGGTAGCGCTGGCACGCCTGCCGCAGCGACTATTGATGCCGGCATACGCCGTTGTACCATCCACGGCAAGATCGTGTATTCGGATAACGAGTGCCGCGACGATAATGTCACGACACGTGCGGTAAAACTGCAGGATAGTCGATCCGATGCGCCTAAACCTGCGCCTACCGCCACCGATGGCAATGAAGATACCGAGCAGAGTTTGCGCATGAAAATGATCGATAAAGCGATCAACCGTTCCGCTCATTGAGCTATTATTTGGCGCCTGTGCGCTGTTCCATTTTTTTAGTCGAGGTCATCCATGATTAACGTTTTTGTTTTACATAATGGTCGCCTGAGCCAGATTAATGTGGAAAACCGGGAAGATCTCGAAAACACCCTGCCGATCTGGGTGGATCTGACCGATCCGAACGAAGACGAGCGCGAATGGGTGAAAAGCATCTATGGCGTGACATTGCCGGGCGAAGACGAGGTTAAGGATATTGAAGCCTCGGCCCGATATTACGAAGCCGATAGCGGCGATCTGCATTTGCGCACCGATTTTTTGATTGATGATGACGATCAGCCCGCCAGTACCGTAACGGTGGCGTTTATCCTGGCGCGCGATATCCTGTTTTCAGTACATGCTACTGATCTGCCGGTATTTCGGCTGGTGCGCATGCGCGCCCGCTCACGGCCAGGCTCCATCGCCGATTACAAAGATGTCCTGATGGATTTATATGCCACTGATGCAGAGTATTCAGCCGATGCGCTGGAAGGTATCTATCAAAATCTGGAAGACGTCAGTCGCGCCGTATTGCAAAAAGACTTCTCGGATCAGGATGCTGCGCTGGCCCTGAACGCGATTGCGCAAGAAGAAGATTTGAACGGAAGAATCCGCCGCAATATGATGGATACCCGACGCGCCGTCAGTTTTCTGATGCGCGGACGTTTGCTGAACTCCGAGCAGTTTGAAGAGGCACGTCAGATTTTGCGGGATATCGAGTCGCTTGACGGTCACACTTCGTTCTTGTTCGATAAGATCAACTTCTTGATGGATGCCACGGTTGGTTTTATTAATATTAACCAGAATAAGATCATTAAGATTTTCTCGGTGGCGTCGGTTGCCTTCCTTCCTCCTACCTTAATTGCCAGTATCTATGGCATGAACTTTAAAGGCTGGTTCCCTGAGCTTGAGTGGTCATTCGGCTACCCGTTCGCGCTGACCTTAATGCTGGCCTCGGCGATTACACCATTCTGGTATTTCCGGCGACGTGGCTGGCTCAAGTAATTCTACGGCCCGGCAAGTGAAACTTGCCTATGTGCAAGATCATCGCATTGAGTGTGTTTGCTTAAAATGTGAACAAAAGTCATAGAAGCGCTTAAAGTGATAAACGTTTTTCATTTTGGCAAACTTTCGCTATTGCAATATTATTATTGATACCTGATAATCTACTGTCAAATAAAGTCTGCTATGGGCTAGTCGCTGTCGTTTGATGGGCGCCTGCCACTGTTGTCTCGAAATTATCACTTCTTGCTATAGCATCGTATAGCGATCCGCATCAATGCTGTTATGGCTAGCACTGTCATAATGGCAATGGTGATTTGACAGGCAGTTTATTTGGACTTGAACATATTGGTACAAAGCCCATGACACAACAGGAAATTTCTTCAGATAGCGAGCCGGCAGCGTCACGCCTTAGCGGCGGTTTTGGCACCGGAATTCGCGAGGATTTATTGCATCGCGATCCCTTGCTTGATTGTCTGGTTGAGTTGACCCGGATTCATGGGCGGCCTAGCACCCGTGCAGCGCTTTCCGCCGGCTTGCCCTTGCTGGCAGAGGGCTTGACGCCTTCCTTGTTTGCCAGAGCGGCGGCGCACGCCGGTTTTTCCTCCAAGGTAGTCAGGCGTGACCTCGACAAAATCGACGCGGCTCTTTTTCCTGTCATTCTCCTGTTAAAAAATAACGAAGCATGCTTGCTGCAGAAGTGGGTTGATGACGGCGTTAGCGCGCAATTGCTATTGCCCGATTCGGGTCAGGGTGCCGTTAACATGAGCCGCGATGAATTAGCGGAGCGCTATTCTGGTGTGGCGATTTTTTCCCGCCCGCATTTCCGTTTTGATCAGCGTACTCCGCCTTTGGTCGAAGTGCCGCAAAGACATTGGTTTTGGGGCGCGATTCTTGAGCAGAAGCCTATCTTTAAGGATATTTTGGCGGCGGCATTGCTGATTAACCTGTTTGCGCTGGCCATGCCGCTGTTCACCATGAACGTGTATGACAGGGTGGTGCCGAATTTTGCGGTAGAGACTTTATGGGTTTTTGCATTTGGCATTACGGTGGTGCTGATTCTTGAATACGTAGTGCGTTTGTTGCGCGGTCACTTCATCAGCCTTGTGAGTAACCGTATCGACTTGAAATTGTCAGCCCTGATTATGGAGCGGGTGCTGGGTATGCGCATGTCGCAAAGACCTGCATCTGTTGGCGCTTTTGCTTCGAATTTGCGTTCATTTGAGACGGTTCGGGATTTCATCGCTTCGGCCACCGTGACCGCCCTGATCGATTTGCCATTTGCGATATTGTTTCTGCTGGCACTGGTCTGGATCTCCTGGCCATTGGTATTGTTGCCCTTGATCGGTATTGTGGTCGTGGTCATTTACAGTTACATGGTCCAGCATAAGATGCGCGAGTTGTCGGAAACTACTTTCCGCGCCGCTGCCTTGCGCAATTCAACCCTGGTCGAAAGTCTGACCGCTTTGGAAACCATCAAGGCGCATGGCGCCGAGAGTCAGATGCAGGCCAAGTGGGAAAAGACTACGGCCTTCCTGGCACGCGTCAATTCCGATCTGAAATTGCTATCCGCTTCTAGTGTCAATGGTGCCTCGGCGATACAGCAATTGGTCAACGTGGCGGTAATGATTGCCGGTGTTTATCTGATCCATGAAAAAATGATGACCATGGGCGGCTTGATTGCCGCCACCATGCTGGCCGGCCGCGCCATGTCACCGGTCGGGCAAGTGGTTGGTTTGCTGCTGCAATACGAGGGCGCCAAAAAATTCCCTGGCTTCGCTGGAAAAAATCATGGCGACGCCGTCTGAGCGCAGTGACGAGAGTGCCTTTGTCCATAGACCGGAAATTCTGGGACAGATAGAGTTTAAGAATGTGCATTTCAGTTACCCGGGCAGGACAGAGGAAGCCTTGCGTGGCGTCAGCTTCAAGATTACCCCCGGTGAGAAAGTGGTAGTCATAGGTCGCGTCGGTTCCGGTAAGTCGACCATAGAAAAACTTATCCTTGGTTTATATGTGCCGAACAAAGGTGCGGTATTGCTTGATGATGTCGATTTGCGTCAGCTCGATCCGGCTGATTTGCGCCGCAGCCTGGGCTATGTTGAGCAAGACACCATGCTGTTCTACGGCAGTTTGCGTGAAAATATTACGATACGAGCACCGTATGCCGATGATCGTGCGGTGGTTGCCGCGGCCGAACTGGCTGGTTTGACGGAGTTCGTCAACAGCCATCCCGAAGGTTTCGATATGTTGATCAGCGAACGCGGTGAAAACGTTTCTGGCGGGCAGCGTCAAAGCATCGCAATTGCCCGTGCCGCCTTGCTCGATCCGCCTGTGCTGTTACTCGATGAGCCGACCAGTGCGATGGATTACCCGTCGGAGGCACAGTTTAAAGACCGTATAGGTAAATATGCCCGGCATAAAACCATGATAGTCGTCACTCACAGGCCAAGCCTGATGGATCTGGCAACCCGTATTATCGTGGTCGATCATGGTGTGATTGTGGCCGATGGGCCGAAACAAAAAGTGATGGCGGCATTGCAGTCGGGCCAGATAGCGGGAGCGAAATAATGCGCAAACTACGCTTAACCGGCTTGAGAGTGCTTGCCTGGCTGGAAAAATTGCGCATACGTTTTGGCATTTTCCCGGGGCGCTGGTTGCAGCGCTGGAAGGATGAAGTCAATTTGCCTGAATCAGATTTCATGCAAGATGCCGACAGCATCATCATCCAGCAGGAACCATTGCGCGCTCGCATCTTATTACACGCCTTGCTCGGCGCATTTTTGTTTTTCATCGTCTGGGCCGGTCTGGTGCATGTCGATGAAATCACCAAGGGTGAGGGTAAAGTCATTCCCTTCCGTCAGTTGCAGGTCTTGCAAAGTCTCGATGGCGGTATCGTTACCGAGATATTGGTGAAAGAGGGGCAGATCGTCAAAGAGGGGCAGGTATTGCTGCAAATTGACACCACCCGTTTTGAATCATCGGTGAAAGAAAATCGCTCCCAGTATTTATCGCTGACCGCCAAGGCTGCCCGTTTGCGCGCGTTGGGTGATGGTAAGCCATTTATCCCGCCACCAGAAGTTTTGCTGGAAGACCCTAAGACTGCCGACGAAGAGCAGCGTCTGTATGAGACGGCGAATTCAGAAATGCAGGCTCAGGTTTCTATCGCCCGTCAGCAATTGGCGCAAAGAGGACAAGAGCAGGCTGAAGCCAGCGCAAGACAAAGACAGGCAACGCAAGCTTACGAGTCTAGCCAGAAAGAACTGGCGGTGACAAGCCCCTGCTGGGTTCAGGGGCGGTTTCTGAAGTTGAATTGTTACGGCTGGAGCGTGACGTTTCGCGTTTTAAAGGTGAGCGTGACATCGCTACGGCACAGATCGCCCGCTCTCAGGCAGCAATCGGTGAAGCCAATCGCAAGATACAGGAAGTGGAATTGGCAGCCCGCAATACGGCCAGTAAAGAGCTGTCGGAAACCATGGCGAGACTTAATGCCTTGATACAAAGCGGCACCGGCCTGGCTGACAAGGTAAAGCAGTCGGCGATACGCTCGCCGGTGCGCGGAACGGTCAAGCGTTTGCTGGTCAATACGGTCGGCGGCGTAGTGCAGCCGGGGCGGGATGTGGTTGAGGTCGTGCCTATGGAGGGGAAGTTATTGCTCGAAGCGAAGGTGGCGCCAAAAGATATTGCGTTTCTGGCACCGGGCCAAAAGGCGGTGGTTAAATTTACCGCTTATGATTTCTCTACCTATGGTGGCTTGGACGGAAAACTTGAGCATATCGGTGCAGATTCGGTGACGGATGAACGCGGCAATACTTTCTATATTGTGCGCGTGTCGACGAATAATGTGGTCTTGTCCGGCGGTCAGCCTATCATTCCCGGTATGGTGGCCGAGGTAGATATCATTACCGGCAAAAAAACCATACTGTCCTATTTGCTCAAGCCTGTGTTAAGGGCTAAGCAGTCTGCATTAACCGAACGATGAATCTTATCTCTATAGGGTATTAAGTTGGGAACGATTCCATATATTTTTATTTCCGGCGCCGAAATTCTGCAGCAAAATTGGCTTGAGGCTTTTCCGGGTGCGCTTTGCATGAGACTGGAAAATGCATCGGCAGGCGCTGTCGAACCGGCAATGGTCTGGTTGCGATTGTCATCTGATGCCACTGTCGCTCAGCAAATCGCTAAAATGCGGCAAACTTTTCCATCGCAAGCCTTGGTGGTGTTGAGTGATATTCCTAGTGATCTGGAAGCGCTCGCAGTCTTGTCATGCTCGGCACGCGCTTACTGCAATACACATGCCGGTAAGGAAGTGTTGAGTAAGGTCGCGGCAGTCGTTGAGCAGGGCGGTTTGTGGATAGGTGAGTCGATTATGCAGCGTCTGTTGGCTCCCACTGATTCTCAGCGTCCCTTGACCGTGCTTGCCGGCCATGCCTGGGCCACAAATCTGACTGAACGTGAGATCGAGGTTGCCAAAGCAATTGCCTTGGGCGGCAGCAATAAGGAGATCGCCGCGCAACTAGAGATTACCGAGCGCACCGTCAAGGCGCATATCGGCGCTATCTTTGAAAAATTAAAAGTGCGGGACCGGCTGCAATTGGCATTATTAGTAAAGAATAGTTAAATTGCGGTCGCATTGTACTTAGGTACAATTGGTTTCTGGAAATGGTTTTGTTAGAGTTCGGACATACTCAATTTTTTCGTCCGGAGATCTATCATGGCAAGTTCAGCAAACATCGTTGGTAAAGTCGTTGCACTTCAGGGCCTGGCCATCGTTCGGTCTGCGGACGGAAGTCAGCATCAACTACGCTTGGGTGACGTGATTCATGAAAACGATGTGATCGTCACAGATGGTAACGCCGGGTAGAGTTGGCGTTTGATCAGGGCCATACGTATGTGCTCAGAGCAGGTGAAACGATCACGCTAGACGCCAGCGTTTTCGCCCCGGCTCAAACCGATATCACGAATGCAGCCCTGTTACCATCCGCGGATGCAGTACTCGCGGCCGATGCCGCCAATGCGGTGGTCGGTACCAATAGTCTCGATAAGTTACTGGAAGAAACGGCCGCCGGTCTTGGCGGTGGTGATGTCGGTGATGGCAATGGTTTCGTTCAGTTAGATAGAATCGCTGAGGCAGTCACTCCACAATCTTTCTTAGCTGTGACGGTAGCCGGAGACACCTACAACGCCACAGTGACCGGCACGGTCGCCGGAGACGACATCGTCAACGCTGCAGAATCGAATAAACGGTAACCCTGACCGTTGGGACCCACACCTACAACGCCACCGTGACCGGCACTGCCGGTAACTACAGCTACACGTACCTGGTGCTGTACGACCATACTTACACAGTCGCGCCAGCGCCAGCATCACCATCGCGACGGTAGCCGGAGACGACATCGTCAACGCTGCAGAATCAGGCTCCGGTAAGCTCGTCACCTTAGCGGCACGGTAGGCGGTGACGCCAAAGCCGGTGGTACCCACACCTACAACGCCACAGTGACCGGCACAGCGGGTAACTACAGCTACAGCGTGGCCGTACCAGGCGCTGATTTACTGGGCAACGGCAATGTCCACGCCAGCGTCAGCAGCACCGACACGGCCGGCAATCCAGCAGTAGCAACAGCCGACCATACTTACACAGTTGACACCACAGCCAGCGCCAGTATCACCATCGCCACGGTAGCCGGAGACGACATCGTCAACGCCGCAGAATCGAATAAACCGGTCACCTTAAGCGGCACGGTAGGCGGCGACGCCAAAGCCGGTGATATCGTGACCCTGACCGTCGGTACCCACACCTACAACGCCACAGTGACCGGCACTGCCGGTAACTACAGCTACAGCGTCGCAGTACCTGGGGCTGATTTACTGGGCAACGGCAATGTTCACGCCAGCGTCAGTAGCACCGACGCGGCCGGCAATCCAGCGGTAGCAACAGCTGACCATACTTACACAGTTGACACCACAGCCAACGCCAGTATCACCATCGCGACGGTAGCCGGAGACGACATCGTCAACGCTGCAGAATCGAATAAACCTGTCACCTTAAGCGGCACGGTAAGCGGCGACGCCAAAGCCGGTGATATCGTGACCCTGACCGTTGGTACCCACACCTACAACGCCACAGTGACCGGCACAGCGGGCAACTACAGCTACAGCGTGGCCGTACCTGGTGCTGATTTACTGGGCAGCAGCAATGTCCACGCCAGCGTCAGCACAATGAGTGCCTCTGGCAATCCGTCCACTGCAGCGACTGACCATACTTACACAGTCGACACCACAGCGAGCGCCAGTATCACCATCGCCACGGTGGCTGGTGACGACATCGTCAACGCTGCAGAATCGAATAAACCTGTCACCTTAAGCGGCACGGTAGGCGGCGACGCCAAAGCCGGTGATATCGTGACCCTGACTGTGGGTACCCACACCTACAACGCCACAGTTACCGGCACTGCCGGTAACTACAGCTACAGCGTCGCAGTACCTGGGGCTGATTTACTGGGCAACGGCAATGTCCACGCCAGCGTCAGCAGCACCGACACGGCCGGCAATCCAGCAGTAGCAACAGCGGACCATACTTACACAGTCGACACCACAGCCAACGCCAGTATCACCATCGCCACGGTCGCCGGAGACGACATCGTCAACGCTGCAGAATCGAATAAACCGGTCACCTTAAGCGGCACGGTAAGCGGCGACGCCAAAGCCGGTGATATCGTGACCCTGACCGTTGGTACCCACACCTACAACGCCACAGTGACCGGCACTGCCGGTAACTACAGCTACAGCGTCGCAGTACCTGGGGCTGATTTACTGGGCAACGGCAATGTTCACGCCAGCGTCAGCACAATGAGTGCCTCTGGCAATCCGTCCACTGCAGCGACTGACCATACTTACACAGTCGACACCACAGCGAGCGCCAGTATCACCATCGCCACGGTCGCCGGAGACGACATCGTCAACGCTGCAGAATCGAATAAACCTGTCACCTTAAGCGGCACGGTAAGCGGCGACGCCAAAGCCGGTGATATCGTGACCCTGACCGTTGGTACCCACACCTACAACGCCACAGTGACCGGCACTGCCGGTAACTACAGCTACAGCGTCGCAGTACCTGGGGCTGATTTACTGGGCAACGGCAATGTCCACGCCAGCGTCAGCAGCACCGACGCGGCCGGCAATCCAGCGGTAGCAACAGCTGACCATACTTACACAGTCGACACCACAGCGAGCGCCAGTATCACCATCGCCACGGTCGCCGGAGACGACATCGTCAACGCTGCAGAATCGAATAAACCGGTCACCTTAAGCGGCACGGTAAGCGGCGACGCCAAAGCCGGTGATATCGTAACCCTGACTGTGGGTACCCACACCTACAACGCCACAGTGACCGGCACTGCCGGTAACTACAGCTACAGCGTCGCAGTACCTGGGGCTGATTTACTGGGCAACGGCAATGTCCACGCCAGCGTCAGCAGCACCGACACGGCCGGCAATCCAGCAGTAGCAACAGCGGACCATACTTACACAGTCGACACCACAGCCAACGCCAGTATCACCATCGCCACGGTCGCCGGAGACGACATCGTCAACGCTGCAGAATCGAATAAACCTGTCACCTTAAGCGGCACGGTAGGCGGCGACGCCAAAGCCGGTGATATCGTGACCCTGACCGTCGGTACCCACACCTACAGCGCCACAGTGACCGGCACTGCCGGTAACTACAGCTACAGCGTCGCAGTACCTGGGGCTGATTTACTGGGCAACGGCAATGTCCACGCCAGCGTCAGCACAATGAGTGCCTCTGGCAATCCGTCCACTGCAGCGACTGACCATACTTACACAGTCGACACCACAGCCAGCGCCAGTATCACCATCGCCACGGTCGCCGGAGACGACATCGTCAACGCTGCAGAATCGAATAAACCTGTCACCTTAAGCGGCACGGTAAGCGGCGACGCCAAAGCCGGTGATATCGTAACCCTGACTGTGGGTACCCACACCTACAACGCCACAGTGACCGGCACAGCGGGTAACTACAGCTACAGCGTGGCCGTACCAGGCGCTGATTTACTGGGCAACGGCAATGTCCACGCCAGCGTCAGCAGCACCGACACGGCCGGCAATCCAGCAGTAGCAACAGCCGACCATACTTACACAGTTGACACCACAGCCAGCGCCAGTATCACCATCGCCACGGTCGCCGGAGACGACATCGTCAACGCTGCAGAATCGAATAAACCTGTCACCTTAAGCGGCACGGTAGGCGGCGACGCCAAAGCCGGTGATATCGTGACCCTGACCGTCGGTACCCACACCTACAACGCCACAGTGACCGGCACTGCCGGTAACTACAGCTACAGCGTCGCAGTACCTGGGGCTGATTTACTGGGCAACGGCAATGTTCACGCCAGCGTCAGCAGCACCGACACGGCGGGCAATCCAGCAGTAGCAACAGCCGACCATACTTACACAGTCGACACCACCGCCAGCGCCAGCATCACCATCGCGACGGTAGCCGGAGACGACATCGTCAACGCTGCAGAATCAGGCTCCGGTAAGCTCGTCACCTTAAGCGGCACGGTAGGCGGTGACGCCAAAGCCGGTGATATCGTAACCCTGACTGTGGGTACCCACACCTACAACGCCACAGTGACCGGCACAGCGGGTAACTACAGCTACAGCGTGGCCGTACCAGGCGCTGATTTACTGGGCAACGGCAATGTCCACGCCAGCGTCAGCAGCACCGACACGGCCGGCAATCCAGCAGTAGCAACAGCCGACCATACTTACACAGTTGACACCACAGCCAGCGCCAGTATCACCATCGCCACGGTAGCCGGAGACGACATCGTCAACGCCGCAGAATCGAATAAACCGGTCACCTTAAGCGGCACGGTAGGCGGCGACGCCAAAGCCGGTGATATCGTGACCCTGACCGTCGGTACCCACACCTACAACGCCACAGTGACCGGCACTGCCGGTAACTACAGCTACAGCGTCGCAGTACCTGGGGCTGATTTACTGGGCAACGGCAATGTTCACGCCAGCGTCAGTAGCACCGACGCGGCCGGCAATCCAGCGGTAGCAACAGCTGACCATACTTACACAGTTGACACCACAGCCAACGCCAGTATCACCATCGCGACGGTAGCCGGAGACGACATCGTCAACGCTGCAGAGTCGAATAAACCTGTCACCTTAAGCGGCACGGTAGGTGGTGACGCCAAAGCCGGTGATATCGTAACCCTGACCGTTGGTACCCACACCTACAACGCCACAGTGACCGGCACTGCCGGTAACTACAGCTACAGCGTCGCAGTACCTGGGGCTGATTTACTGGGCAACGGCAATGTCCACGCCAGCGTCAGCAGCACCGACGCGGCCGGCAATCCAGCGGTAGCAACAGCTGACCATACTTACACAGTCGACACCACAGCCAGCGCCAGTATCACCATCGCCACGGTCGCCGGAGACGACATCGTCAACGCTGCAGAATCGAATAAACCTGTCACCTTAAGCGGCACGGTAGGCGGCGACGCCAAAGCCGGTGATATCGTAACCCTGACTGTGGGTACCCACACCTACAACGCCACAGTGACCGGCACTGCCGGTAACTACAGCTACAGCGTCGCAGTACCTGGGGCTGATTTACTGGGCAACGGCAATGTCCACGCCAGCGTCAGCAGCACCGACACGGCCGGCAATCCAGCAGTAGCAACAGCGGACCATACTTACACAGTCGACACCACAGCCAACGCCAGTATCACCATCGCCACGGTCGCCGGAGACGACATCGTCAACGCTGCAGAATCGAATAAACCGGTCACCTTAAGCGGCACGGTAAGCGGCGACGCCAAAGCCGGTGATATCGTGACCCTGACCGTTGGTACCCACACCTACAACGCCACAGTGACCGGCACTGCCGGTAACTACAGCTACAGCGTCGCAGTACCTGGGGCTGATTTACTGGGCAACGGCAATGTTCACGCCAGCGTCAGCACAATGAGTGCCTCTGGCAATCCGTCCACTGCAGCGACTGACCATACTTACACAGTCGACACCACAGCGAGCGCCAGTATCACCATCGCCACGGTCGCCGGAGACGACATCGTCAACGCTGCAGAATCGAATAAACCTGTCACCTTAAGCGGCACGGTAAGCGGCGACGCCAAAGCCGGTGATATCGTGACCCTGACCGTTGGTACCCACACCTACAACGCCACAGTGACCGGCACTGCCGGTAACTACAGCTACAGCGTCGCAGTACCTGGGGCTGATTTACTGGGCAACGGCAATGTCCACGCCAGCGTCAGCACAATGAGTGCCTCTGGCAATCCGTCCACTGCAGCGACTGACCATACTTACACAGTCGACACCACAGCGAGCGCCAGTATCACCATCGCCACGGTCGCCGGAGACGACATCGTCAACGCTGCAGAATCGAATAAACCGGTCACCTTAAGCGGCACGGTAAGCGGCGACGCCAAAGCCGGTGATATCGTGACCCTGACCGTTGGTACCCACACCTACAACGCCACAGTGACCGGCACTGCCGGTAACTACAGCTACAGCGTCGCAGTACCTGGGGCTGATTTACTGGGCAACGGCAATGTTCACGCCAGCGTCAGCAGCACCGACACGGCCGGCAATCCAGCGGTAGCAACAGCTGACCATACTTACACAGTCGACACCACAGCCAGCGCCAGTATCACCATCGCCACGGTCGCCGGAGACGATATCGTCAACGCTGCAGAATCGAATAAACCTGTCACCTTAAGCGGCACGGTAAGCGGCGACGCCAAAGCCGGTGATATCGTGACCCTGACCGTTGGTACCCACACCTACAACGCCACAGTGACCGGCACTGCCGGTAACTACAGCTACAGCGTCGCAGTACCTGGGGCTGATTTACTGGGCAACGGCAATGTTCACGCCAGCGTCAGTAGCACCGACGCGGCCGGCAATCCAGCGGTAGCAACAGCTGACCATACTTACACAGTTGACACCACAGCCAACGCCAGTATCACCATCGCTACGGTCGCCGGTGACGACATCGTCAATGCTGCAGAATCAGGCTCCGGTAAGCTCGTCACCTTAAGCGGCACGGTAGGCGGTGACGCCAAAGCCGGTGATATCGTGACCCTGACCGTCGGTACCCACACCTACAACGCCACAGTGACCGGCACTGCCGGTAACTACAGCTACAGCGTCGCAGTACCTGGGGCTGATTTACTGGGCAACGGCAATGTTCACGCCAGCGTCAGCAGCACCGACACGGCGGGCAATCCAGCAGTAGCAACAGCCGACCATACTTACACAGTCGACACCACCGCCAGCGCCAGCATCACCATCGCGACGGTAGCCGGTGACGACATCGTCAACGCTGCAGAATCAGGCTCCGGTAAGCTCGTCACCTTAAGCGGCACGGTAGGCGGCGACGCCAAAGCCGGTGATATCGTGACCCTGACTGTGGGTGCCCACACCTACAACGCCACAGTGACTGGCACTGCCGGTAACTACAGCTACAGCGTCGCAGTACCTGGGGCTGATTTACTGGGCAACGGCAATGTCCACGCCAGCGTCAGCAGCACCGACACGGCGGGCAATCCAGCAGTAGCAACAGCCGACCATACTTACACAGTCGACACCACCGCCAGCGCCAGCATCACCATCGCGACGGTAGCCGGAGACGACATCGTCAACGCTGCAGAATCAGGCTCCGGTAAGCTCGTCACCTTAAGCGGCACGGTAGGCGGTGACGCCAAAGCCGGTGATATCGTAACCCTGACTGTGGGTACCCACACCTACAACGCCACAGTGACCGGCACAGCGGGTAACTACAGCTACAGCGTGGCCGTACCAGGCGCTGATTTACTGGGCAACGGCAATGTCCACGCCAGCGTCAGCAGCACCGACACGGCCGGCAATCCAGCAGTAGCAACAGCCGACCATACTTACACAGTTGACACCACAGCCAGCGCCAGTATCACCATCGCCACGGTAGCCGGAGACGACATCGTCAACGCTGCAGAATCAGGCTCCGGTAAGCTCGTCACCTTAAGCGGCACGGTAGGCGGTGACGCCAAAGCCGGTGATATCGTAACCCTGACTGTGGGTACCCACACCTACAACGCCACAGTGACCGGCACAGCGGGTAACTACAGCTACAGCGTGGCCGTACCAGGCGCTGATTTACTGGGCAACGGCAATGTCCACGCCAGCGTCAGCAGCACCGACACGGCCGGCAATCCAGCAGTAGCAACAGCCGACCATACTTACACAGTTGACACCACAGCCAGCGCCAGTATCACCATCGCCACGGTAGCCGGAGACGACATCGTCAACGCCGCAGAATCGAATAAACCGGTCACCTTAAGCGGCACGGTAGGCGGCGACGCCAAAGCCGGTGATATCGTGACCCTGACCGTCGGTACCCACACCTACAACGCCACAGTGACCGGCACTGCCGGTAACTACAGCTACAGCGTCGCAGTACCTGGGGCTGATTTACTGGGCAACGGCAATGTTCACGCCAGCGTCAGCACAATGAGTGCCTCTGGCAATCCGTCCACTGCAGCGACTGACCATACTTACACAGTCGACACCACAGCGAGCGCCAGTATCACCATCGCTACGGTCGCCGGTGACGACATCGTCAATGCTGCAGAATCAGGCTCCGGTAAGCTCGTCACCTTAAGCGGCACGGTAGGCGGTGACGCCAAAGCCGGTGATATCGTAACCCTGACTGTGGGTACCCACACCTACAACGCCACAGTGACCGGCACAGCGGGTAACTACAGCTACAGCGTGGCCGTACCAGGCGCTGATTTACTGGGCAACGGCAATGTCCACGCCAGCGTCAGCAGCACCGACACGGCCGGCAATCCAGCAGTAGCAACAGCCGACCATACTTACACAGTCGACACCACCGGACCTGCAGTTGCAGCGCAAACTTTTAGCTATGCTGAGAACAGTGCTGCTAATAGCGTTATCCTAATGTGATGGCCAGTGATGCCAAGGGTGTGACAGGCTACAAGTTCACCGTGACTGGCACCAATACCAGCGCTGATGGCTACTATCAAATCGATAGCACCGGCGCCATTACCTTGACTGCAGCCGGAGCGGCTTCGGCCGTGAACGACTTTGAGCAAGGCCCCAACACTGGTAACTATAGCGTTACGGTGTTTGATGCAGCAGGTAACAGCACCGCTGCGATCATTACTTTAAAAGAAAGCAACGTGAACGAGGCTCCGGTTGCTGTCGATGATCGCTACACGATGTCAGAAGATGGCAGCGCGATTACATTGAGCGGTGATAGTGATCTGAGTGTGCAAGACGTCCAGCACTGGACCTTTAATGAGGGGACTGGTGCGACCACGACGAATAGCTATCCTACGCCAGATCAGGTGGGTACACGCACCGATGGCATTGCCGGTGGTACAGATAAGAGCCCAACATTTACCGCGAGCGGTCATGAAGGGGCTGGCATGCAGTTCAACGGTGTCTGGTCCGGTACCAGCAGCGCACGTGATGGCGGTTATGTTGCGTTGCCCACTTCCGTTACCGATCCATTACGCGGTGATGGTGCTGGCGGTGGTAGTGCTTCGCTGGTGTTCTGGATCAAGACCACGCAAACCGGCGGCACGATAGGTTGGGACTCACCTAGCGTGATAGGTATGGAAAACAATGGCGGCACTACCGATATCCAGTGGGGGTGGTTGGATAGCGCAGGCCGTATCGGTTTCGGGATGGCAGATACGCTTGGTTTCCAGAGTACGAAACCGGTGAATGATGGTGCCTGGCATCATGTGGCAATGAGCCACAATTTCACAACCGGAGCGACGGAAGTATGGGTGGATGGTGTGCTTAATAGCTCTGGCAATATCTTGCCGGGAGCGATTATGCCGAATAAATTCCTAGGCTTTGGCGTTACTGCCGATGACGGGGCTGCGACTGATCGCTACTTAAATGGCACCTTGGATGATGCGCGTATCTATGGCAAAGTCTTGACTGCGTCGCAGATTCAGGCCATTTATGCGGTCGAGAGCAATAATCTAGGTGCTAATGCCGTACTTGATAATGACGGCGGTGCCGTGCGTTTTGCGCTGGTTGGCAATGACTACAATCACGTCGAAGTCACTGGTGCCCCGGTTGGCGCAACGTTTTCTGATGGTGTTGGCGGACATAGCATCACGGTTGCTACAGTAGGGCAGGTGGTCGACCTTACCGGTTGGACGCAGTCGGAGTTGGCTATTAGTAATCTTGGTAGCAACTCCACCTTGTTGGCTATCAATGCTACAGGTACGACAGCGGGCGATTCGGTGACACAGTTCGTCAATGTCGTTACTGGTAGTACGGTATTTAATGGTACGTCAGGCATTGATACTCTGACAGGTACTGCGGGATCAGACTTCCTTGCCGGCATGAACGGAAATGACACGATCAATGCAGCTGGCGGCGACGACAGGATATTCGGTGGCGCGGGTAATGACAGCATCAATGCAGGTACAGGTAATGATGTTCTGATAGGTGGTGCCGGCAACGACACACTGACTGGCGGCACCGGTGCTGATACCTTTAGTTGGTCGCTGGCTGATCGTGGCACGACAGTGGTCCCTGCAACGGATAGGATTACGGACTTTGATACTGCTGCATTTAATGCCGGTGGTGACAGGCTCGATCTGAGAGATTTGCTGCAGGGCGAGAGTCATGCTGCCGGTGCAGGCAATTTAGGTAATTATCTGCATTTTGAAAAAGGGGCAACGGATACGGTCGTACATATCAGTAGTACCGGTGCTTTTGCGACAGGGTTTGTTGCATCTAAAGACGATCAGGTGATCACTCTGAGCAATGTATTGTTAGCCGGTGCCGATGATGCCGCAATCATCAATGACTTGCTGACCAAAGGGAAATTGATCGTTGACTAAGTTCAGATAACGCTGAATGTCATGATGTAAAAAGGCCAGGTCGATTTATTCGAACTGGCTTTTTTAGCCATATACGTAAGAGCAATAAGTTAGCAACATAAATTTGGCCGGTAGTAGTGTCTGGCTCGTAATCATCGTAAGTACTAGCGCTAAGGCTAGTCTGGAGGTGCGTTTGGGAATAGCCAGCGGGAGTGCCGGTATTGCTTTGGGTAATGCACTTACCGTGCATTGAAGGGGGTGCGATCTGCGTAAAAATCTGCCTTCCTCTGAAACCGAGACGACTAATTGCCTCGGTTTCAGAGGAGGATTTAATTGCTTTGAGTATCTGTTGCCAGACCAATTGCCGGGCCTGTTACGCCATTGATGCTAAGTCCGGACAAGGTCGTCAATTCGGCTGCGGAACTGACGCCTTCTGCAAATATCTGCAAACCCATTCTATGTACGATAGAGCCTATGCCTTTGACGAAGGCCTGATTGGCGTCATTAATATCAATGCCGCGTATAAAGCCACCATCGACTTTGACGTAGTCTAACTTGAGGTCGTGCAGTAGATTAATTTTATCGAACTGGCGACCGAAGTGCTCTAAGCCAAGTTTGCAACCGCTGCTACCAACGTCTGCGTGGAACGAACGGAATGCATCCAGGTTGGCAAACACACCGTTCTCCGGTACTTCCAGCCACAGACGCTTGCTGATAGCCGGGCGCGACAATAACAGGGCGCGTAATTGCTCCCGGAAACTAGCGTTCTGTATCGATTGTGCCGATAGGTTGACGGCAATATCATTTACTTCGCTATTCCGGGCTAATTCATCCAAGGCCAGATTGACAGCGGCCAGATCGAGTTTGTCTGTGAGTCCGAGGCGTTCCGCAATCGGTAGAAAACGTCCGGCAGGGAACCATTCACCACCAAACATCAGGCGTAAGGCCGCCTCGGTGTGAATCCGTTTTCCATCAAAATCGACAACCGGGAATAAGGCTAGTTTGACCCATTGCTGTTCCAGCGCACGTTGTATCAGCTTAGACCATTCGTCGCTACTCTTTGGCGCTTGCTCGATATTTAAAGGCGCCGCTTTGCGTATGTCGCTGATGCCACCGATTTCTGCCGCAGCGACCGCCCCATCGACTTGTGATAGCAGCGCACCTGGGGCGATGCCAAATTCAAATTCACCGAAACCTATGAAAACCGCCGTCGGATTATCGGTGATTTCAGTTAGCTCTTTGCAGATACTCTCCAATAACGTGCTAGTTACCGTGTCAGCCTCGGTTTGCCTGAACAGCAACGCAAAATCGGTACCGTTCAGGCGCGCAGCAAAGCCTTCAGGCAATGCATTTGCTTGAGTGTTGAGTAAGGAGCCTATCTTCTTGAGTAAAGCATCGACCTTATTGCGACCAAGTTGCTTATTGATTTCTGCCAGGTGAGATAGTCGTAGCATGATCAGGCTGCCGGGTGGCGCTTCTTCGGCCTCTACCATGACATGCAGTTGCCCCATAAAGTGGCTGCGGTTGGCCAGGCCGGAAACCGGATCGGTATTGGCTTGCCTGCGCAAGGCTTCCAGTCTTTCCGCTTCTTCGGCAAACATGGACTTGAGTAATCCTACAGTGGAATTCATCGCCGTTGAAAGTTGCCGTAATTCAGGAACTTTGGATTCCGGTGCCACGATAAAACGACGTTCGCTCATCGCGCTGGCTTGTTCTATCACGGCACGCAGTGGCTTTCTCAGACGGCGCAAGATAAGAGTGCCGAGATAGCCGGCAATCAGACCGGACAAGGCCAGTGTGGCAATCATCTCTTTAGTCGATTGCCATAAAGTTTGATAGGCAAAACTGCTTTGCGTCACAAGAGAAACCGTGCCCAATTGTTTCCAGCCACTGCTGATCTGTGCCTGACCTGGGGCGGATTGAATCGGGAAACTGCGTATGAACCAGTCCGGGACATCATTTTTTTCCGTCGCGGCAACCCGCCTGATAATTTCTTTTCCGGCAGGATCGCTTACGCTGATCGAGGTGTAATGACCGCTGTCAAACAAAGCTGCAATGACCAATTCGAGTTCGATGGCATCGATATTTTTTTGGCTCAAAGATAATGCCAGCACGGTGGCGTTATCCGCATTTTTCATCCGCAGTTGCTCGTTCAGGTAGGCGCGTGAACTGAGGGTGGATGCCAGCAAGCTACCTATAGAGGCGAGCAGGGTACTGAGTATGATGGCAAGCCAAAGTTGACGATACATTGACATTACACTTCCTTTTAAAAAAACAAAAAATTCCAGACATCGCTTGCTTTGCCTAAGTTGGCGGGGCATTGTAAGAGTGTATGGAAGCTATTCGAAACCTTCGCGGCGCGCACGCTCCAGCAGATCTTGCCAGCGGGTTAAGCGACTGGTACCACCGGGACCAAGAGCCGCATTGGCGGCTGCTCCGGCAAAGACGCCTTGACTGTTAAAGCTAAAAACCGGAAACAAATCACTGCGTCGTGAAGCAGGGCGGATCTCTGAAATGAGATTATCAAGAATCAGTGGCTCAGCGTCGGCAGACGGATAATATGCCAGTACCATATGCGCTTGCTGAACACTGCTATTGGGGCCGCCTATGCGTGCTTTGACGTAGATCAGGCGCAACTGGTTATATCGGGATATTCATATTGCGTAAAGTGAAATATTTGGCAATTACGTAATCTTCGCAATCGCCTTTCCCTTTGGCCAGGCTTTCCATTGGGGTTGCCCAGTAATCAGTTTGCCCCCATGCGTCCTGATCATCGGTGTAAAGAATTTTCCGATTAAAAAGCTCATTCACTTTTTGCAACTTGGTCTCGATTGTTGCATCACCGTAGCTTTGCATGATGTTGTTCCAATCAACAAACGATTGTTGATGTCCGCCGAGATTGCGTAACGCCGCTTGTAAGCGAGCCAGATCAAGTGCATTGCCCGGAATAAACACGAGTATGCTCAGCAGCGTGAATGCCAACTTCATGAAGCCTGGAAATAAACGTCGTCGGGTCAGCAAGCGAATCTTTAGCAAAAGGTCAGGAATAGTCATGCCGTAAGTAAAAATTTCTAGACTTACAACCTTAGAATCAGTTCCTCACTATATATCAATCTGCTGTTAACTTCACTGCTTCCGTGCAACATTAGTCCAGTTTCTGACGGCATTGCCGCACTTGCCAGAGACGAAGTAAAAATAGCCCGTAGCGTCTCATCTACGGGCTATTTTTTAGGATGTTCAGACTACCATTGTTTGGCGTTTGGCGGAGCGTCAACGGTTTCTTTGACGATTAGCCATTTCCCGTCTATCTCTTCCCAGTACAGGGTTTTTTTCAAGACATCTTGGTAGATGGAAGAATGATATTCCTGTTGGAAACTAGTAGTCATATGCTTCGCATCTTGGGTAGCCACTTGAATGTCACTTAAATTCAGCGTGATTTTTTGTGCTGTCATCAGGCGGGATTTGCGAGCTGCTTTCCAGGTTTCGTCAGAGGTATATTTTTTTGCGTACATGTCGAAATATCCCTGGTGATTCATGCTGACCCACGCTTCACGCCACTTCTGCAATGCATTGAGAACGGCCGTTCGCGACGATGTTGCGTGGTCAGTTGCTGTTGCCATTTTTGGCGAGAGCGTTGGCGGTGTCGCCGAACTTGGCGCTAAACCGAGTTGCTCACTGGCGCGCGCATTCAATGCCTCTTTATTGACAAAATAGAGCTCGCTTATGTCAAGTTGGCAGTTTTGTGGGGCATCTTCCTTGTCATTTTGTGTATCCATTTTGGGTAATGGACCGGCATCCTGCCGGGCTATGCCAAGAGCGCTATACAGGGAGCCCATGCCTGCATGAGTTCTGGCGTAGGCGTAGAACAAATCATATTCTGCATTGGAAAACGAACGTTTTGCCTGAAACAATTCATTTTCGGTATCAAGCAAATCGAGCAGCGAACGTTGACCAATATCAAATTGCTGGCGATAGGCATCACGCGCTTTTTCTATCGAGAGTTGATGTTGATCGAGATAAGTCATTTGCTCGGTCAATTTTCGGGTGTCGTTGTAGGCGATCACTAAGGTTTGTCTAACGTCCCGGCAAGCCTTGTCGCGTTGGTCGCGTGCCAGGTTAAGCAAATCGGCTGACTGCCGTACGCGCGCACTATCGCTACCGCCATTGAATAAATTCCATGACAGAACTACTTCTGCGGTATTGTTGTTGGTTCTTCCGCTAATACTGTCGATGTTATTGCCATGCTCAGTTCTGGCCCTGAAATCGACGCGAGGCTGATAGCTAGAGCGACGTGCCTTCAGACTACTTTCTACCGAGCGTATATTTTCTACCGCAGCCAGCAGACTGGGGTGGTTTTTATTTGCCAGGCTTAATGCTGCGCTGATATCAGCTGGCATGTCCTTGCTCAGCAAGCGAGGGTTCTCCAGATTTTTACTTGCATGGGTGCCGACCAGTCTATGAAAGCGAGTACTAACATCGTGTAAATTCGAGGTTTCCGTCAGCAAATTTGCTTCGGCTAATGCGACCCGTCCGGATATCTGCTCAAGGTCGACACGACGCCCGGCGCCTGCGTTGACTTTTCTTTGAATTTGCTCAAAAACGGTGCGGTGACGTACGTAGTTATCTTCCGCCAATACCACTAATTTGCGGTAGCGAAGTATGTCTGAATACGCACGAATGACTTCTAGCGCAATATTTTCCGAGGCATCACGGAGTTCATGCAAACGCACCAAACGAGTGTAATCAAGACGCTTGACTTCATTGCGGGTTAGGAATCCATCGTACAGCATTTGATTCAGGCTTAAAGTTGCGCCAGTGCGGTTGAAGTCGGATTTTCCCAGTCGATTTTCATTGACGTCCCGTCCCGCACCCGCACTAAGATTGACGCTAGGCAAGTATCCACCTGAGGCTGCATCTCTCTCTGAACCTGCAGCTTGAAAATTATGCCAACGCGATAGCACTTCAGGATTGGATAAAATAGCCTGTTGAGTCACTTCTTTTAGCGTTTGTACTTGTGCATAGGCACAAAATGGTAAAAATGCCAAAACCAATCCGAGGTATTTTTTTTGTAAGCGTATTTGCATGGTTCAAGTCAAAGAAAATGATAAATGATTGCCGAACCGAAACGTAACAGAATGTAATAATCAATGGAAGGGCTTAAAACGAGAAATGACAATTTATAACAAAAAAAGCATGATTTTATTTCTACATGGAAATAAAATCATGCTTTCGTATTTCTTTTGAGAATTAAATGCTTTTGACTTATCCGTTCATTTGTAAAAAGGCTTTTTCGGCTTCTATGATGGTTGCAGCAATAATTTGATCATCATGTTGAGCCGATACGAAGCCGGCTTCAAATGCCGACGGAGCCAGATAGACGCCGGCATCTAGCATCAGGTGAAAGAAACGATTAAATTTTGTACTATCGCTTGCCATCATTTCTGAGTACGAAGTAGGAATCTCTTTGGAAAAATACAAGCCGAACATGCCGCCGACAGAGTCCGCACAAAAAGTGATGCCAGCTTTACGTGCTGCTTCGCTCAACCCTGCAGCTAATTTACTGGTTTGCAATGACAGCTTTGTGTAGAAATCCGGTTCTTGAATCAGTTTCAGGGTGGTTAGACCCGCTGCGACCGCAACCGGATTGCCAGATAAGGTACCCGCTTGATAAACCCTGCCCAGTGGCGCCATATTCGCCATCAAGTCAGCACGTCCGCCAAAAGCAGCTACAGGCAGACCGCCACCTATGATTTTGCCAAGTGCTGTGATGTCAGGCTTAATCTCGTACAGGGATTGAGCGCCACCCAAGGCTACGCGGAAGCCACACATCACTTCGTCAAAAATCAATACGCTGCCGTATTCTGTACACAGGCGACGCATGGTTTGCAGGAACTCAGGTGTCGCCTTAATCAGGTTCATATTGCCGGCGACCGGCTCTACAATAACGCAGGCAATGTCTTTTCCGTGAGTTTTGAAGCAGTCTTCCAGTTGTTGGCTATTGTTATAGTCAAGCACCAAAGTGTGCTGTATGAAGTCTTCGGGAACACCTGCCGAAGTAGGATTGCCAAGTGTCAGTAAGCCGCTGCCTGCTTTGACCAGCAATGAATCGGCATGTCCGTGATAGCAGCCTTCAAATTTGATGATCTTGTCGCGACCGGTGGCTCCGCGTGCAAGTCTTAGCGCACTCATGGTGGCTTCCGTGCCGCTGGAAACGAGACGAACCTGTTCAATTGATGGCACCAACTTGCAAATTTCTTCCGCCATTTCAATCTCGCCTTCGGTCGGAGCACCGAAACCAAGACCGCGGGCAGCTGCATCTTGTACCGCCTTGACCACCATAGGGTGGGCGTGACCCACTATGGCCGGTCCCCATGATCCTATGTAATCGATGTAACGGCGGTCTTCCGCGTCCCAAAAATAAGGACCCTCGGCGCGTTGGATAAAACGTGGCGTCCCCCCTACCGAGCGAAAGGCTCGTACTGGTGAGTTGACACCGCCCGGAGTGGTTTTTTGGGCGCGGAGAAATAAATTTTCGTTTTTATCGGTCATGGTTATACAAGTCAAAAGATGGTTGTAAAAAATAGCTGGTTTGAATAAGTGCTTATGTTTTGAATTATTCAGGCTCTTTGGCCCAAAAATAGTGGTCAGGTATCAGCTTTCCCATGCCAAGCCGTTGCGCGTGATTAATTGAGGCGAGAGTGAATTCCTGGGCTTCGTGCACCGCGTCCGCCATGTCCATTCCGTTGGCGAGAACGGCGGTAATTGCGGCTGATAAGGTATTACCTGCCCCCATATAGGTCCCAGGCACGCGCTGCCATAGGTCGCGGCGTACTATGCCTTCGTCATTGAACAAGATATTTTCGATATCATTTCCTTGTCCTGCCACGCCCGTTACCAATACGTATTCACAGCCGGATTCAATTAATGTCATCACGTCTGCAGCCATGTCATCTTGCTTAGCTGGTGTTGTTGGAATAACTGATTCACTCCAGCTTTCGGCTAGTCTAGTCAGTTCAACAGCGGAAATAAGTAGTAAAGTCGCTTGTGGAATCAATAATTCCCGTATCGCCAGCAGGATATCTTCCGCTTCAGATTCTGGCTCGGGTACTGATGAGTCGAAAGGATCGAGAATCATGGGCATCTCGGGGTAATCCGAGACTATTTCGGCAATTACCGTGATATTTTCCACACTCCCCACTTGCCCCACCTTGATGGCGATTATTTCCATATCCTCTAGAACGGTACGGGCCTGATCGCTGACGAGATCCGCGTCTAATGGGTGAGTGTCGTCTATTTGGGTGGTGTCACCAACCAATATGGTGGTTAACACAGGTACGCCGTGACAACCCATTGCGGCAAACGAAGATAGATCAGCTTGTATGCCGATGGCCGTAACGGGATTGGATGCGCCGAAAGTAAGAATGAGGGGAGTGGTTTGGTTTTGCACGTTGAGTAGATTAATATAGCGCTTTTTTGTCGATTTTATTGATTGTACTTTTTGAGAGCTTGTTTTTAGTCAAAAGTAAGGGTCAATGTCAGCAGTTCCTGTTAGGAATTTGCGAGTATCTCGGCATTTTACTTGATTGAGGGAATTTAGTCGTGAGTATTGATAAACTGGCAATTGCGGAGTTTAGGACGTGGATGTGTCTGATCTGCGGATGGGTTTATGAGGAAGAGTTGGGCTTGCCTGATGATGGCATTCCGGCCGGAACAAAGTGGGAAGATGTGCCTATGAATTGGACCTGCCCGGAATGCGGTGCCCGAAAAGAAGATTTTGAAATGCTTGCGATTTAATAATTTCCTGGAATGTAAATATTTCTTTGATACTTAAAATCACACATATAACAATGGCAGCCAGCAGTATGTCGTTATCGTGTTATCCAGAATGTTTATTCCAGGAAAAAATGGCGCAAGCTAGCTAAATTTTGTTACAGTGCTGTTTGACTTTCAACCCAGCTAATCTGAGATAATCTTATGTCAACGTTGACAGGTAACGAAAACTTAAAAATCATGGTGATTGACGATAGCAGTACCATACGTCGATCAGCCGAGATATTTTTAGGGCAAGTAGGGTATAAGGTAATTTTGGCGGAGGATGGCTTTGATGCTTTAGCTAAAATTAATGACACCCATCCGGACTTGATTTTCTGCGATATTCTTATGCCGAGATTAGATGGGTATCAGACCTGTGCTCTGATTAAAAAAAGTGCAAAATTCCGTAGTACGCCAGTGATCATGTTGTCATCGAAAGATGGTTTGTTTGATAGGGCGCGTGGAGCGATGGTTGGTTCGGATGAATATTTAACTAAGCCTTTCACTAAGGATAGCTTACTTAGAACGGTTCGCAACTACACATCCGTAGCTCCTTCCAAATGATTTTAAGGTAAATTTAGGTTAATAAAAATGACTATACAGAAAATTTTAGTGGTCGACGATTCTCCGACTGAGCGTTATTTTTTGACCGATATCCTTGTTAAGAACGGTTTTTCAGTTTCCACAGCAGAAAATGGTGAGGAAGCCTTAACAAAAATTAAGGCGGATAAGCCACAGTTGATCTTGATGGACGTGGTTATGCCTGGTCAGAATGGTTTTCAGATTACCCGTGCGATTGCCCGTGATAGCGAGACTCAGGACATTCCCGTGATTATTTGCACTAGCAAAAATCAGGAAACCGATCGTATCTGGGGGTTGCGTCAGGGGGCGCGTGACTATTTAGTCAAGCCTATAGATCCACAGGAATTGTTGGCGAAAATCGCGGCCCTCGGCTAATCGGACTAATCATGAACGAAATTTTGCGCAAACCAAATGAGATAGCTCCCGAAATCACCAAGCATGATCCTGGATTGCGTCGAACTCGTTTGCGTGAGTTTCAGTCGCAATTGATGGAGCGCATGCAAGCGGCTCAACGCGGTACGCAGGTCAGGGTAAGTCAACTGGGGATAATGATAGGGCAGTCCCGTTATTTACTCGATTTGCGCGAAGCTGGCGAAATCGTCAGTGCCGGAAGTATGCAGAAGGTTCCGCTGACTAAGGAATGGTATCTTGGGCTATCAAATATCCGCGGAAATTTAACCAGTGTGGTTGACTTGGCGCTATTCGATGGCGGATCGCCGACTAAGCAGGACGCGTCTTGCCGTGTGGTGGCTTTCGCTCCTAGTCTTGCCTTTAATAGTGGCTTGTTGGTCTCGCAGGTGCTCGGATTGCGTAATTCAAATGATATGCAGCCGGAGCCGGTTGATGCGCTTGAAGGTAAACTCAGTCAGTCGAGTTCCAAGCCTTGGATAGTAATGAAATACCGTGACTCAGATGGCAAACTTTGGCACGAGCTAAGTTTGTCGTCATTAGTGCAAGATCAAGAATTCTTGCATGTGGGTTTGTGATTCGCAATAAAATAAGTGCAGCATTTAAATCGATTAGGAGACCTAGTAATGGCGTTTAAACTACCGTTTTTGTCTAAGAAAAAACAAAACCAAGAACTTGACCTAGAGGAAGTTGGTGCGCGGGAGTTCAATAATGCAAGTGATTCAGTCGAGGAAGCGAGTAATGTAAAAATGCTTTCGCAAGTTTCTGATCAGCATGGCGATACTAGAGTTGATGCATCGATATTGAAGTCCGCCACATCTGCAGTTAGTCATGCGGATGCAACTTTTATTGGCGATGCGCTTGAAAAAGGCGGAGATATCCGCCTTCCCTTAATCGGCCATTTGCCTCTGCAAAGACAGATTCGCGTGCTGCTGATCACCATGGGCGCGGCATTGTCGCTGAGTCTATTTTTTGTTTGGCTCAATGCAAAGCAATCTAGCCTGATTTCCACGCAAGCACAAATTTCCGGTAATGCGCTGATGAACTCGCAGCGTATCGGTAAAGCGGCTCCAAATGCGATTCAGGGTAATCTTGCCGCGTTTAAGCAGCTTGATGAAAGCCGCAATGAACTTAATAGTGATCTGAATGTTCTGTTGGTCGGTGGACAATATCGCGGACGTAATGTTGACGCTCCTGATTCCACTTTGGAACCGATTCTAAAAGATACGCAGAAGGCATGGAAAAATTCAGATAAAGCGGCTAAGACAATTTTAGATTTGCGCAAAGAGCTGACCGGCTTTGGACAGACTTTGCAGAAGTTGAATACCTTATCACCAGTCTTACTTGAATTGACGGAGCAAATTTCAACGCTGAAATTGCAAGGCGGTGGTTCTGCCCGTGAAATTGCAGCGTCAAGCCAATTGGTCATGTTGACTCAACGTTTGGGACGAAGCGCCAATGAATTCCTGGTTGCCGAAGGTGTGAACCCTGAAACGGCATTTTTGTTGGGTAAGGATACGAATACATTCCGCGATCTGGTTGATGGCTTCCTCAATGGTAGTGAGATGTTGCGTATTACTGCGACTAAAGATGCCGATACACGCGAAAAATTGACTGAGTTGCAAAAAGCTTTTGCTGAATATCAAGTTTCTGTTTCTAGTATTTTGGGTAATTTGCAAAACTTTATTGGTGCAAAACAGGCAGAGCAGTTGCTGTTTAATGAAAACGAGGATTTGAAGCAAAAAATCACTAAACTGCAAACGACCTATACAACGCAACAAGATTCTATCAATTTATCCTTTTGGTTAATTTTGTTGAGCGCTTTAATGGCGCTTGCTGCGGCTGCCGGCATTGCCTTGGTACTGTTGCAGGATAGTCGTAATCGCGCTAAGGAGGCTGATGCCCGACGCAAAGATGCGGATGCGCAGATGCAACAGGCTCAAAAGCAAGAGGAAGAGGCGAAATCGGCAAATGATCAAAATCAGGCAGCGATTTTGCGCTTGATGAATGAACTTCAAGAAGTGGCGGATGGAGATTTGACCGTTCAGGCGACAGTTTCCGAAGACATTACGGGGGCGATTGCCGATTCGGTTAACTATACGGTAGAAGAGTTGCGCGGTCTGGTTGGTCGCGTTACTAATACTGCGGCCCAGGTTACTTCTGCATCCTCACAGGCGCAAGGCGTTTCCAATGATTTGCTTGAGGCTTCACATCAGCAATCGAGAGAAATCGCCGATGCAGGTCAAGCTGTTACCACGATGGCAAATGATATTACTGATGTCTCACGTTCAGCCAATGAGTCGGCTGAAGTTGCGCGTCAATCGGTTGCTGCGGCTGAGCAGGGTGCGCATGCGGTGGAAAACGCGATCAAGGGTATGAATGAAATTCGCGAGCAAATTCAGGAAACATCTAAACGAATCAAGCGACTGGGTGAATCTTCACAGGAGATTGGTGAAATTACCGAACTGATTTCAGATATTACCGAACAAACTAACGTTTTGGCGCTAAATGCAGCGATTCAGGCGGCCTCTGCGGGTGAGGCAGGACGAGGCTTCTCGGTGGTTGCGGAAGAGGTTCAGCGACTGGCGGAACGTTCTGCTGAAGCGACCAAACAGATTGGTGCGCTGGTGCGTACGATTCAAACCGATACTCATGATGCAGTTGCCGCGATGGAAAAATCTACGCAAGGTGTGGTTGAGGGGGCTAAGTTGTCAGATGCTGCAGGTACCGCTTTGTCTGAGATTCGTAGCGTTTCGAATCGTTTGGCTGAACTGATTCAAGGTATTTCTCTGGCAACAGAACAGCAAGCAACTTCAGCAAATGGTGTTGCGCAAAATATTCAACATATCTTGACCATTACAGAACAAACACAGAGCGGCACTCAACAAACCGCGCAATCGATTATGGAATTGTCTATGTTGGCTGAAGAGCTCAAGAACTCAGTATCCCGATTCCGGGTTACTGCCTGATTTTCAGTCATGGGCTGAAAATATTTCGGCCTGATCATAAATGCACAGCGACGGACTTCGGTCTGTCGCTCTTTGAGTTTGCGGGGTACACGCATGACATCCAGTTTTTCCAATTCTCCAGAAACTCACCAAGAGCAGTTTGATATTGGTCCATTGTCTTGGGTGATGGGCGAGGTACGTGAAGCGATTAGCAATGCAGGAAAATTGTTGATCGCGGCCACTGAGCAGGACGCAGAGACGCAGTCGACTACTTTGCTGCATGCCAAAAGTTATTTGCATCAGGCACACGGTGCGTTGCAGATCGTCGATATAGACGGAGTTTCCATTGTCACGGAAACCATCGAGGATTTGATTGATCGCTTACATGCCGGTCAGCTTGAAATCAATCGCTCCAACATAGATGTAATTTCCTCAGCGTTTCATGCGATTCTTTGTTATCTGGAAGATTTACTGTCCGGATGCCCTCATCAGCCAGTTCGCTTATTTCCTTATTACCGAGCCTTGTTGGAAATAAAAGGCGCTGAACGCATTCATCCGGCGGATTTGTTTTTCCCCGCTCTTTCGGTTCATGAAAAAATTCCGGAACTAACGCTTGTTACGGTTGCAGAGCCTGTTAATTATCCTATCTTGAGACAGCGGTTTGAAAAACTTCTACTGACGGTTTTGACTGCAAAAGACAGTGCACAGCAACTTGTCGCTGTGCGGTCCATGCATGATTTGATTAAAGAGATTGAACAGGTTCAGAGCACATCGCAAGCCAAGGCATTTTGGTTGGTGATGCGTGGGTTTGTAGAAGCAGTTGCTGATGGATCCATTGAGAATAAGCAATACGTAAAGCAAATTTTTGGTCGCATCAATTTGCAAATTCGCCGCTTGGTTGAAGGTGTTTCCAGTATTCCGGAAAGATTGCTGCGTGATGCCTTATTTTTTATTGCGCAAGTAGAGCAGCCGTCGCCCTTTGTTGCGCAAATACGAAAAGCGTATCACTTGGATAACCAAGTGCCGCTTGATTACGAACAAAAAAATTACGGACAAGTTGCGGCAAATATTCTGGCTACCGCTAAAGAGCAGTTGTCTAATGTGAAAAATTTATGGGGACGGATGGCCGCTGGCGATACCGGTCTTTCCGATAAGTTTGCACAAAAAATGAAGGATCTGGCGGAATCGGGGGCAAGTTTGAATTCCGCTCCCTTGTCTAAGTTACTACGCGAACTGAGTGGTATTTCACGTCATGCCGGACATTCTCCGGACAAAAGCAAGATGGGTTTGGAGTTGGCAACAAGTTTGTTATTTGTTGAAAATGCCTTGGACCAAATTACCCATTTGCCAGCAGATTTTTCTGACCGGGCTGATGAGATTGCAGCTAGATTATTAGCAGTGGTTTCGGGTGATGAGCCGACTACGCAGGCAAGTTGGATGGGTGATATTTCAAGAGAGGCACAGCAACGTAAAACCGTTTCCGTGCTGGTGGCAGAAATGCAGACCAGCCTTCGGCAAGTTGAGAAAACCTTGGATGAATATTTCCGGGACGCTGCAAATAAGGATGTGTTGACACCAGTAGATGGAACTTTGCATCAAATTGGTGGTGCATTGGCAATCCTTGATCAGGATGATGCAATGTTGGCGGTCGAGCACGTACGCGTTATGGTTGGCCGCTTTTCTGACGCTTCTGATGCCGATGCAGTCAATACGGATACGGATGCGTACAAAAATGTCGCGCAAAACGTAGGTGCATTGTCATTTTTTATTGAGACGCTTCAGAATCAACCCGAACTGGCAAAGAAAAAGTTTACTTTTGATCCTGCTACCGGGATGTTTCGCTCTAGGTTGTTGGAAAAACCAGTTGAAAAAGAACTGCTACCGTCGATGCAACTTGAGGCTGCAACGCCTTTGTTGACGCCAATAACGGCGGAGCAGGAATTAAGCAGTCAGCAACAAGAATCCGCCAGACTTGCGGTATCTCTTGCGGATGAACCGCATAATCCGGAACTGCAAGCTCAGCTTAAGGACTCGCTGCAATCGGAACATTCTGTTGCGACCCTGCTTGATGACACCGATGCGAGCGCACGTGCGCGTGCTGCGATCGATTTATTAGATAGCTCGAATTTTGCTGAATCTCCTGAGGCCTTAAATGACATCGTTGTTGCCACTGCTCAGGGAAATGCGGCACCAGATTTGGCTCACACCCCAGAATTACCTGCCGATGACGAGGCTATCGATGCTGAGTTACTGGAGATTTTTCTAGAGGAAGCCAATGAAGTTTTGGGATTTGTTCGCGAGACCGTTCCACATTCAAGGTTAGAGCCGTTCAATCAGGAACACTTGATTAGTTTGCGCCGGTCTTTCCATACCCTCAAGGGTAGCGGTCGCATGGTTGGCTTGATGGCTTTCGGTGAGGCCGCGTGGAGCATAGAACAGGTCATGAATTTATGGCTGTCGGAGTCGCGCGATGGCGCCGAGCCCCTTTACGCTTTACTTGACTTTGCAGAACCAGAACTGTTTGCCTGGGTTAATGACTTAACACAAACCGGGAAATCAAAAAGAGATGGTCTTGCGATAATCGCTGCTGCTGAGCGCGTTAAGTCTGGCCAACATTATCTCGCTATGCCTGAAGCGCATCCGGCTTCGTTAGTCGCCGATATGCCAGAAAATGCCGGCAATGAAGAAGAGTCTGGTTTGTCTTCTGCGCAGGAAATTGATTTGGACTCTCCTGAGTCTGAATCAATGGACGAATTTTCTGAAGAAATTGTAGCGACCCTGCCAATTGAAGATGGCCCGGATAGTGACTTCGTCGAACCAGGACTGGCCATCGCCGATGCCGTATCGCTGGTGCCTGCCGTTGACGATATTTTGGCTGAGATTGCCGCCGAAAATCTCGCCGATCCTGATTTGTCGCTCACTGAGTTGAATGTTGACCTGGAAAGTGAAGTCACTGATAGCGAGGTCTTGGCTTTTGAAGGCAATATCGATTCGGAGTCAGCATCGATTCAGCTTGATACTGACACTCAGGCAGAGACTAGTTTTACCAACGAAATAATCCCCGCTCAGGATAGTGCGGAAATTATTGACTTCCCTGATTTGGCTTCACAATTGCCGTTGCAAGATGATAACGTCAAGCGGATTGGCAATATAGAAATCAGTCTTCCGCTGCATACTATCTATATGGCGGAAACCGACGAAATTGTCCGTTACTTATCGCAGGATTTTGCCGAGTGGAGGCATGAGCCGTCGCGTCATGTTGCCCGTCACTCCGTGCATGCAGCCCATTCACTGGCAGGAAGTTCTGCAACAGTGGGGTTAGCCGCCGCTCAGGAAGTCGCTCATAGTCTGGAGATGGTGTTACAGCGAATTGAGCGTCATCCGGTAAGCCTGGGAACCAATGAGTTTGATGTGCTTGATCATGCTGTTGAGTGTATTAAACGCATGTTACAAAAATTTGCGCTGTCAGAGATGGCGGATCATGATCCTGCTGAAGTCAGACAGCTCGATAAGTTGTTGCAAGCAATCATTATGCGTTCTGGTGCCGGTGATGATGATGAGTTCATTACATCGACGAATGAACGTCTGGATCTCACTTCTCTCACTGATGAGATTGAGGGAAGTGATGAGCTTGCTACGATAGATAGTCTGACTGAGATTGCAGATTCAGAGGTGTCGGATGGCGTGGAAAGTGCGGACAGTGCAGCCCCTGAACCAGAATTGTTGCAATTGACGGAAGTGCTTGAGCACGAGTTGCCTGTGGTTGATGCACTAGCTGAAATGGTAGCAGACGCAGAAACTATCGATGCTGTGGCTACTGATGAGCAAAATAACGAGCATACGGAGTTGGTAGAAGCAGAATCGGTGATCGAGTTGAGTGAGGAAGTTTCCCCGTTACTTGAAGATACTGCAACATTAGCTCTGCCAAAAAAAGACGAACCGCTGTATGACGTACAGTCACGCACTTCCGAATTTGAAGTGCGTCTTAAAGACGATCTTGATATCGATTTGCTGCCGGTGTTTCTGGAGGAAGGCAATGATTTACTGCCTATGGTAGGACAATTGTTACGCTCATGGCAGCAACAACCTGACGATGCGTCTATTCCGCAGGCAATTTTGCGTTTGATGCATACGATTAAAGGTAGCGCTCGCATGGCAGGTGCGATGCAGTTGGGTCAGCATACGCATGACATGGAAACTCGTATTGAGAGTCTGATGCATGCTGGTAGCGCAGCGAAGCAATCATTGCAGGACGATTTGATGTCCCGCCATGATTACAGCATGCAACTGTTTGATAGATTGCAAAATCCTTCTGCGCCGCTTGATGATATTCCTGAAGAACCATTGAGTCCGGCACAGGAGTTGGATCAATTCCAGACATCCATGGGCGCAGCGCCAGCAGATGAAATGCCAGTCACAAAGCGGGAAATGGTTAATCTGTTACCTGTGATGCCGGCGGTAAGCGTGGGATCTTCCGGAGCTGTAGCCTTACCCATGGCGGCAGCAAGTCCGGCAGCGCCAGTGGCGCTGGTGCGGGTACGCGCGGATATTCTGGATCGACTGGTCAACCAGGCGGGTGAAGTGTCTATTTCAAGGTCAAAACTTGAAAATGAAGTGGGCACCTTACGTTCATCGCTTTCTGAATTGACCGATAACGTCAATCGTTTGCGCGATCAGTTGCGGGAAGTCGAAATTCAGGCGGAAACGCAAATTACTTCGCGTATGGCGCACTCTGCCGACCGGGAATTTGATCCTTTGGAATTTGATCGGTTTACTCGCCTGCAAGAACTGACACGTATGATGGCCGAAAGTGTCAGCGACGTTGCAACCGTTCAGCAAAACTTACATCGTACGATTGATGGTGCGTCAAATGACTTGCATGTACAGGCTAGGCTGACCCGTGAATTGCAACAGGATTTGATGCGGGTGCGAATGATCCCGTTTGCCAGTATCTCGGAACGCTTGTATAAAATTACCCGTCAGACTTCCAAGGAAGTGGATAAGCGCGTCAATCTGGATATTCGCGGAACTTCGATTGAGATCGATCGTAGTGTTCTGGAAAAAATGGTTGGTCCATTTGAACATTTGCTGCGTAACGCCATTGTTCATGGGATAGAGTCACGCGAGCAACGTCGCGAACAAGGCAAGCAGGAGGTCGGTGAACTTCTGATCGAGATTCGTCAGGAAGGTAATGAAGTGGTTATTCATTTTACCGATGATGGTCAAGGCTTGAACTTGGAGCGGATTCGTGAAAAGGCAAAAGCGGTAGATTTGCTTGGCTACGATGATGGCATTAGCGATGCCGACGTTGTAAATATGATTTTTGCACCTGGATTTTCAACAGCGAATGAAATTACTGAATTGGCCGGACGCGGTGTCGGTATGGACGTCGTGCGGTCAGAAGCTTCCTCGTTGGGCGGTCGTGTTTCGGTTAGTTCGGTTGAGGGTAAGGGCGCGCATTTTACGATTCACTTGCCTTTGACACTAGCGGTAACGCAAGTTGTTATTCTGTCTGCCGGTGGTAAGACGTTTGCCGTTCCTTCCGTACTGGTGGAGCAGGTTCAGCAACTCAAGTCTGCCGTGCTTGCCAATGCCTACAATGATGGTGCCATTATGTGGCAAGGCGCACGCGTACCTATGTATTACTTGTCCAGTATATTGGGTGAGCACGACGCCGTTCCGGTGCCGCAACAATACTCACCGTTGCTGATCATGAAGAGCGGTAATGAACGCGTTGCGATTCATGTCGATGATATTGTCGGTAATCGTGAGGTCGTTGTAAAAAATATTGGTCCGCAATTGGCTAGGATGGCAGGGATCGCCGGTGCGACTGTATTGGGTTCGGGCGATATCGTGTTGATACTCAACCCTGTACCTCTGGCTCAAAAGATGGAGTCTGAGCAGGCGCGCCGTCAGGAACAGCAAGTTGACGGTGGTAATCAGGAGTTGGGTGCGATTGCCAATCTCAGTTCCGGTGCGTTAAAAGCGGAATCCACTCCTGTGCAGGGACTGAGAACTCAGCATACCGTGATGGTGGTTGATGACTCCTTGACGGTACGACGCGTAACCCAGCGTTTGCTGGCACGTGAGGGTTACCATGTAGTGTTGGCCAAGGACGGAATTGATGCACTCGAGCAACTGCAATCGGTAACGCCAGATGTCATGCTGGTCGATATTGAAATGCCGCGTATGGATGGATTTGACTTAACCCGCAACGTTCGTAGCGATGCTCGTACCAGTCATATTCCTATCATCATGATTACCTCGCGTACAGCTGATAAGCATAGAAATTATGCAGCGGAGTTGGGCGTGAATGAGTATTTTGGTAAGCCTTACCGGGAAGATGATTTGCTTGGTGCAATTACCCGTTTCGTCAGTAAGGATACACTCTCGGCCTAAAGTCGCTACGGCAGAAAGAATGCACAGCAAAAAATGCACGGCATTTATTGCTGTGCATTTTTTTTGTCTGGACTTTTTACGACGGCATAACGCGTTAAGGTTTGCTTTCTGGCTTCATCGTGATCAACGACGGGCATTGGGTAGTCTTTGCCCAGAGTTATCCCAGCCGATTGCAGCTCCGACTGTTTCAATTTCCAGGGCGCGTGGATTTGTTTATTGTCTAAGCGTGCCAGTTGCGGCAGGTAGCGCCGGATGAATTTTCCTTCCGCATCAAATTTTTCCGATTGCGTGATGGGATTAAATATCCGGAAATAGGGTTGCGCATCACATCCTGTGGACGCTGCCCATTGCCACCCGCCATTATTAGCCGACAGATCGAAGTCGTTGAGATGTAAGGCAAAGTAACGTTCACCCCAACGCCAGTCGATACCTAAATCCTTGACCAAAAAGCAGGCAGTCACCATTCTTAAACGGTTGTGCATGTAGCCGGAACGATTCAATTGCAACATTGCCGCGTCCACCAGCGGATAGCCGGTGCGTCCTTCACACCATGCGACAAACAGGTTTTGGGCATGCTCGCCTTGCTCCCATTGAATTGCATCATAATCTGGCTTGTAGGCGTGGTCGATTACGCGTGGGTGATAGTGCAAGATCATGAAGTAAAAATCCCGCCAGATTAATTCGGATAACCACACTTGCGCTCCCTGTATCGAGCCCGCGATCCGTACGCAATGGAGCGCTTCACGCACCAAATGGCGAATCGACACTGTGCCAAAGCGTAAGTGCACAGACAGGTAGGATGGCCCCTTGATTGCCGGGAAATTACGGCTAACTTCGTAATTACCTATCCGGGACAAAAAATCTTCAAACAACGCGGCACCCGCGCGCATGCCTCCTGACAACTGAAGATCTGACCGTGGTAGGTCTTCAAACCCCATCTGGCTTAGCGCAGGAATTGACGTATCCGGGTACTTGGCGAGCCTGCCGGCATAATTTCCCTCAGGGTAAGGTTTGCAGTAAAAATCACTACCTTCGGCAAGAAACTTTTTAAGCCAGGCATTTTTATACGGAGTAAATATCGAAAATGGTTTATCTGCCTGCGATAAGACTTCATCTTTTTCAAAGATCACCTGGTCTTTGAAGCTGAATAAACCGCAATCAAATGTATTTAGCCGGGATGCAATTTGCTGATCCCGCAGCAAGGCCTGCGGTTCGTAATCATGATTGACGAATACCGCGTTCGCCTGCAATTGAGCCGCAAGTCGCGGAATTTCCTGATCGGCATAGCCATGCCGTACGATCAGGCTACCACCCATTTTTTCTAATTCGTGCGCCAACTCAATCAGGCTTTGATGAATGAAGTGAACCCGGCGATCGTTAGCCGGTAGATGTTCCAGTATCGCCTGATCAAAAATAAATACGCAAAATACGGCGTCACTTTGCTTTAATGCGGCAAAAAGTGCGGCGTGGTCATAGGAACGTAGATCTCGCCGGAACCATACCAGACTGGTTTTGAGTGTAGGCGATAAGGTGTTTGGCATGTATTTTTCCAGGCTTGCAGTTTAGTGGCGGGGATGAGGACTTGAGCAATGCCAAATACCATAGCACACATCGAAAAAGCACGTAAAAATGCTAAAATGCCGGAATGGCGAAGCAAATTACATCTATTCATACCAATTTATTTGGCGGGCAAGTCGTATCGGAATCAACAGTCTCCGATGCGTCAGGTTTGCCTATGGAAAAATCCGGATCAGACGGATTAAATCTTACCAATCATTTTTTAATCGCGATGCCATCTATGCTCGACCCCGTGTTTGGTGGCACGGTCATTTATATTTGTGAGCACAATGTCCGCGGCGCTATGGGTTTGGTGATCAATAAACCGACTGATATGACCATATCGGGTTTGTTTGACCGTATCGACCTGAAGCTGGAAAATATCCCTGATTCCCATCCTATGGGCAAGCATCCCGTGATGTTCGGTGGCCCAGTGCAGGATGACCGGGGTTTCGTCTTGCATGCACCGATAGGGAAATTTTCCTCCTCGCTGAAAGTGACCGATGACATCGCATTCACCACCTCGCGCGATATTCTTGAGGCGGTAGCTGCCGGCGATGCCCCGGAGCGCATGATGCTGAGCATAGGTTACGCAGGCTGGAGCGCTGGCCAACTGGAGCAGGAGATACTTGCTAACGGATGGCTGACGGTCGCGGCAGACATGCATATCTTGTTTGACTTGCCGCTAGAGGAACGTTTTGTTGCAGCCATGAAATTGCTGGGCATAGACCCGTTGATGCTGGTAGCCGATGCGGGGCATGCCTGATGGCGACATTGTCCGGAACTATCCTCGCTTTTGATTTCGGCTTGAAGCGTATTGGTGTTGCGGTGGGCAATACCCTAATGAGACAAGCTGAGCCACTAGAGATCATCAGTGCCGCTACCAATGATGCCAAATTCGTCGAAATCTCTAAGCTGATACTGTCATGGCAGCCGGTTTTGTGCGTGGTAGGCTTGCCTATGCATCCGGATGGCACAGCGCATGAAATGACGCAGCGATGCCAGCGGTTTGCCAATCAATTGCAGGGGCGTTTTGGCATTGCTACCGAGTTGGTCGATGAACGTTACTCTTCTGCGGTCTTGAGCGCCAGGCGAGGCGAAAGAATTGATGACCGCGCGGCCGCCCTGATTCTGCAACAATATTTTGATCAGACAATATGAATGCTATGACAAACTCCCTAGACGCCGAGGCGCTGTATCTGCAGTTGCTGGCGCAAATCAAGAATCAGACCGCAGATATTCAGAAACTGGCGATCGTCGGTATTTATTCCGGCGGTGCCTGGTTGGCCGAGCGCCTGGTCGCTGATCTGGCGCTGGAGAATCCTGTCGGATTTATCGATGTGTCATTTTATCGCGATGATTACGCGAAAAAGGGCTTACATCCGGATGTTAAACCGACCAAAATTCCTTTTGATGTCGATGATTCCACGATCATTCTGGTCGATGATGTGCTGTATACCGGACGCACTACGCGTGCGGCAATTAATGAATTATTTGATTACGGCCGTCCGGCAAAAATCATGCTGGCAGCGCTGGTCGATCGCGGTGGCCGCGAGTTGCCGATAGCCGCTGATTTCGTTGCTTACTCCGCTAACTTTGACACCACTTCCTCCGTTCATCTGCAGCGCGCAGACGATGGAAAACTGAGCCTCTCCATAGATCATGCATAATCCTCAACTCAATAAACACGGCGAACTACAGCATCTGCTGACTATCGATGGCTTGCCAAAATCTATCGTCAATCATATTCTTGATACGGCATCTTCATTTGTCAGTATCGGTGACCGGGAACTGAAAAAAGTACCGTTGATGCGCGGCAAAAGTGTCTTTAACCTGTTTTTTGAAAATTCGACACGCACCCGCACCACGTTTGAAATCGCTTCCAAGCGCTTGTCGGCGGACGTGATCAATCTGAATATCGCCGCCTCGAGTGCCAGTAAAGGTGAATCTTTGCTGGACACGATAGATAACCTCGCTGCCATGCACGCCGATATATGTTTGTGGTGCGTCACGCCACCTCGGGCGCACCGCACCTGATCGCCAAACATCTCAACGATACCAGGCAGCATCATGTCCATGTGGTGAATGCGGGCGATGGCCGGCATGCACACCCGACTCAGGGTTTGCTCGATATGTACACGATACGTCATTACAAGAAAGATTTTAGCAATCTGACGGTTGCTATCATCGGTGACGTTTTGCATAGCCGGGTGGCGCGTTCTGACATTCATGCGTTGACTACCCTAGGCGTGCCGGAAGTGCGCGTGATCGGCCCACGTACCTTATTGCCGGGTGGCCTTGAGCAAATGGGAGTGCGGGTCTTCAATAACATGAACGAGGGCCTGAAGGGCGTAGACGTGATTATCATGTTGCGTTTGCAAAATGAACGCATGAATGGTGCCTTGCTGCCATCGGCGCAAGAGTATTTCAAGAATTACGGACTGACTCCGGAGCGCCTGGCGCTGGCCCACCCTGATGCGATCGTCATGCACCCGGGACCGATGAACCGCGGTGTAGAGATTGATTCTGCGGTAGCGGACGGCCCGCAAGCGGTGATCTTGTCGCAAGTCACATTTGGTATTGCGGTCCGCATGGCGGTCATGAGTATAGTCGCTGGTACTAGCGGTGAGTAAGGAAAAGAATAAGATGAAAATCCATATTAAAAATGGTCGTGTGATTGATCCTGCCAGTGCGACGGACGCCGTGCAAGATGTGTTTATTGCCGCCGGAAAAATTGTGGCGATGGGTCAGGCTCCGGCTGATTTTGTCGCCAATAAGGTGATTGATGCCAGCGGCCTGGTGGTTGCCCCTGGCCTGGTCGATTTAAGCGCGCGTTTGCGCGAACCTGGTTTTGAATACAAGGCGACCTTAGAATCCGAACTGCAGGCGGCGATGCGCGGTGGCGTGACGAGTCTGGTGTGCCCGCCGGATACCGATCCGGTATTGGATGAGGCTGGTCTGGTCGAAATGCTCAAGCAAAGAGCGCGGCTGCAGAATAAGGCCCATGTCTATCCACTGGGGGCATTGACGCTGGGTTTGAAGGGCTTAGCCTTAACTGAAATGGCGGCGCTGACTGAAGCCGGCTGCGTTGGCTTCTCGCAAGCGGAAGAGTCGATAGAAGACACCAATGTATTGCAGCGCGCCTTGCAGTATGCCAGCACGTTTGGCTACACGGTCTGGTTGCGTCCGCAGGATGCCTTTATCGGCAAGGGCGGGGTTGCCCATAGCGGGCCTTTGGCGTCGCGGCTGGGGCTGTCCGGTGTGCCGGTAATGTCGGAAACGATCGCTTTACATACGCTGTTCGAATTGATGCGCGCCACCGGTGCCCGAGTGCACTTATGCCGCATCTCTTCTGCCGCAGGTTTGGAGCTGGTACGCCAGGCCAAGAAAGAGGGCTTGCCATTGAGTTGTGATGTCGGCGCTCACCATGTGCATCTGACCGATGCCGATATCGGTTTCTTTGATTCTAATGCCCGTATGACGCCGCCGTTACGCAGCCAGCGTGACCGTGACGCGATACGCACGGCCTTACTCGACGGCACCATAGACGCGATTTGTTCCGACCATACACCGGTCGATGATGATGAAAAGCTGTTGCCGTTTGCCGAAGCTTCACCGGGCGCTACCGGTTTGGAGTTGCTGTTATCTCTTGCCTTGAAGTGGGCAGAAGATAGCCGCGATAGCGTCACTTTGTCGCAAGCGCTTGCCAGAATCACGCACGAACCGGCACGGGTGGCGAATTTACCTTGCGGTCAGATTGCCGTTGGACAGGTCGCCGATCTTTGCCTGTTCGATCCGGATCAACGCTGGATGGTAGCTGCCTCGGCGATAGTCAGCCAGGGTAAGCACACGCCATTTTTGGGTTATGAATTGCCGGGCGTAGTCAAGGCAACTATCGTGGCGGGTCACGTCGCGTTTGACGTGTTATCTTAATTTTCCTTTGTTGTCTGACTTTATGGGGGAGTATGTTTAACTACTCCTCCGCTACGCATTGTTATAGCGCGGATTTTTATATTATCTACTCATACCCCAGGTGAGTATATTCACAGAGGCAGTGCATGATCGTTTGGCGTTTGTTGGTGTTGATGTTTCATCTCATGATGGGCCTGTTGATTTGCGGTGTATTTTTTCCGCTCAGCAAGCTCAGCACGCACGAGGTTCTGGTCCGTTGGTGGTCGTCCCGCTTGTTAGCGATTTTCCGCGTTGAATTGAAATTTATTGATTGTAGTGACGGCACTGCCGCACAGCGGGCTTTGATTATATCTAACCATGTTTCCTGGCTGGATATTTTCGTCATGAATGCTCAGCAGCCCTGCTATTTTGTCGCTAAATCCGATATTCGAAACTGGCCTATCATAGGCTGGCTGAGTCAAAAAGCCGGTACGATTTTCCTTGAGCGTGGCAAGCAAAGAGAAGTGCGGCGGATTTACGAAGGCTTGGTACATCAGATACACGATGGTAAGCGGATCGCGTTTTTCCCGGAAGGCACGACGGCAGCGCAAGGCACAGTGTTAGCGTTTCATGCCAATCTGTTTGAGGCGGCAATCGAGGCGCAGGTGCCGATTGAACCTTTCTCTATCCGCTATCTCGATGCCAGCGGCAAGCTGCATTCCGCCGTTGATTTCATTGGCGAGATGACGATAGTCGAAAGTATGCAGGCGATTCTGAAGGGCGGGAAAATCACCGCAGAACTGCGCCAGTTGCGAACCATTAATACGATTAACGCACACCGCCGTGAAATTGCGCAGGAAGCGCGATTGGCAGTGGCGCGCAGCTTGAATATCGAGCTAAATTAGGCGTTCCGCGAAACTCGTCGTGACGTTTGCCTTGCCGTAAAAAATACTGTCAGTCGTATCTAAGCTACTTAGTCTTTTTCGGCGATTGCTGTTGCGGACAGTCCAGCTGTATTATGCTGCGGTCAGAGAGTGAGACGGCAGTAAGTTTGCCACCCCAGACGCAGCCTGTGTCGAGGCTGATCAGATCGGGACGTAACACTAACCCTAGCGTCGACCAGTGGCCAAACGCTACTGCATGGTGTGCGCTTTTTCTACCAGGTACATCGAACCACGGCATGAATCCTGGCGGAGCATCTGCCATGCCGTCCTTGCTGGCAAAGTCCATCTGGCCGTCTTCACTGCAATAGCGCATGCGGGTCAATGCATTGATGATGCAACGCCAGCGATCACTTCCCTGCAAACTATCGTTCCAGCGATCCGGCGTGTTGCCGTACATTTCCGTTAATAGCGTGATCCAGTCAGGTCCGTGCAGTATCTGCTCTAACTCTTGCGCCAGGCTCAGGGCGTTTGCTATCGACCATTGCGGGAATAGCCCCGCATGTACCAGCAAATGGCCTTGTTCGAGTATCGCCAGCGGTCGCTGACGCAACCATTCGAGTAATTCCTCGCGGTCAGGCGCCTGTAAGATGGCCTCCAGCGTATCGCTATGGTGCGCAGGTCGTATGCCATTGGCGACCGCTAGTAAATGCAGATCGTGATTGCCCAATACCGTGTCTGCACGAGATCCCATGGCTTTTACCAGGCGCAAGGTTTCCAATGATTTCGGACCGCGATTGACCAGGTCGCCGGCAAACAGGATTTTCGCCCCCGCTGCTTGTTGCTCTATCAGCGCGAGCAGTTGCTCCAGCTGATCGCAGCATCCTTGAATATCGCCGATAACATAGCAGGGTGCTTGCCTGTGTACTAAATTATGTACTAAGTTATGTACTAAATTAATCAATGTTCCGCACCCAGACGCTTGGCTTCCGAACGGCTGATCAGAGCCTGTTGTTTTTGCTGTTCGCGTAAACTGGCTGTCATCATGGTCGGCCAGCCTATCAAATGCTGCTCGGTAATTTCAGCCAGGCCGCGCAGCCATTCCGGTGATTCGTTCAGGCAGGGAATGTAGTGAAATTCTTTACCGCCGGCTTTCAGGAAGTCGTCCTTCACTTCCATCGCGATCTCTTCCAGCGTCTCGAGGCAATCGGCAATAAAGCCCGGGCACACCACGTCTATGCGCTTGAGACCTTGTTTCGCCAGTTCCTGTACGGTAGGTGCCGTATATGGCTGTAACCATTCAGCACGCCCGAGGCGCGATTGGAAGCTCACTACGTACTGATCCTTACTCAAACCTAATTGCTCGGCCAGCAGTCGTGCCGTTTTATAGCATTCGCAATGGTAAGGGTCACCGCGTAGCAGGAAAGCTTTTGGCAGGCCGTGAAAACTCATGACCAATTTCTCCGGCCGGCCATTGCTCTGCCAGTAATTGAGTATGCTGTGTTTCAGCGCCTGAATATAGGCTTGATGGTCATGGTAATTCTTGATGAAACGCAGTTCAGGAATATTTCTCACTTGTTGATAGTGGCTGAACACCGCATCAAAATTGGATGCCGTGGTCGTGGAAGAATATTGCGGATAGGCTGGCAGTATCAGCAGACGTTCATAGCCCTCGCTCTTGAGTTTAGATAGCACTTCCGGAATGTTGTTTGAGCCGTAGCGCATCGCATAGCTGACGCGCACATCATGACCGCGCTCGCCGAGGTAGCCTTGCAATAGCAAAGCCTGTTTTTCCGTATGTATTTTGAGCGGTGAGCCATCCTTGCTCCAGATCGCCGCATATTTTTCCGCTGATTTGCCGGAACGAAATGGCAGGATGATCAAATTGAGAATCAACCACCAGATTGCCCTCGGTATTTCTACCACGCGGTGATCCCATAAAAATTCCTTTAGATAACGCCGTACTGCCGGAGCAGTAGGTGCATCGGGGGTGCCGAGGTTAATCAGGACTACCGCCGTTTTGGCGATTTTTCCATGGGCGTGGGACGGCTCTTTGATGAAAGGCATGATAGGTTTTCTTGTGCGGTTCGGTTGGTGCTGGTGGATGCCGGATGAATATGGCCCTGTGCGTTGGCACATTAGGATGCCAGTAATTCCCTGGCATGTTTACGGGTGGTTGGCGTGATCTCTATGCCACCCAGCATACGGGCGATTTCCTCTACCCTTTGTTTATTATCGAGCTTGGCTATGTGCGAGACGGTTTTGCTTTCATCGCTTGCCTTGCTTACCTCGAAGTGATGGTTAGCCTGACTCGCCACTTGTGGCAAATGCGTGACGCACAATACCTGCCTATCTTGCCCCAGGCGTTTTAACAGGCGTCCGACCACTTCGGCCACACCACCACCGATACCACTATCGACCTCATCAAAAATCAGGGTAGGGGTTGCCGTTGCGCAGGAAGTGATCACGGAAATGGCCAGTGAAATACGTGCCAGTTCGCCGCCTGAGGCGACTTTCGCCAGCGGACGGGCCTGCACTCCGGCATGTCCTGCCACCAGAAACTCTATCTGCTCAATCCCGGTCGCGCTCGCTTCGCCGGGTGTCAGTGCGATGGCGAAAGATCCGCCTGTCATGCTCAGTTCCTGCATGGCACTGGTGACCGACTTTGCCAGTGTTTGTGCGACGACGGCACGCGCCTGGCTGAGTTTTTTCGCTATCGCCAAATAATTCTGTTGCGCCTGATCTTCCTGAAGCTTTAGCGCAGCGATATCTGATACACCGGTTAATTGCTGAAGTTGGGTAGAGAGCGTCGCGTATTCCTGATGCAATAATTCGGGCGCGACATGAAAGCGCCTTGCCGTGGAGTGCAGTACTTCCACCCTGGCATCGACTTCGCGCAAACGCACAGGATCAAGCTCGACCCGGCCCAGGTAGTCGTTCAGCGCATAAGCGCTTTCCTGTAGATTGATACGAGCCGAATCAAGTGCGTCGATCACGGGTGTCAAGGCCGGATCGAAAGCCTGCAGCTTGATTAATTTCTGATGCAGCGAAGTAAGCTGGGACAGCATAGGGTGCTCCGATTCCGAGATCAGATCAGATGCTTCCTGTGCGCCTTCTAGCAAGCTCGCTGCATGCGCCAGCCGGCTGTGTTCATGGCTGATGGCTTCCCATTCACCTGGTTTGACCTGCAATTTTTCCAGTTCGCCAACTTGCCATTCCAGCCGTTCTTTTTCCAGTAAAAGATTTTTCGCATTGCTTTCAAACTGTTCGCGTTGCTTGCTGAGCGTACGCCATTGCCTGAACTGCGCGCTCACTTCCAGTACCTGAGGTTGCAGGCCGCCCTGCATGTCGAGCAGGTCGCGCTGGGCATCGGCTTTCAGCAAGGATTGGTGTGCATGTTGGCCGTGGATATCCACCAGCAAGTCGCCCAGTTCGCGTAACTGCGATGCCGTGGCGCTGCTGCCGTTGATATAGGCCTTAGACCTGCCGGCATTGTCGATTACGCGCCTGAGCAGTAACTCTTGCTCAGGGTCGGAAAAATCATTTTTCTCCAGCCATGCGGCAGCCTGATCGTCAACTGAAAATGCGGCGCAGATATCCGCTTTGGCAGCACCTTCCCTGACCATGCTGGCGTCGCCGCGGCCACCCAGTGCCAGGGCTAAGGCATCGATCAAAATCGATTTGCCGGCACCAGTCTCTCCGGTAAATACGGTAAACCCATTGGAAAATTCTAGTTCTATCGCATCAACGATAACAAAATCACGTATAGCAAGCGTGCGCAGCATAAGTAGTGGAGGGTAGAAAGTTGGAGATAGTTGAAATGCGGAAAATCAGGATATTCTAATAACTATCGTTATTCTAACGTAAAGCGCCTTCCACGGATGGATACTCATTCCAGTGTAATTTTTCTCTCAAGGTATCGTAATAATTCCATCCCTTAGGATGCAAAAAGGTGACGGTATGGGCGGAGCGATTAATGATGATGCGGTCCTTGTACAGCAAACTGGCAAAGGACTGCATATCAAAGTTGACGCTAATGTCACGTCCTGCAACGATCTCTATGCAGATCTCGCTGGAATCAGGCAAAACGATAGGGCGGTTCGATAGTGCGTGCGGTGCGATTGGCACCATCACGATGCCCGATAAGCTAGGGTGTAGCAAAGGTCCGCCGGCGGAAAGGGAGTAAGCGGTAGAGCCGGTCGGCGTTGAGACTATCAGACCGTCGGAGCGCTGGTTATACATAAAGTGCTGGTCGACATCGACACGCAGTTCGACCATGCCTGAACCGGCACCGCGCGACACCACGATGTCGTTAAAGGCCATGCCGCTGAAAATCTGGTTGCCATCACGGATCACGATGGCCTGCAATAAGCTGCGCTGTTCAGAAACGCACTTTCCCTCCAGCATTTCGGTGATCACCGGTATCATCCGGTCGAGCGGGATGTCGGTGATGAAACCTAAGCGTCCCTGATTGATGCCGATCAGAGGCACATTGTAGGGCGCCAGTTGGCGCGCTATGCCCAGCATGGTGCCATCGCCGCCTAGTACGATGGCGGCATCGGCGAATTTGCCTATCTCAGGCGCACCCATCTGGTTAAAATTCTTGAGCTCCATGTTGAGCGCCGTTTCTGCTTCGAGCACGACGGTGTGCCCGGCATTCGCGAGAAAATTGGCCAGTTCTATTAAAGATTCGGTAATGCCTGGTGCATTGTACTTACCGACTAGTGCTATCGTTTTTACAGAAGAAGTCATAAAGTACGAGGATTGATCGCATGGATGAGCCAGATTAGAACATAATTACTGAAGTTTTGAATATCAAATGTGAGTAAGTATGAGTATAAAGGCCGTGCTGTTTGATCTGGATGACACTTTGTGGCCGGTTGCGCCCGTCATCATGCAGGCAGAATTGAGTTTGCATCAATGGATGACGCTGAATGCGCCGCAAGTGACGCAAACTTATTCGATTGAGGATTTACGCAAAAAACGCAATGATCTGGTGAGTAGCGATCCTCGTTTTACATATGACTTATGGGCGCTCAGGCATACCTTGCTCCGTGGCGTATTTAATGAGTTTGGCGTGGACCCGGGCAAAGCTGATCAGGCCATGGCGGTGTTTGCCGACGCCCGCAATCAGGTGCAGTTATATGAGGATGTGATACCGGCATTGCATGTGCTGCAGCAAACCGTGGCATTGGGTTCTATATCGAATGGTTTTGCCGACTTGCAGAAAATCGGACTGGCCCCACATTTCAAGATATCGCTGGCGGCACATAGTTTTGGTTGCGCTAAACCTGATCCACGCATTTTTAGGGCCGCCTGTGATGGACTCAATTTATTGCCGCATCAGGTCTTGTTTGTCGGCGATGATTTGATGCTTGATGTGCACGCCGCCCAACAGGTCGGTATGCAAGGGATCTGGATGAATCGTCGCCAGTTACTACTGCAAGATCTGCCGCAGCGCCACGTGATGCCGGATGCCGTCATTACTAATTTGCATGAAATCCTGGATTATTTATAAATGCGGGTTTGAAGTAGCGCAAGCGATGCTATCAATTGTGAAATTTTTATACCTTTAATCCCCATACTTGCCTAAACTAATCTTATGCAACTTGATACACGCGCACAAACTCTGTTGAAAGCTCTGGTTGAACGGTATATTGCCGATGGGCAGCCGGTCGGTTCGCGCGCCTTGTCACAAATTTCCGGTCTTGAATTGTCGCCCGCCACTATCCGCAATGTGATGGCCGATCTGGAGCATATGGGGTTTGTCGCCAGCCCGCATACTTCTGCAGGAAGGGTTCCGACGCCGCGTGGTTACCGGGTATTTGTCGACCAGCTTTTGACGGTGCAGCTAATAGATGAGGCGGCTTTGGAGTCACGTCTGCAATCGCGTATTTTCTCTACGCCGCCGCAGAAAATTATTGCTAATGCCGCGCAGGTGTTATCGTCATTGTCGCAATTTGCCGGAGTGGTGATGACCGCACGGCAAGAATCGATTTTCCAGCAGGTGGAGTTTTTGCGCTTATCCGAAAAACGTATCCTGCTGGTGGTGGTGACGCCGTCTGGCGAAGTCCATAATCGCTTGTTGCTGACGGCGGTGGACTATAATCCGTCGCAGTTGGTGCAGGCAGCCAATTATCTGAATCAAAATTTCGGAGGCTTGAGTTTTGATGATGCCCGCCTTCGCATTAATGGTGAGTTGCGCCAGTTGCAGGACGATATGTCTAGGTTGATGCAGGCTGCAGTTGAAGCCGGTAGTGATGCCATGTCGGAAAAAGAAGAGGACGTGGTGATTTCGGGTGAGCGCAATCTGCTTAACGTGGCTGATCTGTCGTCGAACATGACATCCTTGCGCAAGCTATTTGATATGTTTGAGCAAAAAACTGGCCTGATGCAGTTGCTCGATATGTCCAGCAAAGCTACCGGGGTGCAGATTTTTATCGGTGGCGAGTCCAATCTTGTACCTATGGATGAGATGAGTATCGTTACCGCGCCCTATGAAGTTAATGGTAAAATCGTCGGAACATTAGGGGTAATAGGGCCGACCCGCATGGCTTACGAACGTGTGATTCCGATTGTCGATATTACGGCAAAACTTTTGTCTAACGCACTTAGTCACTAAGCAAATTTATGGCAAATAACAAAGATATTTCGATATTGATCGTTGATGACAGCGATATAACCCGTGAAACTCTCAGGGTTATTTTGCGCAGTGAAGATTACAACGTCGTTGGTGAAGCCACCGATGGTGACGTGGCGCACGAAATGGCAATCAAGCTCAAACCCAGCATTATTTTGCTTGATGTCGTGATGCCGAAAGTGAGCGGACTGGAGGGCTTTGAAGAGTATTAAGTTAGTCATGCCTGAAGTGCTGGTCTTGATGGTGACGGCAAATAAGGATCAGGACACGGTAGCGGAGGCTGTGAGTGCTGGCATCAGCGGTTACATCGTGAAACCATTTAATGCGAAAAAAGTACTTGATGCGGTCGAACAGGTTGCGATGAAAATTCGTTCACATCGCCATTAGTAATGTCTGACCGCTAGTTTGTACTCTGATTATCTAAAGTGGTATTCAGGCTTTACGATTTTTGGGGCCGCATCCTGGTTTTGCGCAGTAGCCATAGAGAGCCAAAGCGTGATCTGAGATGGTGAAGCCTTTTTTGTCAGCAATCGCCTGCTGTCTTCGTTCGATTTCTTCGTCGTAAAACTCTTCTACCATGCCGCAATTGAGGCAAACCAGGTGGTCGTGATGGGAGCCTTCATTTAATTCAAAAATTGCCTTGCCAGTCTCAAAATGATTGCGATGCAGTAAGCCAGCCTGTTCAAACTGAGTCAGTACCCGATACACGGTAGCTAAACCGACATCCATATTTTCATTGAGCAGGATCTTATAGACATCTTCCGCTGTCAAATGGCGAACTGTGCTGCTTTGGAAAATTTCCAGGATTTTCAGGCGTGGCAAAGTTGCCTTTAATCCGCTAGCTTTAAGATTGGGAGTGCTATTCGTCATGTTTTCGGTAAAAGAATTACTATCTGCTTTATGATATAGGGTTTTGGCGTCTGCTTATATTTATATCGCCATCTTATATTAAATTTTCGGTCCCTACATTTTTGCTCAATATTTTGAGGTTATTTATGCGATTGTTGTTTCGTAAAACATCCCAGCACAAGCTTGGCGCCTTGCTAGGGCTTGCGCTGGCTGTCTGTTTATCTGGTTGTACCTCAAAGAATCCTTTACTGAAGGATGCGCCAGCGGTAAGTGCCGACGCCCAAGGCACTCAGGTGATTGCGCCCACAGGCTTAAATAAGTTGTTTGGCTATATCTCGCCGTATCGCATGACGATACAACAGGGTAATTTTGTTTCGCAGGAAATGATTTCCCAGTTGAAAAATGGTATGACGCGTGAACAGGTGCGTTTTTTGCTCGGTACCGCTTTGTTAACCGATATGTTTCATGAGGATCGATGGGATTACCCTTTCCGTTTGCTCAAGCCGAATGGCGAATTGGTGACTAGCCGCGTTACCGTTTTCTTTAAAAGCAATACCGTAGAGCGCTTTGAGGGCGGTAATTTACCTACTGAAAAAGACTATCTGGCGCATATCAGCACTTCCGCGATAGGTATGAAAGCGGAGTCGTCCCTGGATCTTGAAGCACCCAAGAAAAAATAGTACAAATAGTACGCATACTCCAAATAGTACGAATAGCGAAAGTTAGTGAAAATGACAGTGTTGAAAATTGCAGTGGCTGGCGCTTCCGGCCGTATGGGTAAGATGTTGATCGAAGCCATAGGCGCGGCTGAAGATACCGTGTTGTCTGGTGCCTTGGATATCGCTGAATCTCCGTTTGTCGGTACCGATGCGGCTGCCACGCTGGGTAAGCCGGTGGGGGTCTTGATTGAGTCGGATTTTGCTAAAGCCCTGGCTGGTTCTGATTATCTGATTGACTTTACCCGTCCGGAAGGCAGCTTGAAACATCTGGAATACTGTGCCGAGCATGGTATCAAGATGATTATTGGTACTACCGGTTTTGATGAGGCGGGCAAGGCGGCGATTGCCGCTGCAGCGAAAAAAACTGCCATCGTATTTGCGCCAAATATGAGCGTGGGCGTCAATGTCACGCTGAAGTTACTGGAAATGGCCGCCAAAAGCTTTTCTCACGGCTACGACATCGAAATTATCGAAGCGCACCACAGGCATAAGGTTGATGCACCTTCCGGTACCGCACTGAAAATGGGTGAAGTGATTGCTGATACCCTGGGCCGCGACTTAAATGAAGTAGGCGTGTTTTCACGCGAGGGCGTGACCGGTGAGCGTGACCCTTCTTCGATAGGTTTTGCCACGATACGCGGCGGTGATATCGTCGGCGATCATACTGTGCTGTTCGCTGGCATCGGTGAGCGCGTTGAAATCACGCACAAATCCTCCAGTCGGGTGACTTATGCGCACGGTAGTTTGCGTGCGGCACGCTTCCTGGCGGATAAAGCGACAGGTCTGTACGATATGTATGACGTACTTGGTTTGCATTAAACCCGGACTATCGAAAGCCTGATCATGCCATCTGCGATCGCACAATATTGGATACAGGGAGATGCGATTAGCCATCTGGTTGCCGGTCTGTTGCTGATCATGTCGCTACTGAGTTGGTATACCATTTTGTCCAAGGCGTGGTCATTTTGGCGGATCCGGGCCGCGGCGCCAAGTTTGGCGGTGTTTTGGACCGCACCCAGCAATGATGATGCCCTGGCTCTGCTCAGTCTTGCGGATAAAGAGGAAATCTTCGCTCCGCTGGCGCGGCATGGCATGAGTGCCGCCAGTCCAGCTAACCGGACTGCGTCCTTGAATGCGAATGCTCAAATATCTGACCTCATTACCAGGGTGCTGCGGCAAGAGATGAATCGTGTGACGGTCAAGCTGGAAGCAGGCTTGATTTTATTGGCATCTATCGGTGCAACCGCCCCGTTTGTCGGTTTGCTGGGGACGGTGTGGGGTATCTATCATGCGCTGACGGCAGTGGCTGGCTCCGGAACCATGCAGATCGATCAGGTTGCCGGTCCGGTCGGTGAGGCGCTGATCATGACCGCACTTGGGCTGTTAGTGGCGATTCCTGCGGTATTGGCATATAACGCTTTCAATCGCATCAATCGGATTACTTTTGCTGAGTTGGATGCTTTCGCTTATGACTTACGTACGCATCTGACACCGAAGTAGATATTTAAGCTGAAGAGGAAGGCGGGTTATGGCTTTTGGGAAATTTAGCGATACGGCGGGGCGCAGTTCGCTGGCGACGATGTCGGATATTAATGTCACTCCCATGGTCGACGTGATGTTGGTGTTGCTGATTATTTTCATTATCACAGCTCCACTCTTGAACCATTCGATTCAGCTTGATTTACCCAAGGCGCAAGCGCAAGCCGCTCCGCAACAGCCGCACACCGTCACGCTTTCCTTTGATGCCCAGGGCGTCTTCTACTGGAATGCCGAGCAAGTCAGCTTTGCAGAGCTGGACTCCCGTTTATCTTTGATGGGCAAGACTATGCCGCAAGCGCAGTTGCAATTGCGCGCCGACAAGGCCACGCAATATGAAGTCATCGCACAAGTAATGGCCGCAGCGCAGGCTCAGGGCATTAGTAAAATTGGCTTCATCACGCAAGCCACCACTCCCGCACCGGAGAAAAAATAGAGTAAGCCTGCAATCCTTCGGTTTTTCCGTAAGCCCGCTAAGCAGTTATAATCCAAGGTTAATTGGAATTTTACGCAATTTATCTGTCATCGCCACTATTGAGTCCTCATGCAAGAAAAATATACCCCATCTGAAGTCGAGCAATCAGCGCAGAATCACTGGAAGCAAATCGACGCCTATAAAACGGTAGAGAACGATACGCGTTTTCCTAAAGGCAAATACTACGCCTGCTCTATGCTGCCTTATCCTTCAGGTAAATTGCACATGGGCCATGTGCGTAATTACACGATCAATGACATGCTGGCGCGCCAATTGCGCATGAAGGGCTATAACGTCCTGATGCCTATGGGTTGGGATGCTTTTGGTCTGCCGGCTGAGAATGCGGCGATTGCCTATAAAAAATCGCCTGCCGAATGGACTTACGCGAATATCGAAGATATGAAGTCGCAAATGCAGCCTCTGGGTCTGGCATTTGACTGGTCGCGCGAAATTGCCACCTGCGATCCTGACTACTACCGCTGGAATCAATGGCTGTTCCTGAAAATGCTGGAAAAGGGCATCGCCTACAAAAAAACCCAGGTGGTCAACTGGGATCCTGTCGACCAGACCGTATTGGCGAATGAACAGGTGATAGACGGCCGCGGCTGGCGCTCTGGCGCCCTGGTCGAAAAGCGTGAAATTCCCGGTTATTACTTCGGCATTACCCAATATGCAGATGAGTTGCTCGATAGCATAGACGATCTTGATGGCTGGCCTGATCAGGTCCGCACCATGCAGCGTAACTGGATAGGCAAGAGTGAAGGCGTACGCTTTGCTTTCCCTCATCAAATTACCGATGAGTCCGGCACTGTGCTGCAAGACGGCAAGATGTACGTGTTTACGACACGTCCAGACACCATCATGGGCGTGACTTTCTGCGCCGTGGCAGCCGAGCACCCGATTGCGACGGTGGCTGCAAAGAATAATCCTGAATTGGCGGCCTTCATTGAAGTTTGCAAGGCCGGTGGTACCACTGAAGCCGAGATGGCTACCAAGGAAAAAGAAGGCATGCCTACCGGCTTGTTCGTCACGCACCCGCTCACTGGTGAGCAGGTTGAGGTGTGGGTTGGTAACTATGTTTTGATGACTTACGGTGACGGCGCGGTGATGGGCGTTCCGGCACATGACGAGCGTGATTTTGCGTTTGCCAAAAAAATACCAGATCGCGATCAAGCAAGTGGTTGCGGTGGAAGGCGAAACTTTCACCACCGATGCATGGGCCGATTCTTATGGCGACAAGCAGCGCGGCGTGACGGTCAATTCAGGTAAGTACGACGGTCTCAGTTACAAGGCGGCGGTGGATGCGGTTGCCGCTGATCTGGCGGCCAAGCAAATCGGCGAAAAGAAAACCACCTGGCGCTTGCGCGACTGGGGTATCTCACGTCAGCGTTACTGGGGTACGCCGATTCCTATCATTCATTGTGAATGCTGTGGCGATGTTCCTGTGCCATATGAAGATTTGCCGGTGGTATTGCCTACCGATTGTATTCCTGACGGTTCCGGCAATCCGCTCAAGACCCGTGCGGATTTCCTGAACGTGGATTGCCCTAAGTGCGGCAAACCTGCGCAACGCGAAACCGACACCATGGATACCTTCGTTGATTCCAGTTGGTACTTCATGCGCTATACCTGCCCTGATGCGAGCACGATGGTCGACGAGCGCAATGACTACTGGATGGCGATGGATCAGTACATCGGCGGCGTCGAGCATGCGGTATTGCATTTGCTGTATGCGCGCTTCTGGACCAAGGCGATGCGCGATATGGGCCTGGTGAAAATCTCCGAGCCATTCAAGAACTTATTCACGCAAGGGATGTTGCTGAACGAATCCTATTATCGCGAAGAAGCCAGCGGTAAGAAGATCTGGTTCTACCCGAACGAAATCGAAGTGCAGTACGACGAGAAAAGTCGTCCGGTTGCCGCCATACTGAAAAGCGATGGTCAGCCTGTGCAAATGGGCGGCATCGAGAAGATGTCCAAGTCCAAGAATAATGTGGTCGAGCCTAAAGATATCATCGAACAGTTTGGTGCCGACACGGCCCGCCTGTTTACCATGTTTGCCGGACCTCCGGATCAAAGTGCGGCCTGGAATAATAGCGGTGTAGAGGGCGCTGCGCGCTATTTGCGTCGTCTGTGGGCGTCGGCTTTGAAATTGTCCGATACGCTTACCGGTGCTGTTGGCGCTACTGGTGCGGTCGCTGCGGCCTCTGAGGTTGCCGGCTATGCTGAAAACGTCAAGGGTTTGCGCCGTGAAGTGCATCTGACCTTAAAGCAGATCGATGCCGATTACGATCGTCTGCAGTACAACACGGTAGTCTCGGGGGCGATGAAATTGCTCAATACCATAGAGTCGTTCAAGCCTGAAGGTGAAGGTCATGCTGCGGCTCTGCGCGAAGCCTTTGGTATCTTGTTGCGTGGCCTGTATCCGGTCTGTCCGCACATTACCCACGCGATTTGGCTTGAGCTTGGACTGGCTGCCGAATATGGTGAAATCATTGACGCTCCGTGGCCGCAAGTCGATGAGGCCGCTTTGGTGCAGAATGAAATTGAGTTGATGATACAAGTCAATGGCAAATTGCGCGGTAGCGTCAAGGTAGCCAAAGATGCCGACAAGGCGACCATAGAAGCGGCGGCACTGGCGACGGAAAGCATACAAAAATTTCTGGAAGGTGCGCCGAAGAAGGTGATTGTTGTTCCCGGAAAACTGGTTAATATCGTCGCCTGATGAAGCAATCCGCCCATCCTATCCGCAAGTCGCTGAGCCTTATCAGCATCCTTTGTATGTTGCTGATGTTGACGGCTTGCGGCTTTGCCTTGCGCGGTGCCGTGGCGTTTCCGTTTAACAGTATTTTTATCGGCTTGCCCCTCAATTCCCCTTTGGGTGGTGAGCTGAAACGGAATATCCGTTCCAGCGGTCAGACCACGATTGCGGCAGATGCCAAAAGCGCCGATGTGGCGCTTGAGGTATTGGGCGAAACCCGTGAAAAAGTCATACTCTCGTATAACAGCCAAGGCCGCGCCCGTGAATACAATCTGCTCTATAACTTCCGGTTTCGGGTGGTTGATAAAGACGGTAAGGAAGTGCTGACACCTACGGGAATTTCGTTAAAACGTACGATCAGTTTTAACGAATCACAAGTCTTGGCGAAAGAGTCGGAAGAAGTCTTGCTCTACCGAGACATGCAGAGCGATCTGGTGCAACAGATCATGCGCCGTCTCGCTGTCCTGAAAATGGATTAGTCTCATGCAATTGCGCTTTGATGCGGTTGACGCTCATCTGTCCAAAGGTCTGGCTCCGCTGTATGTGATCACCAGTGACGAACATTTGCTGGCGCTGGAAACGGCGGACAAAATTCGTCGCGTGGCGAAGGCTCAGGGTTTTTTCGAACGGGATATCCTGACGGTAGAGCGTAGCTTTAAATGGGGCGCATTGCTGGCGGCGAATCAGTCGCAATCTCTGTTTGGCGATAAAAAGCTAATCGACTTGCGGATTCCTACCGGCAAACCAGGCAAGGATGGCGGCGCCGCATTGCAAGAATATATTGCCAAACTATCGCCGGATAACCTGACCTTAATCACCTTGCCCAAGCTTGACTGGGCTACCCAAAAAGCGGCGTGGGTCAATAGTCTCCAGCAAACTGCCGTGTATATCGATATTCCCCTGGTGGAGCGGGCTCAGTTGCCGGGTTGGATTTCTCAGCGCTTGTCAGCGCAAGGACAAAGCACGGATAGGCAGAGTCTCGATTTTATCGCGGATAGGGTGGAAGGTAATTTGCTGGCGGCGCATCAGGAAATACAAAAACTAGGCTTGCTGCACCCGCAAGGCAAGCTCAGTTTTGAAGTGATTCACGATGCGGTGCTCAATGTGGCGCGCTACGATGTGTTCAAGCTTAACGAAGCGATGCTGGCGGGGGATGTGAGTCGCCTGGTACGTATGCTGGAAGGTTTGAAGGGGGAGGGCGAAGCGCTGCCCTTGGTATTATGGGCGGTGGCGGAAGAGTTACGTACTTTACTCAAACTCAAGGCCGGAATGGTACAAGGCCGGCCTTTGGGTGTCATGCTGAAAGAATACCGGATCTGGGGTCCCAGAGAAAAGCTGATGGAGCCTGCCTTGCGGCGCGTCAGTTTAGCGACGCTGGAGGCGGCGCTACAGGAGGCGGCGCAAGTTGATAAGATGGTCAAGGGCTTACGTGCCAAGGCGTTTGCCGGTGATGCGTGGGATGCCTTGCTGCAATTGGGTTTGCGCGTGGCGCGGGCATAAATCATCAACGCAATTGTGTTGGCCGCTTTGCAGTCGCGCTCTCTCTTCCTGTGATAAATGGAGGGGGTATGCTTAAAAATACCTCAATTTCCCCCGTATCTATTGCCCCTCTTGCATATACACGGTGGAGTATTTGATCTTCGCAGAAACGTTTTGAATAGCATTAAACATTACTTCAGCATCATTCAGCATCATTCAGTGTAAATAAAATCAGTATGGAAGCCGACATGGATATCAAGCAATACATGAACGACCTGGGCATGCGCGCCCGTAAGGCCTCGCGTGCCATGGCAAAAGCCGACAGCGCCTCGAAGAACCGCGCTTTGTCCCTGATTGCTGCGGCGATCCGGCGTGAGGCGGGTGCCTTGCGCGCTGCCAATGAACTTGATCTGGCGGCGGCTAAGGCCAGTGGTATGGATGCCGCCATGCTTGATAGGCTGAGCCTGTCGGATAAGGCAATCGCCACCATGGCGCAAGGGCTGGAGCAAATTGTCAGCCTGTCTGATCCTATCGGTGAAATTTCGAATATGAAGTATCGCCCTAGCGGCATACAAGTCGGTCAGATGCGTGTGCCACTCGGTGTTATCGGCATCATTTACGAGGCGCGTCCGAATGTCACGGTGGATGCGGCCGGCCTCTGTATCAAGAGCGGTAACGCAACCATCTTGCGCGGAGGTTCCGAGGCGATACATTGCAACCAGGCTTTGGCGAGCCTGGTCAAGGAAGGTTTGGCCGGTGCCGGCTTGCCGGCTGATGCGGTGCAAATCGTGGCAACTACCGACCGTGCTGCAGTCGGTGAATTGATTACCATGCCGCAGTATGTCGATGTGATCGTGCCTCGCGGCGGCAAGGGCTTGATCGAGCGCCTGATGCGTGAAGCCACGGTGCCTATGATCAAACATCTTGATGGGATTTGCCATGTGTACATCGACGCTAAGGCTGATTTGCAAAAGGCTATCGACGTAGCATTTAACGCCAAGTGTCATCGCTATGGCACCTGCAATACCATGGAAACCTTATTGGTGGCTCAGAGCGTTGCGGCTCAGGTTCTGCCTGCGCTGGCCAAATTATATGCAGAGCAGCAGGTGGAGTTGCGTTGCGATCCGGCTGCCGCAGCGATCCTGAACGGCTATCCGTATCTGGCAAACGCGACTGAAGAAGACTGGAGTACCGAATATCTGGCACCGATACTCGCCATTAAAGTGGTGGCGGATATGGATGAGGCAATTACCCATATCAATGATTATTCGTCCAAACATACCGAAGCGATCATTACCGAAGACTATACTTTAGCTATGCGCTTCCTGCGTGAGGTCGATTCCGCTTCGGTGATGGTCAATGCCTCTACCCGCTTTGCCGATGGTTTCGAATATGGCTTGGGTGCCGAGATAGGTATTTCCAACGACAAACTGCATGCGCGCGGACCAGTCGGGCTGGAAGGGCTGACATCGTTGAAATACGTGGTGTTTGGTCACGGTGAAATTCGCCAATAGATTAACCGCTGCTTAACTGTTTTTAATAGGAAGACTATGCTCTGGATTAAAGCGCTACACATTGTATTTATCGCATCCTGGTTTGCCGGATTATTTTATCTGCCTAGAATTTTCGTGAATCTGGCTATGGAAGTGGAAGCCAACACGACAGAACGCCTGTTGTTGATGGCGCGTAAGCTATATCGCTTTATGACCATCTTGGCGGTGCCGGCGCTTGCGCTCGGCGTATGGTTATGGATGGGTTACGGCATAGGGCGCGGCCCGGGTAATGGCTGGATGCATGCCAAACTGGCGATAGTGTTATTGCTGATCGGTTACCACCACGCTTGCGGTAGTTTGCTGAAAAAATTTGAACAGAACCGCAATACGCGCGGGCATAAATGGTATCGCTGGTTTAATGAAGTGCCGGTAATACTGATGTTGGTCGCGGTGATTTTGGTGGTGGTGAAACCGTTTTAATCGAATTTTTAAGCAAATACGGTAGGAGAGGGAGTCTGGGATGAGCAAATTTTGTGAATACTATTTTTCCCCGCAGTCGCCTTGGGCTTATCTTGGCCATCAGCGCTTTGTCGATATGGCAAAAAGGCAGGGCGTCAAGATAGAGGTGAAGCCTTTTGATCTTGCTAAGGTATTTGCCATTTCGGGTGGCTTGCCGTTGGCCAAGCGAGCGCCGCAGCGGCAGGCTTATCGCCTGACGGAAATGCAGCGCTGGAGCGAACACCTGGGCATGCCCATGAATCTGCAGCCTAGTTTTTTTCCGGTGGCGGCTGATCCGGCGGCTTTGATGATCATCGCGGCGCAGTTAGCGCATGGCACTGAGGCTGCTCTGACGCTGACTGGTGTTATTATGCGTGCCCTGTGGGCCGAACAGAAAAATATTGCCGACCCCGATACGCTGGTTGGCCTGGCATTTGATTGCGAGTTGGATGGCAAGCAAATGCTGAAATCTTCGGAAACCGCCAGTGTGCAGGCTGAGTACGAGCGTTTCACCAATGAAGCGATCGCCGCCAATGTGTTTGGCGTGCCTTGGTTTTCTTATGAGGGCGAAAGTTTTTGGGGCCAAGACCGGCTTGATTTTCTGGAGCGGGCCTTTCAGAAATAACTGGCTCCAGAATGAAAGCGATATGTAGTACGGATTTAAGTGCGAATTAATTGCCAATTAAGTCCGAATAAGTACGAATTAAGTGCCAATAACAAAGTAAGTAGTTTTGCAGTACCCCTGAATGGCACGGTGCCTTCAGGATTAATTTGAATCACAACGGATAAAAGGTTCACCTATGAAAACACGTTATTCCTATTTTTGCCCTTGCCCACGCGGCTTGGAAGTGGCATTGGCTGAAGAGCTCAATGAAATCGGCCAGATCAACAAAACCTTGCACGTTCATACTCAAGTGCCGGGCGGCGTACATTGCTCAGGTGAGTTATCAGATGCTTATCGCATCAATCTGTATTCGCGGATAGCCTCCCGCTGCCTGTTGCGCATGGCGCATTCCGGTTACATCAACGAGAATGATATTTACGACCTGACTCTCGAGCAGCCATGGGAAGACTGGTTTGGCTATCACCACACGATACGCGTCGATGTTACCGGCATTAAGTGCCCGCTCAAGAGTCTGGAATTTGCCACCCTGAAGATCAAGGATGCTATTTGCGATCGCTTCCGTGACCAATTTACCCAGCGCCCGTCGGTTGATACCAAAATGCCGGACATGCGTATCGTTGGTTTTCTTGATGCGCGCAATTTCACGGTCTATCTGGATACCTCCGGTGAAGCCTTGTTTAAGCGTGGCTGGCGTCTGGAAACAGGGGATGCGCCTTTACGCGAAAATCTGGCTGCGGGTCTTTTACGTACCGCCGGCTGGAAGCCAGGCGTACCCTTGCTCGACCCTATGTGCGGTTCCGGTACCATTTTGATCGAGGCGGCGCAAATGCTGGCCGGTATTCCTCCCGGTTTACACAGAGAGTTTGCGTTTGAAAAGTTTGGCAGTTTTGACGAAGAAGAATGGCTGGCGATTAAAGATCAGGTTCAGCCTAATCCTATCCCAAGTGAGCCAACGATTTTCGGCAGTGATATTTCCGGCGATATGATAGTCATGACGCGAAATAACCTGAACAAGGCGGGCATCAAGTTTGAAGTGCCGCTCAAGCAGATTGAAGCTCAGGAAATCAAGGCGCCGACTGAAACGCCCGGTATCTTGCTGACCAATCCTCCGTATGGCGAACGTATCGGTGTGCGCGGTGACGGCTCGCTGGAACCGGATGAGTTGGCGCGTGATTTTTTCAGCTCCTTCAGTACCACACTAAAGCAGCGCTTTACAGGCTGGAGCGTGTTCTTGTTTACCGCCGACTTGGGCTTGCCTAAATTCTTGCGTCTAAAGGAATCCCGCAAGACCCCATTTTTTAATGGCGCACTCGAATGTCGTTTGTTCCGCTTTGATATGGTGGCTGGTTTTAATCGCCGTGAAGAAGCGAAGCCAAAAGAATAAGATTGATTTAAGAATCTATACCAAAGCGCCGCACACCAGATGCGGCGCTTTTTTATTTCCAGTTTTGTTTGCCGCGTAGCTAATAAAGTGATCTTGCCACTGACTTTTTAGTTACAAGGAGTTAAAAACGGTTCAAATTAGATAGAAAAAATCACCAAAAGAGTGAAGGTATTTGCTTATTTACTTATAACTGTTGTTTTATTGAGACATGCATTCACATATTGACGGTTGATTGACAGTTTTCTTCATCTCGAAATTTTCTATGCATTTATTTAAATAATTAAATGGCGTATTTAAATCTGCACTATTTTTTAAAAAAATAAATAAGTGTTATTCATTTTATTGATTACATGCTCTAACAGACCTCTGCATGAGAATTTTGACGTCTTGCTAAGACGAGGAGGCGTAAGTAGAAGGCCGAATTCGCCTGTTAATAATCTGTCGAAAGTCTATAAAAAATCCAATAATAATGAAAAGTGTTGTTTTTTTCTGCGATTTTGCCGTTTGATATTTGATCTCTGCGCAGCATCAAAGCAGGCTAAAAATCGGAATATACAATATATGTTATCAATCTGGCTTGAAATATACGTATTGTCCCGTACTTTATTGGTGCTATGCAGCATGGCTAATTTTTAGTTATAATGTGAACTAATTTGTTAATGTGGTATCTAACAAATCTTGTCTATTCTTGTAATAAGAGTGTTGTCGGTTTTTTCAGACATAGGCAAGAGTGTTACTGGCTCTACTTTGTGAATTCATCAAATTGTCATTTTCCGCAGGTATAGTGTTTATTGTCATTGGATCTGAAGCTAGGGTTCTCGGCTGTAAATAAGACCTGCAAACCTGTTTCTGTTGTGTGCTTGTTGTGTTGCAGCAGAAATTAATTTTTATATTTTGGATATTACGCTATGAAAAAATCAATACTCGCGCTGGCTTTGATCGGTGCTTTCTCTGGTGCAGCTTTTGCTCAATCTTCAGTAACTGTCTACGGTATCGTAGATATGGGCGTTCAGCGTGACGACAATGGCACGTCCGCAAACAGCACTAAATATTCTATGGAGAGCGGTGCTCAATCCGGTTCCCGTCTGGGTTTCAAGGGTACTGAAGATCTGGGTTCAGGCTTGAAAGCTAACTTCGTATTGGAAATGGGCATCTTGGCTGATACTGGCGCTTCTGACCAAAAAGGTCTGGGCTTTGGTCGTCAAGCTTATGTTGGTTTGTCTGGTGACTTCGGTACTATGAATCTGGGTCGTCAAAAATCTTTGACTTATGTCGCTTCTGAGTCCATCGATCCTTTCGGCGTTGGTCTGGCTGGCAACATGAACCGTTTGTTCGGTACAGTAACACGTCGTGACAATGCAGCTACTTATGTTACTCCAAACATGAGCGGCTTCTCCGCTGCTGGCCAATACGGTTTCGGCGAAGTAGCTGGCAACAATGCAGCTAACAGCGTTGGTGCTGTTTCCGCTACTTACAGCGCTGGTCCAGTTTTCGCTAGCATTGTTTACGAAAAAGCAAAAGATGCAGCTGGTGTAAAAGCTACTGACGGCGAAAAAACTCTGGTCGGTGGTACTTTCGACTTCGGTATGGCTAAAGCACACGCTGCCTACGAATTGCTCAAAGGCGGCGAAGCTGCAACAGAAGTTAAGAAAAATGTTTGGATGATCGGTGCTACAGTTCCTGTTGGCGCTGGTGCAGTTGTTGCTGACTACACACGTATCACTAACAGCACTATTTCTAACGCTAATGCAAATCAATGGGCATTGGGTTACACATACAACTTGTCTAAGCGTACTAACCTGTACACTTCTTACTCACAGACTAAGAATGATACAAAAGCTGCTTACAATGCAGGCGGCAACGGTTTGACAGACAAACTGTTCAACGCAGGTATCCGTCACGCATTCTAATCAAATTCAGGTGTGAGCCTGATTTGATCTGAAATTAAAAAGGGTAGCCAGAAATGGCTACCCTTTTTTTATGTCAGAAAAACTGAAGCTATTAACAACAGGAGAAAAAGATGAAACAAGTATTGTTTAGCTTGATTACTGCCTGCGTGTTCGTCGGTTCTGCTTGTGCCGGTGAGGCGAAAGTAAGTTGGCAGGAGTTGGAAAAATTTACCGACATTCGTGCCGCGAATGAATCGCAGCAAGGGTTTCAGACGAGGATTGTTAAGGAGTTCGATCTGATTTTTGCCGATCTGGCGAAAAGCTTGCCAGATGGTTACCAACTGGAAGTTAATGTGACGGATCTCGATCTGGCCGGAGAGGTAAATGCCGCTAATCGCGCTCTTCGTATCGTGAAGCCTGTATCCTGGCCGCGTATGCGTTTTACTTATACGTTAAAAAATGCCGGAAATGAAGTGCTAGCTTCCGGCAAGGAGAGCCTGAAAGACATGGGCTTCATGTCCGGTTCACGCACTCCCTCTGGCATTAGCAGTTTCCCATACGAAGAGAAAATGTTACATGACTGGTTTGTCAGGCAGCAGCGCGCAAAGATTTTTCCAAAGTGATAGTTCTCGCTTGAACTTACTAATTGGTGCTTAGCCTGTATGCAAAATGCCGTAAATTCCATCTGATTTAGATGTCATTTACGGCATTTTTTATGCTTAGCTTGCAGATGCTAGTCAGTATATAAACCTGAAATTACTCTCGTTCGCCTAGTAATTGACGCTTGAGTTTTTGGTCATTGCTATTGTCGCCTACCCATATTCTCATCAGTGCCTGCATAGTCAGGTCATCCTTAAGTGTTTCGCCGATTTGTTTGCCGTTAGAACTGAACTTGGTTCCCTTGCCCGATGCCCAGTCTATCGTCATGACGTCACCGACTTTCCAGTCGCCTAGCGCTGCAAAACCTTGTCCTAGCGCCAGCATTTGACTAAGTAGCTGTACCCGTTCCTCTTTGGTGGTGCTGGTGCGGATATCGGCCAGAAAGCGACGACTCATCAACTCACTTTCAACCGCCTTAATCATGACGAGTATTCAAACAGGAGTTGCTGTTGTGCATTGAAGACGACCTCGCGGCATGGGATGCGCCTTCGCTGTTATTAGCAGCGGAACCGCGATATAGGCACCAATACGGCCACCAAGAATCGGGCTGGGCTGACGTGACCATGGGACGACGGCGTCAACTTTAATCTTGGCATTGACTGTGCCTCTAATTGTCACTGGAATGCCAGGAACTGTTTTGGCGAAGGAGACATCATCACCATTGCCATCTTTAGCGCGCTGGCTCTATAGCTAGGTAGCAAAACTTGGCCGTACAGGCCAGAGACCGGCAGGATTGCTGAGTCCAGACCCCAGATACCCAAAGGTTGCGACTTCGCTGTTTTCTGCCGCGCTGACCAATTGGCTGCTGCCTAGTAAGCTGGTGGCGCTGGCGATGAGTAATAATGATTTACGTACTTGCATGATTTTTCTTTCCAAAAGTTGCGTATGAGTTCGAATAGTAAATTGCTTACATTTTTATTTTATCTAGGAAGGAAAATAGTCGTGAAGCTTAAACGACGCTAATGTTAGCCCTCTCATGGAGTCCTTCACCAACAAGTGGATACGATCACGTGTAAGTAGATGTAAAAAATTTCAAACTGGATAGTATCAACAGGCTATTGTCAAGAATAAAGATTTATTAGAGGTAATACTCAGAAGAGACAGTTCTCTAAATAAGAAGACAAGAGACTTTGCTTTTTAAGTAGACTTCACTTTATTAATAATGCACTTTTAAACACTCTTACAAGAATTTAATACATTATCACTAGTGTCTTAGGACTAGGATCTGGGCAATGGATTTATGCTTTTTGCTATATGAGTAATATAGGATATTTGTCTAGCTTTGCAGCATTCTTTTATATCTGACATAGTTTTATGACTGCATAATGTCGTATTTGATGCGGATGTTTGTCCGCAGAGCTAATTTGTGTGACTAGGATATAAAGCTGTGAGTGCTGGAAACAAAATTGATCAAACTGCGAGGCTTGCTAAGACTGTATCTTTAGAAACTCCAGATACGCTGCTGAAATACGATGCCATCATGGATGGTGCTCCTATGGGCATTTTGTTCACGCAGGATGGCATTATGCTGCAGGCAAATGCTAGTTTCCTGGAGATCATGGGCTATCAAAGCGAGCAATTGCTAGGCAAACCAGCCAGTCTCTTGTTCTTCTCTATTCCTGAAAATTATCTGGAAATTGGCCGAATTGCGGGGCCAGCGCTGACAGCGGGCAAGGCGTTTCGGGCCGATATACAAGCTAGTCGGCAAGATGCCAGTCTGTTTTGGGCGCGCTTTTCTGCTAAGGCCGTCAATCGCAATAATAAGCAAGACGGCACACTGTGGTTTGTTGAGGATGTCACGCTTGAACATCTGCATGAGCAACAACTGCGCCAAACCTTAGAAGAGCAGCGCGCCATCTTTGACAGCGCGGCAGTCGGCATTTTGTACTCGCATCAGCGCACAGTGGCACGTTGTAACGAGCGTATGGCCAGCATGTTTGGCTATAGCGCCGAAGAATTATTAGGCCGTTCGACGCGCCTGTTGTTTCGCGATGAGGCGCACTTTGGCGAGCTAAGTCGACAGGTTTATCCGGCTCTTAAGACCCATGGGTCTTTTAGCACCGAGTTACAGATGCCGCACCGCGATGGGCATCTGATTTGGGTGCATGCGACCGGTAGCCAGGTGCAAGGTTCTACCCTGGTGGGTGATGAAGTGATCTGGATCTTCACGGATATCAGCGCCCGCAAAGCGGCTGAGGAAGAAAATCGCCTAACTCTGTTGGAGCTGGAGGCGGTTTTTGCCAATGCTGCGGTAGGATTTATTTATACCCGCGAACATAAAATACAGCGTTGCAACGATCGTTCTGCCGAGATCTTCGGCTATGCCGCAGCAAGCCTGGTGGGCTTGCCTACCATCTCGGTTTTCCCTAGTGAACTAGCCTATCAGGAGTTTCGGGTAAAGGCGGCCAGAGTGATGGATGGCGGACGCTCGTATGAGACCGAAGTTCAGTGCAAACGTAAAGACGGCAGTTTAGGCTGGTGTCATTTACACGGTAAGGCACTCAATCCGGCGGATATTAGTCAAGGCAGTATCTGGATCGTGGTCGATACCGAAGTGACCAGGCGCACCCGTGAGCAACTAGCCGAATCCATGCGCGAGCTGGAGGCGCTGGTAGAAAATGCCTCCATCGGTATTTTGTTTACCAAAGATAGAAAAATCACCCGTTACAATCCGCGTTTCGGCGAAATGTTCGGTTACCCGGATGGGCAAGCTATCGGCTCTCCAGCCTCGATTTTTTTTAGTTCGCAGGACGAATACGAGGCCTTTGGTCAGATGGCCTTTCCCTTATTATCCACCGGACTGTCTCTGCAAACCGAGTTGTATACCCAGCATAGCAACGGCCAAAAACGATTGTGGGTGAAGTTGATCGCCTATCTGGCTGATCCTAAAGACCTGAGTAAGGGCACGATTTGGCTGGTGGAAGACCGTACTGGCTTTAAAGCATCAGAGGCGGCTTTGCAAAAAGCCCAGGCTGATCTGCTACAGGCCGAGAAACAAGTGGCGCTCGGTTCTTTGGTGGTCGGTGTGGCGCATGAACTCAATACGCCGATAGGCAACGCCTTGATGGCTGCATCTACCTTGAGCGAGCTTTGCCAGGATGTCAGTGCCAGCATTGCCCGTGGTGATTTGCGGCGCTCGCAACTTGATAGTTATATGCTTGATGTCACTTCCCTGGCAGCCTTGATGACGCGCGCTTGCGAACGTGCCGCACAATTAGTGGCTAGCTTTAAACAGGTTGCGGTGGATAGGCGCCAGGCGCAGCGCGAGAGGTTTAATTTGCTGGACCTGTTACAAGATAGCGTACTGGCGCACAATCAAAAGCTAGTCCAGCCTGGCTGGCAGATTGAGTACCAGATCGCGGCCGATATTGTCTGCGATAGTTATCCCGAGCCTTTGAGTCAGATTGCCGTCGGTCTGGTTGAAAATGCCTTGACCCATGCCTTTGTCGGACGTAGTCATGGAAATCTACGAATTTCTGTCGAGCTGGTAGAGGGGCAAATAGCGCTCAGCTTTAGCGACGACGGCATAGGCATGGCGCCAGATATATTGGCAAGGGTGTTTGACCCGTTTTTTACCACACGCTTAGGCCAGGGCCGCTCTGGTCTAGGCTTGTCGATTTCGCGTAATTTAGCCACCGCGGTGTTGGGCGGCGATTTAACTGTCACTTCCGAATTGGGGCAGGGCACTTGCTTTACCGTGCATTTTCCTCAGATTGCTGCGCAGCAAATTTAGATAGACGCAGATTGAGCAATCGATATTCAGTGCCTGCTCAAGGCGCTATGTCACGACGCATGCCCTGCTAATGTAGCTGTTCCGATTCAATCACATGGATACCCGGCTTAGCGCTTAATCCCGCGCACAGCATTGCTTTGGCCAGTTTGGCGGTGCTAATCGGGCGCAGCCTTTTTGTCAGTAAAGGCCCTAGTAACTTGCAGAGCACAATCGCGATGCTTTCGCCTAAGCGCTGCTGGCGTCTTGGCCCGCCATCGAGCAAGGATGGGCGCACCAGGATGAGCGAGCTAAACTTCAGCGCAGCCAGATCGCGTTCAGTTTCGGCCTTGACGCGCAAATAAAATGAGCTGGCATCGAGCTTTGCCCCAGTTGATGAATTGAGTACAAAAACTGAGCTGCCGGCCTGATGTGCCAAGCGCGCGGCATCGAGGACATAATCATGGTCGACCCTATAAAAAGCCGCTTGCGAGCCGGCCAGACGCATGGTGGTGCCCAAGGCGCACAATACGACATCGGCACGCCACCAACTGGCGTCTAGCGGCAAGTGCTCGAAATCGACGATAGGATTACTTAGTTTGGGGTGCGCCGCTAAAGCTCGCCGGCTAGGGGCAATCACCTGACTGATGCGGGTATCGTCGAGTGCCAGAGTGAGTAATTGCTGACCTACCAAGCCCGTCGCTCCGAGGATGAGGATGCTAGTCATGTCGCCCTTTTTTGTGGCTGAAGAGACTGAGTTTATTCCATAAGCCGCGCACCACGCTAGGGTTTTCAACTAGCATGGCTTTCAGAACGATGACAGCGCTTGTTGCCCATGATGCCAGACTAGATCTAGCCGACTTGGATATTCCGCAGTACTCTTTTACTAGCTCAATCGCTTACCGGCTCATTTCGAGGTGTTTTGAAATAGCTTCAAAATACTGGAAAAATCCTCGGCGCCAGCGCCATTTTTGCTATGCATGGCATACAGATTGCGCGCCAATTCTCCTAGCGGTATCGTGGCTTGCGCGCTCAGTGCTGCTTCGGTCGCCAGACCTAAATCTTTGTACATCAGATCGACCCCAAAGCCACCGCTGTAACCACGCGCCGCAGGTACGTTTTCCATCACACCAGGGTAGGGATTGTATTGCTCTAGCGCCCAGTTGCGTCCCGAACTCTTACTCATGATGTCGGACAATACTTTGGGATCGAGCCCGTTGGCCACGCCCAGTGCCAAGGCTTCGGCGGTGCCTGCCATGAGTATGCCTAGCAGCATATTATTGCAAATTTTGGCGGTTTGACCAGCACCGTTGCCGCCGGCGTGGAAAATATTTTTCCCCATCGCAGCAAGCACTGGCCTGGCTCTTTCCAGATCGCGGGCGCTGCCACCTACGATAAACGTCAAGGTGCCAGCGGCCGCTCCTAAAGTGCCGCCCGAGACTGGCGCATCGAGCATGGCCAGGCCGCGCGCTTGCGCTGCCAGTGCGATTTTTTGTGAAGTGAGGGCGGCGATCGTGCTGCAGTCTATGATTAAGGCATGCGCGGCGATCTGACCCAGGATGCCGGGAACCTCTGTCGAGCTGCCCACGGCGCTTCCCAAATACAGTTGTTCTACGTGTCGGCTGGCGGGCAACATGCTGATGACGATGTCGGCCACTTGCACCGCAGCGGCGGCCGAGTCGGCGATACTGGCACCAGCTTCGCGCACCACTTGCAGCGCGCTGGCCGACAAATCGTAGACGCTAAGTTGGTGGCCGGCGCGCAGTAAATTGAGCGCCATCGGTGCGCCCATATTGCCCAGGCCTATGAAGGCGATTTTTGATGAGGATGACATAGCTACTCCCGAATATAAATTTTAAAAGTGGGCAGGCCGCTGGCGCATAGCCCATGCGGCCTAGCGGGCAGATAGGCTGGAAACCCGCATAGAATATGCCCCTCCAGCCTGCCTGCTGGGTGTTTTACGATATTTCGTAACTGCTCAGCCTGCTACTAAGATCATTAAAAACAAAACGAAAACCTCTCAAAGGAGGCACAGAGACACAGAGAAAAACGGAGAACCGCCTTGTTCTCCTCTGTGAATCTCTGTGTCTCTGTGCCTCTGTGCCTCTGTGTTGAGTGGTTTTGACTTTCTTCATAGCGGGCTGAACAGTGACGATATTTCCTGCGCAGCACCCAAATCACGCAGAGGATGGCTGTTGGCGTCCCATGGCGTGGCGAAGTAGCGCTGATCCAATTGGTCTTGATTGATCTCTGCCAAGCTGGAATGCTGCCAACGCGGCTGCTGATCTTTATCGATGATCAAGGCGCGTATGCCTTCGGCAAAATCGCCCGCGCTACTACAGGCCAGTGCAGCTACCAACTCTAGTCGAAACACTTCGGCCAGCGACAAATGGCTGCAACGCTGTAGTAAGCTATGCGCCAACCATGCCGATACAGGGCTGCCTTTTTTTAGACCAGCAATGGCTTTTTGCATCCATGCTTCCTCGCTGACATGCTGAGTAATCTGTTGTACCACTTGCGCTAAATCTGCACTGGCACAGAGTTGGTTGATCAGATCAAAATGGCGGCGTAGTGGACCGTGTTCATGCGAGCCACTAGCTTGCTCGGCCTGCAGCAAGAGCGCGCTGAGCAAGAGCTGATTGGCACTGGCATCCTCGCTCCAGCTTTGCGCCTGCATGCCCGCCAGTATTGCGGCCTTGCTGGCATGTGGCAATTGGTAGTCGGCCAGTTTGACGAACTTGGCGTCGCTGGCGTTGATGGCGGCACCGGTTAAACCCAAGAATAGACCTAGCTGGCCAGGCATGCGGTTTAAGAACCAGGAGCCGGCCACATCGGGGAACAGGCCTATGCTAATTTCGGGCATCGCCAGGCGCGATTTTTCCGTCACCACGCGGTGACTGGCACCGGCCATTAAGCCTATGCCGCCGCCCATCACAATGCCGTGGCCCCAGCACAGTAGCGGCTTGCGATAGGTATGGATCTGGTAATCGAGCCGGTATTCCTGTTCAAAAAATTTCAAGGCCTGAAGATTGCCGAGTAAGTCATTTTTTTGTGGTGTAGCGTGCTGCTCTAACATACTGGCATACAGTTTTTGCAAATCGCCACCGGCGCAAAAGGCCTTGTCACCGGCCGCTTGCAACACGACAGCTGCGATGTTGGGATTCTTATCCCAGAGCTGTAATTGCGTACTCAGTAGCTCTACCATTTCCATGGATAAGGCATTGAGCGTTTTCTCTACATTTAAAGTGGCGATAGCTATTTGTTTGCCATTGGCGGCGTCCAGGGTCTGGAATAAAACCACAGGGACGGCGCTATCTTCTGACTGCTGCATGCAGCTCTCCTAGAAAATCAAATTGAAAAAAATTGCATAGTCATAAAAATTCTTCGCTGACTGCATGCTTGAGCATGTGGCGCGCCACGATCACGCGCATGATTTCATTGCTGCCTTCCAGTATCTGATGTACCCGCACATCGCGCAAGTAGCGTTCTAAAGGATACTCGCGGATGTAGCCGTAACCGCCATGTATCTGCAGCGCCTCGTTGCAGACTTTAAAGCCGGTGTCGGTCGCCAGCCGTTTGGCCATGGCACAGTAGATTGAGGCATTTTCGGCTTGATTGTCTAACTTGGTGGCCGCCAGTCGCACCATCTGACGGGCCGCGACTAATTCGGTTTGCATGTCGGCCAGCTTAAATTGTAAGCCCTGAAAAGCCGCCAGTTGTTGGCCGAACTGACGCCGCTCACTCATATACGTTTGCGCGCTGTTTAAAGCCGATTGCGCCGCACCGATAGAGCAGGTCGCGATATTGATACGGCCACCATCCAGACCCCGCATCGCGAGTCGGAAACCCTGGCCTTCACGTCCGAGTAATTGGGATTGATGGATGCGCACATTATCAAAATGAATGCTGCGCGTGGGTTGGCTATTCCAGCCCATTTTTTCTTCTTTGCGACCGTAACTAATGCCGGGTGTATCGGCGGCAATCGCAAAAGCCGAGATACCATCGGCACCAGCGGCACCAGCGGCACCGGTGCGCGCCATCACTACCAAGACATCGGTGGCACCCGCGCCTGAGATGAAGGCCTTACTGCCATTGAGAATATAGTGCTCGCCATCACTGCTGCGGCTGGCGCTGGTGCTTAGCGCGGCCGCATCCGAGCCGGCGCCAGCCTCGGTCAGACAATACGAGGCGAGTTTTTCTCCGCTGGCCAGCGCTGGTAGCCAATCGGCTTGCAGCATGGGCGTGGCGCTGGCAGCGATCATTGCGGTCGCCATATTGTGGATACTGATGTAGGCGGCGGTAGAAGGGCAGGCGCGCGCTAATTCTTCCAAAATAATGGCGGCGTCGAGCCGGCTTAGCCCCATCCCGCCCAGTTCTTGCGCCACGTATAGACCGCAAAACCCGAGCTGGCCGGCATGCGCAATCAGCTCGCGCGGAAAGATCGCTTGTGCATCCCATTGTGCCGCCTGCGCATGCATCTCGTGCGCCGCAAACGTGCGCGCTGCTTGCTGATAGGCGCGCTGGTCTTGGTTGAGTTCAAAGTCCATGTGGCCGCCTATTTCAAAGAAATAGTCGTATTCACTTTTCCAGCCGCGAGCTCATCATCAAACCACCTGGACGTGATGGTTTTGGTCTGGGTGTAAAACTGTATGACTTGCTTGCCGTAAGGACCCAGATCGCCGAGCTTGGAGGCGCGTGAACCGGTGAAGGAAAACAGCGGCACCGGCACCGGGATAGGCACGTTGATACCGATCTGGCCGACATCGACTTGCTCCTGGAAAGTGCGCGCCGCCGCACCAGATTGAGTAAAAATCGCAGTGCCATTGCCGTGCGCATTGGCATTGATGATGGCGATGGCCTCAGCCAGATTGGCGGCATGCAGGATGCACAGTACCGGGCCGAATATCTCTTCCTGGTAAATCCGCATCTCGGTGCGCACATTGCTAAAGATGGTCGGCCCGACAAAATTGCCTTCTGGATAGCCAGCCACGCGCACATCGCGGCCATCGAGCAATAGGGTGGCACCCTGCTGTAGGCCGGAGTCTATGAGTTGTTCCACTCTGAGTTTGGCGGTGCAGGAAATGAGGGGGCCAATATCGGTATCTGCTTCGGCACCGGCGTTGACGCTCAAGGTTTTGGCTTTTTCGACTAAATCTCCTACCCAAGCTTGCGCCTCGCCCACCAGGATCACGACAGGCAAGGCCATGCAACGTTGACCGGCCGCGCCGAAGGCGGCGCCAGCCAGATTGTTTAGCGTTTGCTGCTTATTTGCATCGGCTAACACTACCGCATGGTTCTTCGCACCCATCATGCATTGCGCGCGCTTGCCTGCCAGTGTGGCGCGTTGATACACATGCGTGCCGACCTTAGTCGATCCTACAAAAGACACTGCCTTGATGACTGGATGATCGCAGATCGCATTGACGATTTCTTCACCGCCATGCACTACGTTCAAGACGCCTGCCGGTATCCCGGCTTGCATGGCCAGTTCGCACAAGCGCATGGTGACCATAGGATCTTGCTCAGACGGTTTTAAGATAAAGGTATTGCCGCAGGCGATCGCCATC